>NZ_JBIUBX010000005.1:0-325711 GCF_044548445.1 Streptomyces sp. NPDC052016
GGGGGTTAACCGGCGCGCCGCCCTGAACACCCGGGGGTCGGCCCGGCCCCTTCACCTTTCCCTGCCCCCCCCCGGCCCCGGGGGGGGGGGCGGGCCCCCCCCCCGGGGGGGGGGGCCGCCCCCCCGGCCGGGCGGTTCAGCGGAACCCGGCCGCGTGACGGCGCGCCCACTGCGCGACGGTGCGCGGCGTGCGGCCCGACACCGCTCCACGTCGGGGCTGAAGCGCCGCTGGGCGGGCGTCGGTTCGCCGAGGACGGACAGGGTGGTCGCGACGACCGGCTCCGGCATGAAACGCCGGCATCCGTGCGCGCGCCTCCTCCCGCCTCTGCTCGACGAAGCGCACCGGCTCGCCGATCGCCCCGCCACCGGCCTCCGCCCGCTGCCGGGGCCTCGTCGGGACGGGGCCGGTCAACTCGTGGACGCGACCGGCGTGTCCGCCCTTCCGGAGGGCCGCGGCGGCGACCTCGGCGATGTCGGCCGGGTCGACGGGGGCAGGCCGACGTCGCCGAAGGGGGCCGCGACGGTGCGGTGGGCGCGGACCGGCTCGGCCCAGGCCAGGGCGTTGGAGTGGAAGCCGCCCGGCCGCAGGATCGTCCGGTCCGGGCCCGCCTCGCGTACGGCGTCCTCGATCGCGCCCGTCAGGCTTCCATGACAACCCGCCCGCGGTTGGCAGTGGCCCGGGAGGGCTGCGACGGGAGGGCGTGACGCCGTCTGGTCCGATGCCTGACGGGTACCCGGTGCGCGAACGGCGGTGAGGGGCACCGCCGAGGCAGGAAGGAGGACACGCCGTGACTCAGCACGTGCGGGACCTCATGACCGCTCCTCCCGTGACCGTGGAACCGCAGGCCTCGGTCACGGACGTGGCACGCATCATGCGGGACGAGGACATCGGGGTCGTCCTGGTCACCGACGACGAGCGGCTGCGCGGCATCGTCAGCGACCGGGACCTCGTGGTACGCGCCCTCGCGGAGGGCCAGGACCCGGGAGAGACGACGGTGGCCGGCGCCTGCAGCGACGACCTGGTCACCGTGGGCCCCGACGACGATCTGGACGTGGTGGTCCAGGTGATGCGCGAGCACGCCGTCCGCCGTGTCCCGGTGGTCGAGGAGGGCCGGCCGGTCGGCATCATCTCCCTCGGTGACCTCGCCATCGAACGCGATCCGGAATCCGCGCTCGGTGACATCAGTGCCGCCAAGGGCAACCAGTAGGCCCGGTCCGGCCCGGTCCGCCGTGTGACCGGGCCGCTCCCGGGAACCCGGCCCCCATGGACGATCAGGCGGACATCCACGGGTCGTACTGGCTGCACACGGCGCCTCCCGGTGATCCGGCACCCCCTCCGGAGGGGCCGCTCACCGTCGACGTCGCCGTGGTCGGCGGGGGCATCGCCGGGCTCAGCACGGCCTGGGAGCTGGCCCGGCGAGGCCGCTCCGTGGCCGTGCTGGAGGCGCACCGGATCGCGGCCGGCGTCACCGGCCACACCACGGCCAAGATCAGCGCCCAGCACACCCTCGTCTACGACCACCTGCGGCGCACCCGCGGCCCGGGGGCGGCCAGGCTGTACGCACGCTCGCAGATGGACGCAGTCCGGCACGCCGCGGAGAACGCCGAGGAACTGGGCGTCGACTGCGAGTGGGAGGACACCGCCGCCTACACCTACGCCGAGGACCCGGCCCGCACCGACGAGCTGAAGGCCGAGGCGGAGGCCGCCCGGGAGGCGGGACTGCCCGCCGAGTACGTGACCGAGACGGAACTGCCGTTCCCCGTCGCGGGCGCGGTCCGGGTCGCCGAACAGGCCCAGTTCCACCCCCGCAAGTACCTGCTGGCCGTCGCCGACGGCATCCGGCGCCTCGGCGGCACCATCCACGAGTACAGCCGTGTCACCGACCTCCACGAGGGCGAGCCCTGCGAGCTGACCGTGGAGTCCCCGGCCTCCGCGACGACGGTGACCGCGTACTCCGTCGTCGTCGCCACCCACTACCCCGTCTTCGACCGCGCCCTGCTCTTCACCCGCCTCTCCCCGCGCCGGGAACTGGTGCTGACCGCGCCCCTCGACGCCGCCGGGGCGCCGCACGGCATGTACATCACCCAGGAGCAGAACACGCGGTCCGTGCGCACCGCACCCCTTCCGGACGGCCGGCGCCTGCTGATCGTGACGGGCGAGCACTTCACACCCGGCACGGGGCAGGACGTCGAGGAGCGCTTCGAACGGCTGGCCTCCTGGGCGACCGACCGCTTCGGCGACCTGTCCTTCACCCACCGCTGGGCCACCCAGGACAACGATTCCACCGACTCCGTGCCCCTCGTCGGCCCCCTGCACCCCGGCAGCAGGAACGTCTACGTGGCCACCGGCTTCGGCGGCTGGGGCATGAGCACCGGCATCATGGCGGGCCGTCTGCTGACCGAGCGGATCACCGGTCGTGACTGCCCGTGGAGCGACCTGTACGACCCCCGCCGCATCGCCTCCGTCGTCCGCGAGGGCGCGGCCTTCCTCAAACACCAGACCGACGTGGCCCGCCACTTCGTCGGGGACCGTCTGCCGAAGGCGAGCGGCCCGTCGGTGGACGAGATCGCCCCCGGGGACGGCGCCGTCGTCCGCGTCTCCGGAGAGCGCCGCGCGGTGTACCGCGACGAGTCCGGACAGCTCCACGCGCTCTCGGCGCGCTGTACCCACATGGGCTGCATGGTGGCCTTCAACCGCGCCGAGCAGGCCTGGGAGTGCCCGTGCCACGGTTCACGGTTCGGCGTCGACGGCCGGGTCGTCCAGGGCCCGGCGCAGAAGCCGCTGGAGCGCCGCGACCTGTGACGCCGTGGTCGGCCGGAGCCGCTCAGCCGACCAGCACCACCTCCAGCGTGCGCGGGCCGTGCACCCCCTCCACCCGGTCCAGTTCGATGTCGCTCGTCGCCGACGGACCGGAGATCCACGTCGACGGCCGGGCCGGATCGAGCCGCTCGAGGGCCCGCGGGACGGAGGAGACGACCTGGTCGGGGACGCGGACGACGCAGATGTGGTGGTCGGGGACGAGGGTGATGCGACGGCGGCCCTGGTCGGGGCCGCCGTCCAGCACGATCGTCCCCGTCTCGGCGACGGCCACCGCGCACGCCGTGACCACGCTGTCGATCCGGTCCAGCTCGTGCGGGGTGCTGTCGGCCCGGTCCGGGACCTGTTCGACGTCGGCCGCCGCGAGCCACTCCGGCTCCAGTCCCGGCGGCACCAGCACGGTCCGCGCGCCCCGCGCCGCCAGCATCCCGGCGATCGTCGCCGCCAGGTCACCGGGCGAGCACCGGTGCACGATCGCCCGGTAGTCCGCCAGGTTCTCCGCCAGCAGGTCCACCGTCCCCTCGGTGCCGAGGTCCCCGTGCTCGCGCGCGTAGTCCCGGGGGACCGCCCGCTCGTACGGCGTGTCGTCCTGCGGCGCGGCGGCCAGCGCGCGCCGCACCCGGCCCAGGACCCGTTCCCTGCTGCTCATTCCGAGGCCTCCTTGCCGCCGTTGGTCCGTTGCCACCAGTCGCGGAACGGCTCCGCGGGCACCGCCGGCAGGTCACGGGTACCGCTCCACGCCCTGCCGGGGCCCGGCAGCGTCCGCGGGTGCAGCCGACGGGTACGGGACGCCAGCCGCTGTCCCGTCCGCAGGATCCCGGGACGGGCGAACGCCCAGCGCGCCGCCCGCATCGCCGCCCGTTCGGCGGCGTGTCCCTTGGCGGGCTTGAGCACCACCCGGTTGCCCTCCCGGGTGACCGGCCCGCCCTCGACGACCCGCTCGCGCAGGTGCACCAGCACCTCCGGGATGTCGATGGCGACCGGGCACACCTCGTAGCAGGCGCCGCACAGGGAGGAGGCGTACGGGAGTGAGGCGTCGATCTCGCTGGCGGTGCCCCGGAGCTGGGGGCTGAGGATCGCGCCGATCGGGCCCGGGTACACCGAGCCGTAGGCGTGGCCGCCGGCCCGCTCGTACACCGGGCAGACGTTCAGGCAGGCCGAGCAGCGGATGCAGCGCAGGGCCTGGCGGCCGACCTCGTCGGCGAGGGTGTCGGTGCGGCCGTTGTCCAGCAGGACCAGGTGGAAGGTCCGCGGTCCGTCCCCGTCGGTCGTGCCGGTCCACATGGAGGTGTAAGGGTTCATGCGTTCGGCCGTGGAGGAGCGGGGGAGGGTCTGCAGGAAGACCTCCAGGTCCCGCCAGGTGGGCACGACCTTCTCGATGCCGACGACCGAGATCAGCGTCTCGGGGAGGGTCAGGCACATCCGCCCGTTGCCCTCCGATTCCACGACCACGAGCGTGCCGGTCTCGGCGACCATGAAGTTGGCGCCGGAGACGCCCACCTTGGCGCGCAGGAACTTCTCCCGCAGGTGCAGCCGGGCCGCCTCGGCCAGTTCGGCCGGGGTGTCGGTCAGACCCTCGGGGGCCGGGCGGCCCCACTCGCTCATCTCGCTCGCGAAGATGTCCCGGATCTCGCCGCGGTTTCGGTGGATCGCGGGGACGAGGATGTGCGAGGGCCGGTCCTTGCCCAACTGCACGATCAGCTCGGCGAGATCGGTCTCGTAGGCCCGGATGCCCTCGGCCTCCAGCGCCTCGTTGAGGCCGATCTCCTGCGTGGCCATGGACTTGACCTTGACGACCTCCGACTCGCCCGTCTCCCGGACGAGCGCGGCGACGATCCGGTTGGCCTCCTCCGCGTCGGCCGCCCAGTGGACGGTGCCGCCCGCCGCCGTGACCGCCTCCTCCAACTGCACCAGGTAGCGGTCCAGATGACGGAGCGTGTGGTCCTTGATCTGCTTGCCCGCCTCGCGCAGCTCCGCCCAGTCCGACACCTCGGCGACCGCCTTGGCGCGCTTGGCGCGGATGGTGTGCGTGGCGTGCCGCAGATTGCCGCGCAGCGTCTCGTTGCCGACGGCCTCGTGCGCGGCTCGGGGAAACGCCGGCATCCCTACGAACGTGCCGCTCATGCCGCCGGCTCCTCCTCCGTGCTCGCCAGGATCTCCGCGATGTGCACCGGCCGCATGCCCGAGCGCAGCCGGGTCATGGTTCCGCCGATGTGCATCAGGCAGGAGTTGTCGGCCGCGCACAGCACCTCGGCTCCCGTCGACTGCGCGTTGCGCACCTTGTCCGCGCCCATCGCCGCCGAGACGTCGGAGTTCTTCAGCGCGAACGTGCCGCCGAAACCACAGCACTCCTCCGCGCCGGGCAATTCGACGAGCTCCAGCCCCTTGACCGCCCGCAGCAGCCGCCGGGGCCTCTCCCCGAGTCCCAGACCGCGCAGTCCGTGACAGGTCGGGTGGTAGGTCACCGTGTGCGGGTAGTACGCCCCGACGTCCGTCACCCCGAGCACGTCCACCAGGAACTCGGTCAGCTCGTACGTCTTCGGCACCACCGGCGCCAGCGTCGCCGCGAGGCCGCCCCCGCGGCCCTCGGCCCGCGCCCGCTCGCCCATCCGCGGATACAGCTCCCGCACCATCGCCCCGCACGACCCCGAGGGCGTCACGATCGCCTCGTACTTCCCGAAGACATCGGAGAAATGCCGGGCCAGCGGTTCCGCCTCATGGCGGTAACCGGTGTTGTAGTGAGCCTGTCCGCAGCAGGTCTGGGCCATCGGGAAGTCGACCTCGACGCCCAGCCTGGTCAGCAGTTTCACCACGGCACGGCCGGTTTCCGGATACAGCGTGTCGTTGACACAGGTCAAGAACAGTGCGACACGCATCGCGGCTCCTAGGGGTTGATCATCGGATGAGTGCAGGGTAGCCCGGCACGGGGGCGGCGGGGAGACCCCGGCTCACCGTGGCGAGCCGGGGCTCCGGTCACCGGGTGGCGAGCCGGGCCTCCGCCTCGCGCCAGCGGGCGGTGCCGCCCTGCGGTTCGTAGCGCGTCAGGGGCTGGGTGCGGGCGAGCAGCCGCCGCATGGCGTGCCGGTCGCCGACCAGCCCGTGCGCCCGGGCCTGGACGAGGACGTTGCCGAGGGCGGCCGCCTCGGTGGGGCCGGCCACCACCGGCAGCCCGCAGGCGTCGGCGGTGAGCTGGCACAGCAGCGCGTTGCGGGTGCCGCCGCCGACGATGTGCACGACGTCGACGGGGTGACCGGCGAGCCGCTGGGCGTCCTCGACCGCGCGGCGGTGCGCCAGGGCGAGCGAGTCGAGGATGCACCGCGTGATCTCGCCGGGCGACTCGGGCACCGGCTGCCCGGAGGCCCGGCACGCCTCGGCGATCCGCTCGGGCATCCGGCCGGGCGCGAGGAAGGCGGCGTCCCCGGCGTCCACCACCGAGCGCAGCGCCGGTGCGGCGGCCGCCTCGCGCAGCAGCCCGCCCAGATCCGGGTCGCCCCAGGACCGTACGCACTCCTGGAGCAGCCACAGGCCCATGATGTTGCGCAGGTAGCGGACCGTGCCGTCCAGGCCCAGCTCGTTGGTGAAGTTGGCGGCGCGGCTCGCCTCGCTCAGGACGGGCGCCTGAAGCTCCAGGCCGGCCAGGGACCAGGTGCCGGTGCAGATGTAGGCGAACCGCTCGCCCGTCGCCGGCACGGCGGCCACCGCGGAGGCCGTGTCGTGCGAGCCGACGGCCGTCACCGGCACCGGGCCGGTCAGGCCCGTCTCCTCCAGTACCTCCGTCCGCAGCAGGCCGGCCGGATCGCCCGGCTGCCGCAGCGGGGGGAACAGCCTGAGGTCGATGCCCAGCCGCGCGGCGACGTCGTACGACCAGTCGCGCGTCCGGGGATCGACGAGCTGCGTGGTGGAGGCGTTGGTCAGCTCGGTGCCCTGCTCGCCGGTCAGCCAGTACGTCAGCAGGTCGGGGATGAGCAACAGACGTGCCGCCTGGGCGAGTTGGGCCGAAGAGGCCGCCGCCGTCAACTGGTAGAGGGTGTTGAAGGGCGCGTACTGCAGGCCCGTCGCCGCGTACAGCTCGGCGGCCGGCACGGTGGCCCACACCTTCTCCGCGACGCCCTCCGTGCGGGCGTCGCGGTAGTGCACCGGGTTGCCGAGCAGTGCCCCGTCGGCGTCCAGCAGGCCGTAGTCCACGGCCCAGCTGTCGATGCCGACGGAGTCGAGCCGGCCCCCGGCCGCGGCGCCGGCCGCCCGCAAGCCGTCCAGCACCCCCGCGTACAGCCCGAGCACGTCCCAGCGCAGCCCCTCCGGGACCCGCACGGGCCGGTTGGGGAAGCGGTGCGCCTCGGCCAGCTCCAGCGAGTCCGGGGTGACCCGGCCGACCATCACCCGCCCGCTGGAGGCGCCGAGGTCGACGGCGGCGTACGAACGCACGGCCGTCACCGCAGGAAGGCGGCGGCGACGCCGGCGTCGACGGGGACGTGCAGCCCGGTGGTGTGGGTGAGGTCCCCGCCCGTGAGCGCGAACACCGCGTTGGCGACGTGCTCCGGCAGCACCTCCCGCTTGAGGATGGTCCGCTGCGCGTAGAACTCGCCCAGCTTCTCCTCCTCCACCCCGTACACGGCGGCCCGCTGTGCGCCCCAGCCACCGGCGAAGATGCCGGAGCCGCGCACCACACCGTCGGGGTTGACCCCGTTGACGCGGATGCCGTGCTCACCCAGCTCGGCGGCGAGCAGCCGCACCTGGTGGGCCTGGTCGGCCTTGGTCGCGGAGTACGCGATGTTGTTCGGTCCGGCGAAGACGGCGTTCTTCGAGGCGATGTAGACGATGTCGCCGCCCAGCTCCTGCGCGATCATCACCCGGGCCGCCTCCCGCGACACGAGGAACGACCCGCGGGCCATGATGTCGTGCTGGAGGTCCCAGTCCTTGGCGGAGGTCTCCAGCAGCGGCTTGGAGATGGAGATCCCGGCGTTGTTGACGACCAGGTCGACCCCGCCGAAGGCGAGCACGGCCGCCTTGAAGGCGTCGGCGATCTGCTCCTCGGAGGTGACGTCGACGGTCACGGCGACGGCCTTGTCCGGCCCGCCCAGCTCCTCGGCGACGGCCGCGGCGTTCTGCGCGTTCAGGTCCGCGACGACGACGCACGCGCCCTCGGCGACCAGCCGGTGCGCGATCGCCCGGCCGATTCCGCTGCCGGCGCCCGTCACCAGCGCCACCCGGGTGGCCAGCGGCTTGGGCTTCGGCATCCGCTGGAGCTTGGCCTCCTCCAGCGCCCAGTACTCGATGCGGAACTTCTCCGACTCCTCGATCGGCGCGTACGCCGAGACCGCCTCGGCGCCCCGCATGACGTTGATGGCGTTCACGTAGAACTCGCCGGCCACCCGCGCGGTCTGCTTGTCCTTGCCGAAGGAGAACATGCCCACGCCCGGGACCAGCACGATCGCCGGGTCGGCGCCGCGCATCGCGGGGGAGTCGGGCTCGGCGTGCCGCTCGTAGTAGGCGGCGTACTCCTCGCGGTAGGCGGCGTGCAGCTCCTTCAGCCGGTCGATCGCCTCCTCCAGCGGGGCGGTCGGCGGCAGGTCCAGGACGAGCGGCCGCACCTTGGTGCGCAGGAAGTGGTCCGGGCAGGAGGTGCCCAGGGCCGCCAGCCGCGGGTGCTCGGCACGGGAGACGAAGTCCAGCACGACGTCCGCGTCGTTGAAGTGCCCGACCTGCGGCTTGTCCTGGGAGGCGATGGCCCGCACGTACGGGGCGAGCGCGGCGGCCCGCTCCCGGCGCTCGGCCTCGGGCAGCGCCTCGTACCCCTCGATGACGGGCCCGAAGGGCTCGGCCTTGCCCCGCTCTTCCAGGAACGCCTCGGCGGTGCGGATGATGTGCAGCGAGTTGCGCTCGCACTCCTCGGCGGTGGCGCCCCAGGCGGTGATGCCGTGCCCGCCGAGGACGCAGCCGATCGCCTGCGGGTTGGCCTCCTTCACGGCCGCGATGTCCAGCCCCAGCTGGAACCCGGGCCGCCGCCACGGCACCCACACCACGCTGTCCCCGAAGCACTCGGCGGTCAGCTTCTCCCCGTCGGCGGCGCAGGCGAGCGCGATGCCCGAGTCGGGGTGCAGGTGGTCCACGTGGGCGGCGTCGACCAGCCCGTGCATGGCGGTGTCGATCGAGGGCGCGGCCCCGCCCTTGCCGTGCAGGCAGTAGTCGAACGCCGCGACCATCTCGTCCTCGCGCTCGACCCCGGGATAGACGTCGACGAGCGCCCGCAGCCGGTCCAGCCGCAGCACGGCCAGCCCCGCCTCGGTGAGCGTCCCGAGGTCCCCACCGGACCCCTTCACCCACATCAGCTCGACGTCGCCGCCGGTGACGGGGTCGGTCTCGGAGCCCTTGGCGGACGCGTTGCCGCCGGCGTAGTTGGTGTTGCGGGGGTCAGCACCGAGTCGGTGGGACCGGGCGAGGAGAGCGGCGGCTTCGGCGTGCGGTGCCATGACTGTCAGTCCTTACGTAGTGAGAGACGGCGAGTGCAGCGCCCCAGAAGGGGCGCGGGGAACTGCGCGACCAGCCACGAACGGCCCGCAGTCCGCAACGAACAGAACCCGGCAGACGCTCACGCCCCCCAGCCGGCCTGCTCGCCACCGACCCGCTCGGCGACGATCTTCTCGGCCCACCCGGAGGCCTTGTACGCGGCGATGGGGTCGGGGGCCAGCCCCATCTCCTCCCGCAGCTCGCGCAGCAACGGCCGCACGTCCGTGTTGTACGCGTCCATCAGCACCGCGTTCGCCTCCAGCACGTCGCCGGCCGCCTGCGCGGCGGACAGCGCCGACCGGTCGACCAGCAGCGCCTTGGCCGTCGCCTCCTGGACGTTCATCACCGAACGGATGATCGCCGGGATCTTCGCCTCGATGTTGTGGCACTGGTCGAGCATGAACGCGACGTCGGGCGTGAACCCGCCCCCGCGCACGACCTCGTACATGATCCGGAACAGCTGGAAGGGGTCCGCCGCGCCCACCATCAGGTCGTCGTCGGCGTAGAAGCGCGAGTTGAAGTCGAACCCGCCGAGCTTCCCCTCCCGCAGCAGCGTGGCGACGATGAACTCGATGTTGGTGCCCGGCGCGTGGTGCCCGGTGTCGACGACGACCTGGGCCTTCGGCCCGAGCTTCAGGCAGTGCGCGTACGCCGTGCCCCAGTCCGGGACGTCGGTCGTGTAGAAGGCCGGCTCGAAGAACTTGTACTCCAGCAGCATCCGCTGCCCGTCCCCGAGCCGCTCGTAGACCTCGGCCAGCCCCTCGGCGAGCCGGTCCTGGCGGGCGCGGATGTCGTCCTGGCCGGGGTAGTTCGTCCCGTCGGCGAACCACAGCTTCAGGTCGTTCGAGCCGGTGGCGTCCATGATGTCGACGCACTCCAGGAGATGGTCGACGGCCTTGCGGCGGATCGCCGCGTCGGGGTGGCAGATGCTGCCCAGCTTGTAGTCGTCGTCCTGGAAGGTGTTGGAGTTGATCGCGCCCAGGCGGACACCCCGGTCCTCGGCGTGTTTCGCAAGTGCGGAGTAGTCCTCCACCTTGTCCCACGGGATGTGCAGGGCGACGGTCGGGGCCACGCCCGTGACGGCGTGCACCTGGGCGGCGTCGTCCAGCTTCTCCTGCGGCGTGCGCGGCACGCCCTGCTGGGCGAACACCTTGAAGCGGGTCCCCGAGTTCCCGTACGCCCACGACGGCGTCTCGACGGCCTGTGTCTTCAGCGCGGCCTTCACCGCGGCGAGGTCGGTCACTTCGGGCTCCTGTGACATCGGTCCGGAGGTGACTCCGGACGTGCTTCGGACGAGCTTTGGAAAAGCTCTTGATGAAACGATTCAGAAGGGGAAGCTATGAGCCCGCCGGGGGAGTGTCAAGCCCTCTGTCCAGGTCGGCCTTCCGTGACCGGTGCGTGACCTTCACCTATCGAAAACTTTTCGAGGCGGACCCATTGACGTGACATGCCCGCCGTGCCTAACGTCCCGGCAATCCAGTTGAAACCTTTCACGACGCTGTGACGGCCCCTGGTGGGTCCGGTCCGCAGACGTCGTCGAGGAGCCACCCATGACCCACCCGTCCGACACGGGACCGGCCCCGGTGCTGGCGCTCAGGGACGTCGCCAAGTCCTTCGGCGCCGTACGCGCCCTGCGGGGCGTCTCCCTGGAGCTGTTCCCCGGCGAGGTGCACGCCCTCGCCGGTGAGAACGGTGCGGGCAAGTCGACCCTGATCAAGACGCTCGCCGGGGTGCACCGACCGGACGCCGGCCAGGTGCTGCTCGACGGTGAGCCCGTCGTCTTCCACGGCCCCGGTGACGCACGCGACGCCGGTATCGCCGTCATCTACCAGGAGCCCACGCTCTTCCCCGACCTGTCGATCGCCGAGAACATCTACATGGGCCGCCGGCCCAGGCGCGCCCTCGGCCGCATCGACCACAAGGCCACCCGCCACGCCACCGCCGCGCTGATGCAGCGCCTCGGCGTCGACCTCGACCCCGACCGCCCGGCGCGCGGCCTGTCCATCGCCGACCAGCAGATCGTGGAGATCGCCAAGGCCCTCTCCTTCGACGCCCGGGTCCTCATCATGGACGAGCCGACCGCCGCCCTCACCGGCAGCGAGGTCGCCCGCCTCTTCGGCGTCGTGCGCACCCTGCGCGAGCAGGGCGCGGCGGTGCTGTTCATCTCGCACCGGCTGGAGGAGATCTTCGAGATCTGCCAGCGGGTGACGACCCTGCGCGACGGCGCCTGGATCGCCAGCGAACCGCTGGCCGGGATGACCGAGGACGACCTGGTCCGCCGGATGGTCGGCCGCGACCTCGACGAGCTCTACCCCAAGCAGGACGTCACCCCCGGCGAGGTCGCCCTCAGCGTCCGCCGGCTGACCCGGGAGGGCGTCTTCACCGACGTCTCCTTCGAGGTCCGCCGCGGTGAGATCGTCGGCCTGGCCGGACTCGTCGGCGCCGGGCGCACCGAGGTCGCCCGAGCGGTCTTCGGCATCGACCGCTGGGACGCCGGCGAGGTCGAGGTCGACGGACGCAGGCTCGTCAACGGCGCCCCCTCCACCGCCATGGCCGCCGGGCTCGCCCTCGTCCCCGAGGACCGCCGCGCCCAGGGCCTGGTGATGGACATGTCCATCGAGCGCAACATCGGCCTCACCGGACTCCGTACGACCGTCAGGGCCGGCCTGATGGACCGCGGCGCCGAACGCAGCCGCTCCCTCGACTGGGCGGTCAAGCTCCAGGTGAAGTACGCCCGGATCGCCGACACCGTGAACACCCTGTCCGGCGGCAACCAGCAGAAGGTCGTCCTCGCCAAGTGGCTGGCCACCGGCCCCAAGGTGCTCATCGTCGACGAGCCGACCCGGGGCATCGACGTCGGCACCAAGGCCGAGGTGCACCGACTGCTGTCGCAGCTGGCCGCCGACGGCGTCGCCGTCCTGATGATCTCCTCCGACCTGCCCGAGGTCCTCGGCATGGCCGACCGCGTGCTCGTGATGCACGAGGGCCGGCTGACCGCCGAGATCCCCCGTTCCGACGCCACCGAGGAAACCGTGATGGCCGCCGCCACCGGGAGGGCCGCCGCATGACGGTGATCACCCCGAACCAAGCCCCCGCCGCCGAGGTGCCCAAGTCCAGCGGCACCCGGCTGGTCGACCGCGTCTTCAAGATGCGCGAACTCGCCATCCTGGTCGTCTTCCTGGTGATGATCGCCGTCACCCAGGCCGGCAACAGCGAGTTCCTCTCCGAGCAGGGCATCAAGGACCTGCTGCTGAACGCGACCATCCTGGTCCTGGTCGCCACCGGCCAGTCCCTGGTGGTGATCACGAGGAACGTCGACCTGTCCGTCGGCTCCACGCTCGGCATCACCGCCTTCGCCGCGGGCGTCTACCTCCAGGGCGGCGGCAACCCGGTCGTCGCGATCGCCCTCGCGGTGCTGCTCGGCATCGGCGTCGGACTGCTCAACGGACTGCTGGTCAGCCTCGGCCAGGTCCCGGCCCTCGTCGTGACCCTCGGCACGATGTACATCGTCCGCGGCATCGACTCCATCTGGGTCGGCTCCCGGCAGATCACCGCGGCCGACCTGCCCGGCGGGTTCGTCGACTTCGGCTCCGGCGGCATCTCCGCCGTGCCGTACCTGGCCCTGATCGCCCTCGCCGTGCTGATCGCCACCGCCTACTACCTCAAGCACTTCGGCAGCGGCCGCGAGCTGTACGCGCTCGGCTCCAACCCGGAGGCCGCCCGCCTCGCCGGCATCCCCGTCCGCAAGCGGATCCTCGTCGCCTACACCTTCTGCGGCGCCCTCGCGGGCCTCGCGGGGGCGATGTACCTCGCCCGCTTCGGCAACGTCGACTCCGGCACCGGCAACGGCTACGAACTCACCGTCGTCAGCGCGGTCGTCGTCGGCGGCGTGGTCTTCACCGGCGGCTCCGGCAGCGTCTACGGCGCCGCGCTCGGCGCGCTGCTGCTGACCTCCATCAACAGTGTGCTGCCCGCCCTCGGTGTCAGCTCCGTCTGGGTGCTCGCCATCAACGGCATCCTGCTCCTCCTCGCCATCGCCGTGGACCGCGTGGTCGCGCTGCGGGTGGCGTCGGCCCTGAAGAAGAGGAACGCCCGCCATGCCTGAGTCCGGATCCTTCGCGAGCCGCGCGGTCCGCTGGGACACGGTCGTCGGCGTCCTTTTGATCGTCCTGCTGCTGTTCTCCTTCACCTTCGTCGACGGCTTCGGCAACGCGCTGAACCTGTCCTTCCTGATCGGCAACACCCTGCCGATCGCGCTGATCGCGCTGCCCATGACCCTGCTGGTGGTCTCCGGGGAGATCGACCTGTCGGTCGCCTCCACGGCCGGCCTGTCCGGCGCCGTGATGGGCGCCCTGTGGAACCAGGGACTGACCATCGAGGCGATCATCCCGATCTGCCTGCTGCTGGGCGTCGTGTGCGGTCTGATCAACGGCCTGCTGGTGACCCGGCTCGGACTGCCGTCCCTCGCCGTCACCATCGGCACCCTCGCCGCCTACCGGGGCATCGCGCAGATCGTGCTCGGCTCCGACGCGGTGACCGACTTCCCGAGCCAGTACCTGGACTTCGCGGCCGGACGCGTCGGCGACACCTTCGTCCCGCAGGCCTTCCTGCCCTTCCTCGTCCTGCTCGCCATCGCCGTGGTCGCCCTGCACGCCACCCCGTTCGGCCGGTCGCTGTTCGCGATCGGCGCCAGCGAGGAGGCCGCGCGCTTCGCCGGCATCCGCGTCAAGCGGCAGAAGCTGCTCCTGTTCACCCTGACCGGACTGATGGCCTCCCTCACCGGCGTCTTCTGGGCACTGCACTACGCCAGCGCCCGCTACGACAACGCCACCGGGCTCGAACTCTCCGTCATCGCCGCGGTGCTGCTCGGCGGCATCGACTTCGACGGCGGCAAGGGCACGCTCGGCGGTGCGATCGCGGGAGTCTTCCTCCTCGGCGCGCTGCAGAACGTGATGAGCCTCCAGGACGTCTCCGCCCAGTCGCAGATCGTCGTCACCGGCGTCCTGCTCGTCGTCTCCGTGCTCGGCCCCCGGGTCGCACGCCAGATCTCCGTCGCGAGGGCGGGCCGTAGAGCCGCCGCCTCGACCCCGACGGCCTGAAACCCCGCTCACCCTCGTAAAGGACCCGTCATGCGCAAGTCATCCCTCCGCCGTGCCTGCGCGGCCCTCGCGGCCGTCACCTCCCTCGCCCTCGCCGCCACCGCCTGCGGCGGCACCACCAAGGAGGACGTGAAGAACGAGAGCACGGGCGCGGCCGCCTCCGGCGCCAAGGCCGACCCGAACGCGGCCACCAAGAAGGGCCTGACCGTCGGCTTCCTGCCCAAGCAGGTCAACAACCCGTACTTCACCACCGCCGACAAGGGCGGCGAGGCGGCCCTGAAGGAGCTGGGCTCCAGCTACAAGGAGGTCGGCCCGTCCAGCGCCACCGACACCTCCGGCCAGGTGAGCTACGTCAACACCCTCACCCAGCAGCAGGTCGACGCGATGGCCGTCTCCGCGCAGGACCCGGGCGCCCTGTGCACCGCGCTCAAGCAGGCCATGAGCAACGACATCAAGGTCGTCACCTACGACTCCGACACCAACCCCGAGTGCCGCAACGCCTTCATCTCGCAGGCCTCCGCCGAGGACCTCGGCCGCACCGAGGTGCAGCTGCTCGCCGAGCAGATCGGCTACAAGGGCGAGATCGCGATCCTGTCCGCCGCGCAGACCGCGACGAACCAGAACATCTGGATCGACTTCATGAAGGAAGAGCTGAAGGACCCCAAGTACAAGGACATCAAGCTCGTCAAGGTCGCGTACGGCAACGACGACGCCCAGCAGTCCTTCCAGCAGACCCAGGGCCTGCTCCAGGAGTACCCGAACCTGAAGGGGATCATCTCCCCGACCACCGTCGGCATCAAGGCCGCCGCCCAGTACCTGTCGGGCTCCAAGTACAAGGGCAAGGTCAAGCTGACCGGCCTCGGCACCCCCAACGACATGCGCAAGTACGTCAAGAACGGCACCGTCGACGCCTTCGAGCTGTGGGACCCGGCGAAGCTCGGCGCGCTGGCCGCGCAGACCGCCGTCGCCCTGGTCTCCGGCCAGATCACCGGCAAGGAGGGCGAGACCTTCAAGGCCGGCGGCACCACCTACACCATCGGCAAGGACGGCGTGATCAGCCTCGGCAAGCCGACCGTGTTCGACGCCAAGAACATCGACCAGTTCAACTTCTGATCCCTGGGGGGATGTTGATGCAGCGCGTGTGCTTCCTGCTGAAGGTCCGGGCCGACCGCCTCGACGAGTACCGCGAGCGGCACGCCGCCGTGTGGCCGGAGATGCTCGAAGCCCTCTCGGCCACCGGCTGGCACAACTACTCGCTCTTCCTGCGCGAGGACGGCCTGCTGGTCGGCTACCTGGAGACCGAGGACTTCGCGGCCGCCCAGGCCGGCATGGAAGCCACCGACGTCAACGCCCGCTGGCAGGCGGAGATGGCGCCGTTCTTCGAGTCGCTGGACGGCGCCCGGCCCGACGAGGCCATGAAACCGCTCACCGAGGTGTTCCACCTCGCCTGATCCCCCGTGTCACACCTGCGTGCCCCACCCCGTCCCCCTCCCTCACCTCGCCCGACGATGGAGTCCCGAGATGAAAAGACGAACGTTGCTGGGCGCCGCGCTCGCCGGTGCCGTGGTCAGCCCCGCCCTCGCCTCCGGCACCGCCCGCGCCGCCGACCCCGGCCCGTCCGTCACCCGGACCGGCACCACCACCCTCGACAGCCAGGCCATCTTCTTCGTGTCCTACGACGGCCTGGTCAACAACAACGCGTTCCAGAAGAACGGCCTGCTGACCTACAAGGGCTACCAGTACGCCGTCTGGTACACCGCCGACCGCAACGCCGTCGTCGGCCGCCGGGTCCTCGGCGGCACCACCTGGTCCACCGTCAGGGTCGGCCACACCCTGCGCTACAACGACTCCCACAACGTCATCTCCATGGGCGTCTCCAAGATCGACGGCCGCCTCCACCTGAACATGGACTCCCACAGCGACGGCTTCACCTACGTCAAGTCGGTCGCCGGGCTCATGGACAACCCGGCGGGCCTGAGCTGGACCGCGAGCCGCTTCGGCACACCGCAGTCGACGCTCGACGGACTCGCCCTCACCTCGCAGTTCACCTACCCGCAGTTCGTCTCCACCCCCGACGGCAGGCTCCAGCTCAGCTACCGCGTCGCCGTCTCCGGCAACGGCCGCAACGCGCTCGCCGAGTACGACGGCACCTCCTGGACCGCTCTCGGCGAGTGGAGCGGCTCCACCGGCACCTACACCAGCGAGCACGGCTCCAGCACGGCCCGCAACATGTACCTGCACGGCATCGACTACGACCGCAACGGCCGGCTGCACTCCTTCTTCACCTGGCGCGAGCAGAACGGCGCAGTGATGTGCAGCAGCGGCGGCATCACCAACCACGACACCGGCTACGTCTACTCCGACGACCGGGGCCGCACCTGGCGCAACAACGCGGGCACCGTCGTCGGCGTGACCGGCGGCTCCGACAAGGTGTCCGTGAACGACGCCGGTCTGGTCGTGGACCCGCTGAACCCGGACCACTCCCTGATGAACCAGGAGAGCCAGTTCACCGACTCCGCGGGCCGGCCGCACGCGATCATCTCCTACGTCCCCGGCCGCTTCGGCCAGTGCACGACGAACTACGTCGCCGACCGGACGAGGAACGGCCGTGCCTTCCACGTCCGCAAGAACGCCTCCGGCGCCTGGCAGAAGACCGAGATCCCGGTCCCGCTGAACTCCAGCCAGCGCACCAAGCTGGTCCTGGACAAGTACGACAACGCCTACGCGATCTTCCCCTTCGGCCGGATCGCCGGAGCCTCCGCGGCCTCCGGACACACCGACTGGAGGCTCCTGTTCGACGGCGGCGGCCTCAACGCCTTCGGCGAGGTCGTCGTCGACGAGACACGCGTCGCGCAGGACAACGTCCTGTCCTTCATGTACCAGGAGAAGTCGAGCGGGACGACCCCCTCGGCACTCCACGTCGTCGACTTCGGGCTCCCCGCCTGACCGGTCTGGTGTGCGGCGGGATGACGGTAATGTGAAGGCCTCGCCCGCCGCCCCTCGTTCCCCTGGAGGTCCCCGCCTGATGGCTCAGTCGGTGGGTATCAAGGACGTCGCCCGTGCCGCCGGTGTCTCCGTCGGCACGGTGTCGAACGTCATCAACCGCCCGGACACCGTCGCCACGGAGACCCGGGCCCGCGTGCTGTCCGCGATCGACCGGCTCGGCTACGTCCGCAGCGAGTCCGCGCGCCAACTCCGCGCCGGCCGCAGCCGGATCATGGGGCTGCTCGTCCTCGACATGGGCAACCCCTTCTTCGTGGACGTCGCCCGCGGCGCCGAGCGGGCCGCCCGCCGGGCCGGGCTCGGCGTGATGGTCTGCAACAGCGCCGAGAGCGTCGGCGAGGAGGCCGAGTACCTGGCGCTCTTCGCCGAGCAGCGGGTGCGGGGCGTCCTGCTCACCCCGGCCGACGCCACCGGCCGCAACATCGACTCCTTCCGCCGCCACGGCATCCCCTTCGTGCTGGTCGACCGGGTCTCCGAGGGCACCACCGAGTGCTCTGTCTCCGTCGACGACGTGGCCGGCGGCGCCCTCGCCGTACGCCACCTCATCGACGCCGGACACCGCTCCATCGCCTACGTCAGCGGCCCGCCCGGCTTCAACCAGGTCCGCGACCGCCGCACCGGCGCCCTCAACGCCCTCGCGGAGGCGGGCCTCGGCCCCGAGCACCTGCGCGAGCTGCCCACCGAACGGCTCGACGTCGCCGCCGGCCGGGACGCCGGCGCGCGCCTGCTCGGCCTCGCCGACCGCCCGACCGCCGTGTTCTGCGCCAACGACCTGCTCGCCCTCGGCGTCCTGCAGGCGATGTACGCCGCCGGGATAACCGTCCCCGACGACCTCGCGATCGTCGGCTACGACGACATCGAGTTCGCGGCCGCCGCGGCCGTCCCGCTCACCTCGGTCCGTCAGCCCGCCGTCACCATGGGCGCCCTGGCCGCCGAGATGCTGCTCGAGGAGACGGAGGAGGACGGCGGCAGGCACGAACACCGGCGGGTGGTGCTCCAGCCGGAACTGGTGGTGCGGCGCTCCAGCCTGTCGGCGCGCTGAGCCCCCGTTCAGTAGTGGGTTCGTGATCCCCGGGGCCGGCCCGGGCCCGGACATGTGCTGAACTGGGCGCGGTCCACACACCCGCTCGTCCCGGGAGCCTCTGTTGTCCCTCACCTACCGTCAGCACGGCGTCGTCCTCACCGACCGCCACTTCACCGTGCCCCTCGACCACGCCGACCCGGGCGGGGAGACGATCGAGCTGTACGCCCGCGAGGTCGTCGCGAGCGACAAGGCGGGGCAGGACCTGCCGTGGCTGCTGTACCTCCAGGGCGGCCCCGGTTTCGGCGCCAACCGGTTCGTCGGCAAGCCGGCCTGGCTCGGGCGCGCCCTGAAGGAGTACCGCGTCCTCCTCCTCGACCAGCGCGGCACCGGCCACTCCACACCCGCCAACCGGCAGACGCTCCCGCTGCGCGGAGGCCCCGCCGAGCAGGCCGACTACCTCGCCCGCTTCCGCGCCGACTCCATCGTCCGCGACTGCGAGCTGATCCGGCGCGAGGTCACCGGCGGCGCCCCCTGGACCGTCCTCGGCCAGAGCTTCGGCGGCTTCTGCACGGTCACCTACCTCTCCCTCGCCCCCGAGGGCCTCGCGGCCGCCGTGATCACCGGCGGTCTGCCCTCCCTGGACGCCCACGCCGACGACGTCTACCGCGCCGCCTACCCGCGCATGGAGCGCAAGGCCGCCGCGCACTACGCCCGCTACCCGCGGGACGTCGAGCGGGTCCGCCGTATCGCCGACCACCTGCTGGCGCACGAGGTGACCCTGCCCAACGGCTACCGCCTGACCGTCGAGGCCTTCCAGTCGCTCGGTATCCTCCTCGGCGGCGGCGAGGGCAGCCACCGGCTGCACCACCTCCTCGAGGAGGCCTTCGTCCCCACCCCGCACGGCCCCGCCCTGTCGGACGCCTTCCAGGAGGAGATCCAGGGCCTGCTCTCCTACGCGGGCCACCCCCTCTACGCCCTCCTCCACGAGGCGATCTACGGCCAGGACGCCCGCCCCACCGCCTGGTCGGCCGAGCGGGTGCGCGCGGAGTTCCCGCAGTTCGACGCGGCGAAGACGCTCGCCGGCGACGGGCCCCTGCTGCTCACCGGAGAGACGATCCACCCCTGGCTGTTCGACTGCGACCCCGCGCTGCGGCCGCTGCGCGAGACCGCCGAGCTCCTCGCCGCCCGCACCGACTGGACCCCGCTGTACGACACCGCCCGCCTCGCCGCCAACGAGGTGCCGGTCGCGGCGGCGATCTACCACGACGACCTGTACGTCGACACCGCCCACTCGCTGCGCACCGCGCGTGCCGTCCGGGGCCTGCGCACCTGGGTCACCGACGAGTTCGAACACGACGGCGTCCGGGCCGGTGGCCCCCGCGTCCTCGACCGTCTGCTGGCCCTGACGCGCGACGAGGCCTGACACCGCCCCCGGCGCCCGCGGACGCCCGGCCCGACGTCGCGGCGGCGGGGCCGCGGGCCGCGGTTAGGCTGCGGGCATGACCGAGCCGACGCCCCCTCAACTCCAGCCCCTGCCCGAGGAGTGGACCCGTGCCCTCGCCGTCGTGGCGCACCCCGACGACCTCGAGTACGGGTGCTCCGCGGCGATCGCCGCCTGGACCGACGCCGGCCGCGAGGTCGCCTATGTGCTGGCGACCCGCGGCGAGGCCGGCATCGACACGCTCCCGCCCGCCGAGTGCGGCCCGCTGCGCGAACGTGAGCAGCGGGCGAGCGCGGCCGTCGTCGGCGTCTCCACGGTCGAGTTCCTCGACCACCGGGACGGCGTGATCGAGTACGGGCCCGCCCTGCGCCGGGACATCGCCGCCGCCATCCGCCGGCACCGACCGGAGCTGGTGATCACCCTGAACCACCGCGACACCTGGGGCGGAGTCGTCTGGAACACGCCCGACCACGTCGCCGTCGGCCGCGCCACCCTCGACGCGGCCTCCGACGCCGGCAACCGCTGGATCTTCCCCGAACTCGCCGAGGAGGGCCTCGAGCCGTGGAACGGCGTCCGCTGGGTCGCCGTCGCCGGATCCGCGACCCCCACCCACGCCGTGGACGCGACCGCCGGGATGGAGCGGGCCGTGGCCTCCCTGCTGGAACACCGCACCTACCTCGAGGCGTTGACCGACCAGGAGCCGGAGGCCTACGCACGCAGCTTCCTGACCGAGGTCGCGACGTCCGTGGCCCAGCGGTTCGGCGGACGGCCGGCCGTGGCGTTCGAGCTGTTCAACCGATAGGAGACCGGTGAACGACGCGGACATGCTGGCCGACCGCTTCGAGGAGCACCGCCCGCACCTCAAGGCCGTCGCCTACCGGATGCTCGGCTCCCTCGCCGAGGCGGACGACGCCGTCCAGGAGACGTGGCTGAAGCTCAGCCGCGCCGACACCCGTGACGTCACCAACCTCGCCGGCTGGCTGACCACCGTCGTCGGCCGGGTCTGCCTGGACATGCTGCGCTCGCGCACGGCCCGCCGGGAGCTGTCCATGGACGACGGCCGGGACGCCTTCGTGCCGGACCCCGTCATCCGCCCTCTGTCGCACCTCGACCCGGAGCAGGAGGTGCTCCAGGCCGACTCGGTGGGACTGGCCCTGCTCGTCGTCCTGGAGACCCTGGAACCCGCCGAACGGCTCGCGTTCGTGCTGCACGACCTGTTCGCCGTGCCGTTCGACGACATCGCCCGGATCGTGGAACGCAGTCCGGCCGCCACCCGGCAGCTCGCCAGCCGTGCCCGCCGCCGGGTCCACGGCGCCACACCCTCGGCGGAGCCCGACCTCACCCGCCAGCGGGAGGTCGTCGACGCGTTCCTCGCCGCCTGCCGCACGGGCGACTTCGAGGCGCTGCTCGCCGCGCTCGACCCGGACGTCGTGCTGCGTGCCGACGCCGGGGCGCTGGTGCGGGGCGTGTCCGCGTCCAAGCTGGTGCGCGGCGCGCCGGCGGTGGCCCAACAGGCTCTGCTCTTCCGCCGGATGGCTCCGTACGGCCGTGTGGTGCTGGTCAACGGCGAGATCGGCGTCGTCAACGCGGCCGACGGGCGGCTGCGGTCGGTCATGGGCGTCACGGTCGCCGACGGCAGGATCGTCGCCCTGTACATCCTCGCCGACCCGGAGCGCCTGGCCGGACTGGAGGTGCCCGCCTGAGCCGGGACGGCGGGGACGGCCGGTGACGGCGGGGACGGCCGGGTGGCGGGCGGGTTCACCCGGGGCGGCACGGGGCCGTCCGGCCGTGGTGCCCGCGTCGGCACCGCAGGTCAGTAGGGTCGTCGGCAGCGCAGGTCAGTAGGGTGGGCCGAATGCGAGAACAGATGGTGGACCGGAGCGACCTGCGCGGCGACTGCGGGAACTGCTTCGGGCTGTGCTGCGTGGCCCTGCCGTTCGCCCGCTCCGCGGACTTCGCGATCGACAAGGACGCGGGCAGGCCGTGCCCCAACCTGGGGGAGGACCACCGCTGCGGCATCCACGCCCGGCTGCGGCAGGAGGGCTTCACCGGCTGCACGGTCTACGACTGTTTCGGCGCCGGGCAGAAGGTCTCGCAGGTCACCTTCGGCGGCCGGGACTGGCGCACCGCCGACCGGGAGCACGCCCGCCGCGTGGTCGAGGTGTTCCCCGTCGTACGGCAGCTCCACGAGCTGCTGTGGTACCTCACCGAGGCGCTCGCCCTGCCCGCGGCCCGCCCCCTCCACCCCGAGCTGCGGCGCGCGCTGGACACGACGGAGCGGCTGACCCGGCAGACCCCCGAGGAGCTCACCGCCCTGGACCTGCCGGCGCACCGCCAGGACGTCAACGTCCTGCTCCTGAGGACCAGCGAGCTGGCCCGCGCGGGGACACCCGGGCGCAGGAAGGACCGCCGCAACGCCGACCTCATGGGCGCCCGCCTCAGGGGCGCCGACCTGCGCGGGGCGAACCTGCGGGGGGCCTACCTGATAGCCGCCGACCTCACCGGAGCCGATCTGCGCGGGTCGGACCTGATCGGGGCCGACCTGCGGGACACCGACCTCACGGACGCCGACTTGACCGGCGCGCTCTTCCTGACCCAGCCGCAGGTCAACGCGGCGCGGGGGAGCGCCGGCACCCGGCTGCCGGCGTCAGCCGTCCGTCCCGCGCACTGGACGGCGGGGCGCTGACGCGTCCTCGTCCCCGGCCGGCGCGCCCGGCGCCGGTGGGGCCGTGCGCCGCTCCGGGCGCAGCCGCAGCCCCGCCGGCATCAGCGTGAGCCGTTCGGTCACCCGCAGCCGGTAGTCCGGGTCGGGGGCCAGCGTGTAGCGGCGCAGCAGCAGACCCAGCACGAGGGTGGCCTCGTGCAGCGCGAACTGCCGGCCGATGCACGCCCGCGCCCCCGTGCCGAACGGTTTGAAGGTGTGCGGCACCCGCGCGCGGACCGCGCCCGCCTCGAAACGGTCCGGGTCGAACCGTTCGGCGTCGGCGCCCCACACCTCGGGGTCGCGGTGCAGCATCGGCGTCAGCACCAGCGCCCACGCGCCCCGCCGCATCGGGTGCTCGCCGGCCAGCACGGTGTCCTCGCGGGCCTCCCGCGCGAACGCCGGCGCCGTCGGCCACAACCGCAACGACTCGTCCAGCACCCGGCGGACGTGACGCAGCTTCGCCACCTGGTCGTAGCCGGGCACCGCGACGTCCCCCCACACCCGGTCGACCTCGGCGCGGGCGCGGGCGGCGACGTCGGGGTGCCGGGAGAGGTAGTGCAGGGCGAAGGAGAGCGCGCCCGAGGTGGTCTCGTGGCCGGCGACCAGGAAGGTGATGACCTGACGGCGCACGTTCTCCGCCGAGAGCCGCTCGCCCGTCTCCGGGTGGGCGGTGTCGAGCATCCGGTCCAGCAGGTCGCCCTGCCCGCCGCCGCCGGTGCGGCGGGCCCGCACCAAGTCGTCGACCGTGCGGTCGAGGAAGGCCATGTCGGCGTCGTTGCGTCGCGCGGCGCGCCGCAGCCAGCCCGGTGAGGGCACGGTGTTCAGCCGCTGGGCGTAGGTGAGGGTGCCCACCATCGCGGTGACGAAGGGATGCGGCCGGGCGCGTTCGAAGGAGCCGAAGTCGTGCCCGAAGCCGGTGCGCGCGATGGTCTCCAGGGTCAGCTTGGTCATGTCGCCGGGCACGTCCACGTCCCGACCCGCGGCCGCCGCGCGGTCCCAGTGACCGGTGAGCCGCTCCGCCACGTCCAGCATCATCGGGTGGTAGGCCTCCATCGCCTCCCGGCTGAACCCCGGCGCCAGCACGTCGTGCGCCAACTGCCAGTTGGGCTCGTGGTTGTACGCCGTGAACAGCCCGTCCCCGGCGACCGGCCGCAGATTGGCCACGCCGAGCCCCACGTGCTTGGCGAACCGCGTCTCGTCCGCCAGGTCGGCGGCGAGCCGCGCACCCCACACGAACACGAACTCCCGGCCGAACGCCCGGCGCCGGTAGATCGGCCCGAGCCGGCGGGCGTGCCGCAGGGAGTCCTGGAGGGGTGACGTGCGGCTCGCCCCCAGGACGTCTCCGAGCAGCGGGAGCCGGTACGGCGGATGCGGGATGCGGTGCAGCTCGGGCCACCCCTGTTCGGCGCTGCGGAAACCCTTCGGCAGACCGTCCCCGGTCGCCGCCCCCGCCGCTGCCCCTCCCGTGGTCCTCGTCATGACGCGATCCCCTCCGAGCCGTCGGCACGTCGAGCCTGTTGTACGTGGGTTCAACAGCGCCGCCAGTCTGCTGCCGCTGTTGAACCGGCGTCAAGTAAGGTGCGGTCATGGCCGCGAACCAGGGGGAGCGCACGCGGCGCCGCCTCAGCACCGAGGAGCGCAGGGAGCAGCTCCTGTCGGTCGGCGCGCGCCTGTTCTCGGAGAACCCGTACGACGAGGTGTGGATCGAGCAGGTCGCCGAGATCGCCGGCGTCTCCCGGGGGTTGCTCTACCACTACTTCCCGACCAAACGGGACTTCTTCGCTGCGGTCGTCGAGCGGGAGAGCGAGCGGATGCTGCGCATGACGGCGGCGGTGCCCGGCGTCCCCGTCCGCGAGCAGCTCACCGCCGGCCTGGACGTCTACCTGGAGTACGTCCGCGCCCACGCCCACGGCTACCGTGCCTTCCACCGCGCCGACGCGGCGGGCGACCAGGCCGTGCGCCGCGTCTACCAGCGGGCGCTGGCGGCCCAGGAACGCCAGATCCTCGCGGCCCTCGCCGCCGATCCCGAGTTCGGCCCCCTCTCCCAGGAGCGCGCCGACGTACGGCTGGCGGTGCGCGGCTGGCTGGCGTTCGTCACGGCGGTGTGCCTGGAGTGGCTGCGCGGCTCGGACGAGTCGCTGTCGCGCGAGCGGGTGCGTGAGCTGTGCGCTCGTGCGTTGCTGGGAGTGGTCCCGCCCGAGGGGTGACCGGCGGCGGGGGAGAATGGCGCATGGCTCCCGCTCCCCCTGGCTCCCTTGCCACGTCCGAAGAGATCCACGGCTTCCTCGCCGCGCAGGTGAATCTCTTGCTGCGGCGGGTGGGCATGTACGGCGGGGTGCCGGCCCTCTGGCCCGCCTTCGAGCACCTCTCGTTCGTCGAGCACGGCACCGAAGCGTGGCGGGCGCAGGGGAAGGAGTGGCTCGACCGCGCCCGCAGGAGCACCGGAGTGCACGGCGTCTTCCGGGACATGTCGCCGGGCCGCCGTGTCCAGGACCACGACGAGGCGTCGGTGTACGCGGAGTTCGCCCGCCGGCGCGGCCGGCTCGTACCGGACCGTGTCATGGCGGCGGACGCCTACGTGTCCCTGCGGGAGGGGGTGCGGGCCTGGGCGGAGGAGGACCGTACCTGGCCGGACGTGGTCGAGGAGTTCGGCGAGCCGTCCGTACTCCTGGGCGGCGCCAGTCCCTACTTCGGCAAGACGCTGGGCTGCTTTCGGGCCGGATCCGGCCGAACCGGTGGTGTGGTTCCACCTCTGGAACGACGCCGCCGGGGCGGAGCCGGGCGCGCCGAGGCGCGAGCAGCCGCTGCTGCTCGCCGTCCGCTTCGGTGACGACGGTCCCTTCGACGACACCTTCACCTTCACTCCTGAGGGGCGGCGGCTGATGCCCCGGACCGACTGCTGGGGTCGGCACGGTTGGCGCGGGCGCCGATCTTCGATAGGTTAGGCAAGGCTTACCTAAGGAGGTTCTGGGATGGGTGACAGCCACAGCTGGACGGCCGCGCCTGCCGCGGCCGAACGGGCCCGGTCGGTGCTCGCCGCCTCGTGGTCCTGCGCGGTGACCGCGGACGGCGGGCGCGAGGAGTTCGTCGGGGCGCACACCGTCGGCGAGGACGGGCGGGTGCGGCTGCACGTGCCCGAGGACAGCGCCCTGCTCACGGCGGCCATCTGCGCGCCCCGCGGTGAGCCCTCCGCCGTGCTGGAGTTCGCGGACGTCGCGCCCGTCCCCGTCCGCAACCGCATCCGCGCCCGGCTCTGGCTCGCCGGCTGGTTCGTCCCCGAGGACGGCCGTCTGACCCTCCACGCCACCCGGGTCGTGCTGAAACAGCCCTCCGGCGCGGTCGTCGTCGACCTCGACGAGTTCGCCGCCGCCGCACCCGACCCGCTCGCCACCGCCGAGGCCCAGCTCCTCACCCACCTCGCGGACGCCCACCCCGACGCGGTCGAACGGCTCACCCGCCTCGTCCAGCGGGACAGCCTGCACGGCGCCGTCCGGGTCCAGCCGCTCGCCGTCGACCGGCACGGCCTCACGCTGCGCATCGAACGCGTCCGCGCCCACGGCGACGTACGCCTGCCCTTCCACGCGCCCGCCGACGACGTCGGGCAGCTCACCGAGCGCATGCACGTCCTGCTCGGCCAGGCCGCCGCGGCCTCCTGCCCGCGCGCCTCCCTACAGCGGCAGCGCACAGACGGCGACGGGTGACGCGAACGGCTCGCCCGCGAGCCGGAGGTCGCCGCTGGTGCCGTCCACCCGGAACACGCTGACCGTGCCGGAGCGCTGGTTCGCGGCGAACAGCAGGCCCCCGTCCGGCGAGAGGGCGATCTGCCGGGGGAAGTCCCCCTCCGCCGGCACCGTGCCGAGCAGCCGCAGCCGGGCCCCGTCCGCCTCCACCGCGTAGCGTGCCAGCGTGTTGTCGCCGCGGTTGGCGAGGTAGGCGTACGCGCCGTCCGGCGTCACCGCGAACTGCGCCGGGTAGTTGGTGTCCGCCTTCGCGCCCGTGGACTGCGGCGCGCCGATCGTCAGGCGGCCCGTGGCCGGCTCGTAGGCGCAGACCGCCACCGTGTCGTCGACCTCGTTGGCCAGGTAGGCGTACCGGCCCTTCGGATGGAACGTGAGATGGCGCGGCCCGGCGCCGGGACGGGTGTGCGCCCGCGCGACCTCGGTGAGCGTGCCGGACCTTTCGTCCAGGCGGTAGGTGTAGACGGTGTCGGTGCCGAGGTCAACGGCGAGGACGTGGCCGCCGTCCGGCGCGGTGAGGAACTGGTGGGCGTGGGGCCCCTCCTGACCGGGACCGGGAGCAGGACGGCTGTGGACGACCCGGTCGGTGCGCTCCCCGAGCGCCCCCGAGGCGGCGATCGGGTGCACGGCCACGCTGCCCGAACCGTAGTCGGCGCTCAGCAGCCACCGCCCGCCCGGATGTACGGACAGATGACAGGGGTGGGACCCGCCCGTCGCCCGGCTCCCCAGCACCGCGCGGTCCGACACCCGTACGGCGGTCACGGCACCGCGTTCGCGCTCTTCGACCGCGTACAGGGTCCGGCCGTCCGGGTGCACCGCGAGGTACGACGGGTCCTGCACGCCCGTGATCGTGCTCCGGCCGGTGATCCGGCCCGACGCCGGGTCGTACGCGGCCATGCCGATGCCCTTGCCGCCGCCCTCGGCCGAGGTGTAGGTGCCGAGGTAGAGCGGGTGGCGGCCGGAAGGCGCCTTCGAGGCCGGCGGTGAGGCGGGCGTCCCGTCCGGCGCCACGCCCTGCGCGCTTCCCCGGGGCCCGGGGTCCCGCGACCCGCCGCCGCAGCCGCTGAGGGCCGCCGCCGCGGTCCCCGCGCCGAGCGCTCCGACGAAGCGGCGCCTGCTCCAGACGCCCCCGCTCCCGGCTGCGGCCGAGCGGGGGGACCCCCAGCGCGCCGGTTCCGTCCCACTGCCCATGTCCCGCACCCCAGGTCGTCGTACGTCACCGTCGTGACAACCACCCTGGCGTGCGGGTGCCGCCGAACGCAAAAACGCCGGGCCGCCGGTCGCAGCTCAGCGGAAAGGCCCGCC
This sequence comes from Streptomyces sp. NPDC052016, assembly GCF_044548445.1. Taxonomy (NCBI): domain Bacteria; kingdom Bacillati; phylum Actinomycetota; class Actinomycetes; order Kitasatosporales; family Streptomycetaceae; genus Streptomyces; species Streptomyces sp. NPDC052016. The sequence goes on from NZ_JBIUBX010000005.1 coordinate 27,639, forward strand.
GAGCCCCGTGCGGTTGCGCCACAGGTCCTCCTGGACGCCGAGGCGCTCGCGCAGCCGGGACAGACGCGGCATCCGTGCGCTCTGTTCCCCCGACACACGGTCCAGTTCCTCCAGGAGCCGGCGGGAGCGGTGCTCGGTGTCGAGTTCGTCGATGATGCGGTTGACCTCGGTGAGCACCGCGCCGTGCAGCTGCCACTGCCGGGCGTCGTGCTGGAGCTGGTCCAGCAGCAGTTGGGCCAGCTTGTCGCGGGTGGCGGCGGCCTGCCGCAGCTCCGCGGTGAGCCGGGACTCCGCGGCGTCCGCGTTGAGGCTGACGTGCGTGGTGACCAGTACCGCGAAGCTGACCACGGCGTCGGCGATCTCCGACAGCAGCCGCTCCACCACCTCGCCGGTCTCGGGCTCGAACAGGGGGTGCGGCTCGCGCTCCTTGGCGAGGTCGGTGAGGGTACGGGCCAGCACCCGCAGGACGACCGTGCAGATCTCCAGCGTGTCCAGGCCGGTGCGCAGCACCACCCGGTGCAGCAGGCCCTCCCGCACCCGGGGATTGAGCCGCAGACTGTCCTCGGCCTGCCGCAGGGACGCGTCCACCTGCACGATGTCGTGGTCGAGCCGGCGTGCCTCGTGCAGCCGGGCGGCCGCCTCCTCGACCGCCGTGCGACCGGCGGCCTGCTCCCCGAGGCGCAGCATCAGCTGCCGCACCCGCCGGGCCAGTCCCTCGATCGACTCGCCGGCCTCCTCCACCCACACCGGAGGAGGCAGCAGGAGGTTGATGGCGAGACCGACCACGGCCCCGATCAGCGTCTCGAGGATCCGCGCCCAGGCCAGGTCGCTGTGCGCGGTGACCCCGAGCACCAGCATGGCGCTGATCGCCACTTCGGGCACGTACTCGTCCACCCGCACCAGATGCCCGACCGCCAGCGACGCCACGATCAGCAGCGCGAGACTCCACCAGGTCAGCCCGACCAGCAGGCTGAACGCGATGGCGACCAGCACCCCGGCCACCACCGAGTTGACCCGGCGCACCCCGTTGGTGAGTGTCGCGTACAGCGTGACCTGGACGACCAGCAGCGCGGTCAGCGGCGCGGTGAGAGGGGCGGCCTCGGGGCTCAGGCGCAGCGCGACGACATAGGCGATCGTCGCCGCCGTGGCGGACCGGAAAGCCTGGACGACCACGGGTTCCCGGCGCCGTTGCACCAGCCGCACGAACGGCGCGGCACGTTCACGTACATCTGCCATTCCTTGGCCAGTTCCCGTTCCTCTGATGCCTCGAACGTCTCTTCCGTCACCGGTCCGGGGCCTCCCGGGCGGAGGTGGCGCGGCGGTGAAGGCGAATTCCGGCCACGTTCGCCAGATTGCCGCAGTGTCCCCCGGAACACCAGTGGCGGCGGCGGGCCGGGTCGCCGTCGAGCGGTGATCTCAGGCGTACAGCTTGTCCAGGAAGGCGGACAGGTTGCCCGTGGTCCGGGCGATCTGCTCCTCCAGCGTGAGGTTCTCCTCGAAGCGGCCGCCCGCCTCCGGCTTCTTCATGCCCCGGACGTAAAGGGAACAGGCCAGGTCGGTGCACATGTACAGGCCCACCGAGTTGCCCTCGCGGCCCGCCGCCCCCGCCTTGCGGGCCGTCATCAGGGAGACGCCGCCGCCGGGATGCGTGGTGAGACAGAGGGAGCACATGCTGCGGTGCAGGAAGCCGCGCTGCGAGGCGGGGAAGCGGAGGGTCACGCCGACGAGCCGTCCGCCCCGTTCGGTGACCAGATAACTGCGGTCGGGGGCGCCTGGATCGCGCCAGCCGAGGAAGTCGAGGTCGCCCCAGGGGCGTTCGTCGAGGTCACGCGGTACGGACAGGCGCTTGGCCTCTCCCTTGGAGCAGTTCACGAACGAGTTGCGGATGTCCTGCTCGGTGAGCGATCTCATGGGGGGCCTCCTGGGTCTCTTCCCGCAGAACCTAGGGGAGCTAGGTTTCTGCCTACAGTAATCACCGGGGTTGCGGGGGGCCAACGGATTTCCCGTACGTCGAGTTCCCGTGGGGGCGCGCGGCACCGGGTGCAGGGTTCTGCCGATGTCGTGGGTGGCGGCGCCGAACGGAACGGCCTCCCGGTCCACGTCCAGCGCCGGGCCCGACGTCTCGTCCAGGGCGATCGCCGGCACCTGCGCGGCGGTGGTCATCGCGCCGGCCCGCGGACCGCCGGTGAACTCGCCTGCCCTGGACGGCGGTTCGCGCCGCACGAGGCGACCACGATCCCGCATGCCGGACCATCGCCGCCGCTTCGGTTGTCGCCGTCGCCCGACCTGCCCGCCGCGTACGGGAGGCCCGGTGAGTGCGTGAATGTACGCCGCCGACCGGCGGAATCGGCGGGCTCTCTTAGCTCACATCGTGAACTAAGGGTTGGAGAATGTCGCGCCGAGTCGGGCAGCAGCGGTATGTTGCGGGTCGGGCAGGGTGCGAAGGGAGCCACATGGCGGGGCGCAACGGGCGTACGGTACGCGATCTCAGGCGGGCCAACCGCACGGCCGTCCTGCAACGGCTCTACTTCGACGGGCCCCTGAGCCGCTTCGAGCTGGGGCCGGTCACCGGCCTGAGCTCGGGTTCCGTCAGCAATGTCGTCGCCGACCTGGTCGCGGACGGGCTGGTGGAGGAGGCCGGCAGCGTCGACTCCGACGGCGGTCGGCCCCGCACCCTCCTGCGGGTCGCCCCCGGCAGCGGCCACATGATCGGCGTGGACGTCGGCGAGACCCGCGTGCGCATCGAGCTGTTCGATCTGACCCTCACCGAGCTCGCCCGCGCCGAGCGCCCGTTGGAGCAGCGCCGGTACGAGGTCGAGGGCATCGTCGGGCACATCCGCGACGGCGTCGGCGAGGTGATGGCCGCCGCCGGCATCGCACCCGAACAGCTCCTCGGCGTCGGCATCGGCGTCCCGGGCATCGTCGAACGCACCCTCGACCGGGGCGCCGTCGTGCACGGCCAGACGATCGGCTGGGACGCCGTTCCCCTGGAGGAGCTGCTGCGTGAGGGCTCACCGCTCCCGGACACCGTGCCGTACTTCATCGACAACGGAGCCAAGACCCTGGGGCAGGCCGAGATGTGGTTCGGCGGCGGCCGCGGCGCCCGCAACGCATGCGTCGTCCTCTTCGGCTCGGGTGTCGGCGCCTGCCTCGTCACCCCCGAGGTCGAGCACGGCCGGGCCGTTGAGTGGGGGCATCTGACCGTCCGGGTGCGGGGGCGCCGCTGTCGTTGCGGGGCGCTCGGCTGTCTGGAGGCGTACGCGGGGGCCGAGGCCCTCCTCGACCGCTGGCGCGAGGAGGGCGGCGAGCCTCCTCGGGGGGCCGACGAGGAGACCGCCCTGACCGCGATGCTCGCCGCCGCCTACCCGGCCGACGGCGGCCCGGCCGACCCGGTCGCCCTCGCCGTCCTGGAGGAGACCGCCGAGTACCTGGGCGCCGGGCTCTCCGACCTGATCAACCTGTTCCAGCCGGAGCGCATCCTCATCGGCGGCTGGGCCGGCCTCCAGCTCGGCACACGGTTCCTGCCCGCCGTCCGCCACCACGCCACGGCGTACGCGCTGCGCCATCCCGCCGCGAAGGTGACCGTCGAACTGGGCCGGCTGGGTCCCGACGCGGTCACCGTGGGCGCCGCGATCCTGCCCCTCGCCGACTTCTTCTCGCGCGGCGGCCGACGCCCCGAACCCCTGCCCAGCGGCCCCGCGCCCGCTTGGCGCACGGCACTGGAGGAACGTACTCCGTACTGAGGTTTCGCCGGTCGGGGGCGGAGGTACTCGCGTGGGGTTTCGTACGACCCGAAGGGAGAGCCCCGTGGCCGACCGTCGCCTCGAAGGCCCCGGCGAGAACGGCACGCCGATCCCGCGCGACCTGCCCGACCAGCAGGCCGACGCCGGTGAGGACCCCTGGGAGGTAGCCCCGGCCGGATCCGGCGAGGGCGAATCCGGGGACGAGGAGTCCGCCACCGACGTCCCCGACACGGACGAGGCCGGCACGGGCCGCCAGGGCGCGCCCCGATCGGCCGGCGTCCACCCCGAACACCCCGTCCCGGACGAGCCGTCCGACTGAGGCGGCGGCTCGTCCGGGAGCGTGGCTCGTCCCGCCGACCCGCTCCGGCCGTCCCTCTCAGCGACTGCGTGAGGTCAGCGGCTGACGGCCGTGTGCGGTGACGGCAGGCTCTCAGCCCACCTTGCGCCCGCGCAGGGGCTCCGTGGCCTCGCCCTCTCCCTGCCGCATGCCGCGCAGGAACTCCTCCAGCACCTCCGTCGCCGTGCGCTCCGGCCGCCAGCCGAGTTCGACGCGCGCTCGGGTGCAGTCCATCATCGGCAGCCGCAGGACCGCGTCGAACAGGTGCGGGGAGGCCGGCAGCAGTCGCAGGTTCCACGCGGCCGCGATCGCCGAGCGGGCCGCCGTGCGGGGGAGCCGTACCGGGCGGGCGTCGAACATCTCGCCCAGCAGCTCCGCGTCGAGCGGCGGATCGGCCGCCAGGTTGAACGCTCCGCGCACCTCCGTGCGCACGGCGAGCCGGTACGCCTCCGCCGCGTCGTCGGTGTGCAGCGCCTGCACGCGCAGGCCCGGGATGTCCGGCAGGAACGGCAGCAGGTCGGGGCGGGCGACCTGCCCCGGCAGGAACCGCCCGCCGAAGATGCGCCGCTGCTCGCTCGCCGACTCCCGTTTGAACAGGAACGCCGGCCGCATCCGGACCACCCGCATGTCCGGATGGTCACGCTCGAAGGTGTCCAGGGCGCGCTCCAGGTACGCCTTCTCCCGGCAGTACGCGGCGTCCGGCCAGCCGTGCGTCGGCCAGGACTCGTCCACGGCGTGGTCCTTCGGGCCCGGTGAGTAGGCGCCCACGGAGGAGGCGTGCACGAGGACCGGCACCTGCGCGGCGGCCGCCGCCTCGAAGACCCGCATGCTCCCGAGCACGTTCGTCCGCCAGGTCGCCGCCGGATCGTGCGTCGGCTGGAACGCCCACGCCAGATGCACCACCGCGTCCGCGCCCTCGAAGACCCCGCCCAGGTCGGCCTGCTCCGACGCCAGGTCGACCGCCGACCACTCCGTCTTCGGCGGCGCCCACTCCGGGATCCGCCGGGCCAGCCCCACCAGCGACCCGACCTCCGGATCCTCCGCGAGGAGCCGCACCACACTCGTGCCGACGTTGCCGGTCGCGCCCGTGACCACGACCTTCCTGCCCGACCCGCTGCTCACCGTCGACTCCTCTCGCCGTGTCCTGGCTGGAGCGACCCGAGTACCCCGGTGCCGAGCGATGCACGCGACGCGGCGCGCCCCTCGGTGCGTTGCCTCTCCGCCGGGCCCGGCCAAGAGGGCAGCGCGGCCCCGTGGGTGACCGGCTCGGCGCGGGTCCCGGCACGAGGGCGGATCGGCCGACGGACGCCCCTACGGCCCCTCGGACCGGCCGGCGAAGGCGTTCACGCCCGTCAGCTCCGCCGACAGCTCCCACAGGCGGGCCGCCTGCTCCGGGTCCGTGGCCCAGTCCTTGACGCCGACGCGCTCGCCGTCCGCCGGGGCGGGCTCGGCGATGTCGCAGTCCTCGAGGTAGACGCCGCCCATCCCGGCGAGCTGCGGTGAGGTCGCCGCCCACACCTGCGTGGCCGCGCCCTGCTGCGGTGTCTTGAAGCCCTCCGGGTTCAGAGGGTTGCCGGCCTCGTCGATCCACCCGTTCGCCACCATCTCCTCCTTCGGCAGGTGCCGCTGGAGCGGGGTGAGGATGCCGCCGGGGTGGAGGGAGAAGGCACGGACGCCCCGGTCCCGGGCGAGGTGGTCGAGGTGGACGGCGAACAGGACGTTCGCCGTCTTCGCCTGGCCGTACGCCTGCCACTTGTCGTAGCCCTGCCGCCAGTGGACGTCGTCCCAGCGCATGCCCGAGAAGTGGTGACCGCGCGAGGAGACGGAGACCACGCGGGCGCCGCCGGGCTCGATCGCCGGCCAGAGGCGGTTGACGAGGGCGAAGTGGCCCAGGTGGTTCGTCGCGAACTGGGCCTCCCAGCCGGGCCCGACCCGCGTCTCCGGGCAGGCCATGATGCCCGCGTTGCCGATGACGAGGTCGAGGCGGCGGCCCGAGGCGAGGAAGCGGTCGGCGAAGGCGCGCACGCTGTCCAGGTCGCCCAGATCGAGCTCGTCCACCTCGACGCCGTCGAGGCCGGACAGGTTCTCCCGGGCGGTGGCCGGGCGCCGGGCGGGGACCACGACCCGGGCGCCGACCTTCGTCAGCGCGCGTGTGGTCTCCAGGCCGAGGCCCGAGTATCCGCCCGTCACGAGGGCGAGTCGGCCGGTCAGGTCGATACCGGCGAGGACGTCGTCGGCGGTGCTGCGGGCGCCGAACCCGGATCCGATCTTGTGCTGTGCGGTGCTCATGTCCGGAACGCTACGAAGTGGAGTGCTCTCGAAGTCAAGGCCGACCACGCGGTCAGGGGGAAAGAGGGCGACGAGCGTCGGGAGGTGGGGGAGAGGGGACGACGACGAGCGCCGGGAGGGCGGCGGAGAGCGAGGAGGAGCGGGCGCACGAACGCGGGGGACGCGCCGGGAAAGGGGAAGCCCCGACCGGACGGGGGGATCACGGTCGGGGCGGTCAGGTGGTGGGCGCGGATGGCGGTCGCCTCTCGGCGAAACGCTCCACAGGGCTTCAGCCGAACGATCGTCCCTGTGGGCAAAAGGTGAGGCCCGGGGACACTGTCCCATCCGCACCCACGGCTCGTTCAACGGCGAACCACTGGCCGGTGTTCCCGCCCCCGCCCCCGTTCGGGGTGATCCGCGTCACTGTGTCCGTTTTTTCTGCCGGGTGCCCGGAAGGACCTCGGCCCACAGGTTTTCCGCCTGGAGGAGCAGGGTCCCTAGGACGGCCGTGGGCGCCGCGCCCTGCCCGGCGTGGTCGCGCAGGTCCCCTTGCAGCCGGGCCCGCAGCTCCTCCATCTCCGACTCCACGCTCCTCCCCTCCACGGTCCCCGCCCCGACGCCGTCCGCCTCGGGCGTCTCGGCCGGCGCGCCCGTCCGTGCGCCGGCCCACGGCGCCGGGAGACGCCCGGCCTCCGCCTCGCACGCGTCGCCGATCAGCTCCAGCAGCCGGGCGTACGCCCGCAGTGCCGCCGCCTCCGGCGGGGCCGGTGAACGGTCGTCGTCGGCCGCCACCGCGAGGGTGCGGGTGAGGGCCGTGACGTGGTCCGCCACCCGGCCCCAGCGGGCGTCCTCCGACTCCGGCGGCACGTCGAGCGGCACGCGGTGCAGTGCGCGCAACGGGCCGGCCGTCAGCCGCAGGCTCTCCCGGCTCCAGCCCCGCGCCGACCGCAGCCCTTGGCGCCGCTGTTCGAGACGGGCGGCCCTGTGCGACCAGTCGGCGGCCGTCCCCGCGTCCCACTCCCCGTCACGCAGCCCGGCGGAAACCGCGTGCAGCGCCTCGCCCGCCTCCCTCGCCAGTGCCGCGAGATTCTCCCGCACGTCCCGCAGGTGCACCGGCGGCAGCACGAGCGCGTTCACGGCCACCCCGATCACCGCGCCGAGCGCCGCCTGCCCCACCCGGTGCCCCACCGCCGGTACCGACACCGCGCCCGCGGCCAGCGTGAACACCGCCGTGGTGGCCGCGTAGATGCCCTGGTCGCCGAAGCGCGGCCAGTGCGCCAGCAGCATCAGCAGCGGCACGGACAGCGCCAGCGCGCCCAGTGTGTTGCCGGTCAGCGCCTGCGCCGCCGAGGCGAGCAGGGTGCCCGCGCAGATCGCCGTCCACTGCTGGGCGGCCTGCCGCAGCGAGCCGTACACCGTGGCCTGCACCAGCACCAGCGCCACCCAGGGCGCCATCAGGGCCATCGGGTCGCCCAGCCAGACGCTCGCCACGCACCAGGCGAGCAGCGCGGCCAGCGCCGCCTTGAGCGCCTGCACCACCAGGTCCCGTTCGCGCCCGGGACCGCTCAGGGCCGCCCGCGCGGCCCGCCCGACGGCTCCCGCCTCCCGCCGTACCGCCTCCGCCCAGTGGGCTCCGGCGCCTTCCGTCCCACGCGTCCCCATGCGGATACTCATGCCAGCGGGCTGTCCTCCAGGGACGCCAGCAGGTCGGCGGGGTCGGCGTAGACCTCCTGGGCGCCCGCCTCCTCCAGGTCGGCGCGCGGGATCCCGCCGCACAGCACCCCCACACAGCGCACCCCGGCCCGGCGGCCCGCCCGCATGTCCCAGACGCTGTCCCCGACGAAGACGGCCCGCTCGGCGGGCACCCCCACCAGGTCCAGGGCGTGTTCGACGGGCTCCGGCGCCGGCTTGCCCTGCTCGACGTCGTCCGAGCTCGCGGTGGCCGCGATCGCCTCGTCGGCGTCCAGGGCGCGCCGCAGCGCCGACAGTTCCGCCCCGCTCGCCGAGGTGGCGAGCACCACCGTCCAGCCGTTGCCGTGCAGTCGCTTCAGCAGCGCCCCGGCGTCCCGCAGCGCGGGAAGCCGGTCGAAGTACTGCCCGTACAGAGCCTTGTGGGCGTCGCTCAGGCCAGCGTCCCCGTCCTTGTCCCGGTCCTCGCCGAGGAGATGCGCGATCAGGTCGGTGGAACTGAGGCCGATCGCCCGGTGCACGGCGTGCATCGGCACCCTGTGGCCGGCTTGCCGCAGCGCCTCCCACCAGGTCACGACGTGCAGGTGGTTGGTGTCGACGAGGGTGCCGTCGACGTCGAAGACGGCGGCGCGTTCCATCCGAGGTCCTTTCTCTCACGGGCGCCCGGGTCCCTCACGGACGCCCCGGTTCGCCACGGCTGCCCGTGGGCAGGGCTCGAGCGCCCGGGTGGGCGGCGCCCCGGGTACCACGTCAGCGGCCCGCCACGCTCGCGGGCACCCGGCCCTCATGTGTCCAGGCCAGCAGGTCGTCCGCGGGCCAGGTGTTCACCACCCGTTCCGGCGGCACCCCGCACTCCTCGGCCCGTGCGCAGCCGAGGACCTGCCAGTCCAGCTGGCCGGGAGCGTGGGCGTCGGTGTCGACGGAGAACAGCACACCCGCCTCGACGGCCCGGCGCAGCAGCCGGCGGGGCGGGTCGAGCCGCTCGGGGCGGCTGTTGATCTCCACGGCCGTGCCCGACTCGGCGCACGCCGCGAACACCTCGTCGGCGTCGAACTGCGACCCCGGCCGGCCCCGCCCGGTCACCAGCCGCCCGGTGCAGTGTCCGAGCACGTCGGCATGCGGGTTGCGGACCGCGTTCACCATGCGGCGGGTCATCGCGCGGGACTCCATGCGCAGCTTGGAGTGCACGGACACCACCACCACGTCGAGCCGCTCCAGCAGCTCCGGCTCCTGGTCGAGGGAGCCGTCGTCCAGGATGTCGCACTCGATGCCGGTCAGCAGCCGGAACGGCGCCCAGGTCGCGTTGAGCTCCTCGACCACGTCCAGCTGCCGCCGCAGCCGCTCCGGCGACAGCCCGCGGGCCACCGTCAGACGCGGCGAGTGGTCGGTGAGCGCCGCCCACTCGTGCCCGAGCGCCGCCGCGGCCCGGCCCATCTCCTCGATCGGACTGCCGCCGTCGGACCAGTCGGAGTGCACATGGCAGTCCCCGCGCAGCAGGGCCCGCAGCCGCGCGCCGCCGTCCGTGAGCGGCTGCCCGACCTCGCCCTCCAGCTTCTCCAGATAGGCCGGGACACGCCCGGCGAGCGCCTCCCTCACCACCTGGGCCGTCTTCGGGCCGACGCCCCTGAGCGACTCCAGCGTCCCCTCCGCCGCCCGTTGCCCGACCTCGTCGGCCGGCAGACGCCCCAGGACGCGGGCCGCGGTGCGGAAGGCCCGCACACGGTACGTCGGCGCCAGGGACCGCTCCAGCAGGAAGGCGATCCGGTCCAGGGCCTCCACGGGATCCATGGCCACCTCCTGGCTCCAGAGTTCCCCAGCCCGGCCCGGCCCGCACCGCGGACCGGCGGCCGGTCACCGGCGGTTTGTCGCGTACGCACCCGGGTACTGCGACGTCCCACCCCTCTCGCCGTCCAGGAGGAGGCCACGGATGTCCGCCCCGACCGCTCCCCACCCCAAGGTGGCCGTGATCACCGGTGCCGACTCGGGCATCGGCCGCGCCACCGCCGTACGCCTCGCCCGGGCCGGGATGGACATCGGCATCACCTGGCACAGCGACCGCGAGGGAGCGGAGGAGACCGCGCAGGAGGTCCGCTCGCACGGCCGGCGGGCCGCCGTCGCCCAGTTGGACCTCACCCGGCTGCCCACCGCCGCCGACACCGTCGACGAGCTGTGCGACCGGCTCGGCCGCCTCGACGTGCTGGTCAACAACGCCGGTACGGGCACCATGACGCCGTTCCTCGACCTGGAACTGGACGACGTGCGCCGCGTGCTGGACGTGGACCTGGTCGGCCCGTTCCTGTGCGGGCAGAGGGCCGCCCGGCACATGATCCGGCAGGGCGACGGCGGCCGGATCGTCAACGTCACCTCGGTCCACGAGCACCAGCCGCGCGTCGGCGCCGCCCCCTACTGCGCCGCCAAGGGCGGCCTCGGCCTGCTCACCCAGGTCATGGCGCTGGAGCTCGCCGAGTACGGGATCACCGTCAACGCCGTCGCCCCCGGCGAGATCGCCACGCCGATGACCGGGCAGGAGGACACCGACGTGCACGCCGTGGGCCGCCCCGGCGTCCCGCTGGGCCGGCCCGGCGACGCCCGCGAGGTCGCCGCCGTCATCGCCTTCCTCGCCGGCCCCGACGCCTCGTACGTCACCGGCGCGTCCTGGAGCGTGGACGGCGGCATGCTCCGCATGGGTCCGCAGGCCGGGTCGCACCTGGACAGCGACGACTGGCGCCGTCCCTGAGCGATGAGACTGCGTACGAGCTCCTGCGACCGGCCCGGCTTCTCGCGCGTCCGCCACGGCCGTGGCTTCCGCTACCTGGACACGGCCGGCGAGCCGCTCACCGACCCCGAGCAGCTCGCCCGGATCCGGGCCCTGACCATCCCGCCCGCCTGGCGCGACGTGTGGATCTGCCCCTGGACCAACGGCCACCTCCAGGCCGTCGGCACCGACGACGCGGGACGCCGCCAGTACCTGTACCACGAACACTTCCGCGCCCAGCAGGACGAGGCCAAGCACGAGCACGTCCGGGAGGTCGCGCGGGCCCTGCCCGACCTGCGTCACCGCGTCTCCGCCGACCTCGCGGGCCGCGGCCTGAGCCGCACCCGCGTCACCGCGTGCGCCGTCCGCCTGCTGGACCTCGGTTTCTTCCGGATCGGCAGCGACCGGCACACCAAGGTGAGCGAGACGTACGGCCTGACCACGATGCTGCGCGAGCACGTCACCTGTGGTCGCGGCGAGCTCGCGTTCTCCTTCCCGGCGAAGGGCGGCACCGAGATCGTCCGCGCGCTGGTGGACGACCAGGCCCACGCCGTGGTCCGCGCCCTGCTGCGGCGGCGGACCGGCGGTGAGCGGCTGCTGGTCTACCGGGAGCGCGGCACCTGGCACGACCTGCGCGGCGGCGACCTCAACGAGGCCCTGCGGCGGCTGGCCGGCACCGACATCACCGCCAAGGACTTCCGCACCTGGCACGCCACCGTGCTGGCCGCGGTCGCCCTGGCCGTCACCACGAAGGAGGCCCGCGCCACTCCATCCGCCCGCCGCCGGCAGGCCGCCCGGGCCGTGCGCGAGGTCAGCCGCTACCTCGGCAACACGCCCGCGGTGTGCCGGACCTCCTACATCGACCCGCGCGTCTTCGAGCACTTCGAGCAGGGGCGCACCATCGCGCCCGCGCTCACCCGGCTGGGCGAGCACGGGAACTTCGGGCGCCCGGCCACCCAGGGCGCGGTCGAGGCGGCGGTGCTCGCCCTGCTCGACGGGGGGAAGCGGTGACGGAACGGGGCGAAACCGGGAGATTCCTACCCGTCGGTTGCGTTCTAGGCTCTATGACATGACCGAAATCGCGAGCCCTTACATCTCCCACCCGCGGATCACGGTGCTCGGGGTACAGCCGGGCACGCCGCCGTTCCGCATCGTGGAAATCGATGGCGAGGTGGTCGGTGAGGCGAGGGCCGTCACCGACGTCCTCCACGCAGCCGCCGCGTTCGGCATCACCGTCCACGACCTCGACGACCCGGACGTGGTCCGTTGGGTGGGCGGTGACCGGTACACCTGGCGACCGCGCTAGGCCGGCTCCTCCTCAAGGGCCCGGGTGCGCCATGTCGGTGAGGAAGAAGCCCTGGGCCGCGACACGCGGGAACCGCCGGAGCGCCACCGGTTCGATGCGCCCGCGGCGGCCGCCCGTGTCACGCGCGCCGCTTGCGCGCGTGGACCGCCCGGCTCATCCGCCGGCCCACGAGCAGGTAACCGATCAGCGCGCCCGTCGTGTTGAGGATGACGTCGTCGATGTCGAAGGCGCGTCCGGTCACCAGCGCGCCCTGCGCGAACTCCACCAGCAGCATCACCGACGCCGTCAGCAACAGCACGCGCAGCAGCCCGCGCGCCCGGGGCGCCAGCACCGGCACCAGGACACCGAACGGCACGCCCAGCAGCAGGTTCCCGCCGATCTGCTTGACCGCGTCGCGCAGTTCGGGCTGGTCCAGGTAGGCCCGCAGCGAGCGGCCCGGCCGCAGGTTGGAGTGGACCAGGGCCTCGGACGCGGGGGACGGCTCCAGCGTCACGCGGGCCAGCACGACGGCGAAGCCCACCATGAACGCGAAGGCGCACACCATCGCCAGCAGCCGCAGCGGGAACGGCAGCGGCCGGCGCTCGTCGGGCCCGGCGTCCTTCGTCCTGCCGCCCTTCGCGCCGCCGGAACCCTTCCCGCTCCTCGCCCCACCGGCGTTCCTCACCTCCTCGGGCGGCTCGGTCGACGCCGACGCCCCGGACTTGGCCGGGCCGCGCAGGCGCAACACGCTCCGCGCGCGGAGGGCGGCGGTACGCGGACGTAGGGCTGCACGGGCCATGCGGTCCTCCAGTCTTCAACTTCGCTGCGTAGTAAGCCGGTTACCCCTGAACGACCGGAGGATGCGGACACCGCCGGCGGTCCCGTCAGCTGCCGTAGGTCACGCGCACCTCCTTGAAGCCGAGGGAGCGCAGCAGGCCCTGGAGCATGTCGGTGGTGTTGGACTCGGCGCGCGCCGTCAGCTCGCTGTCCTCGGCCGCCTCGCCGATGTGCCGCACGGCCAGCTTCTGCACGGCCTGCTCGCCGTTGGGGTTGTCCGAGAAGAGGTCTCCGAGGCGGTCCAGGAGACCGCGCTGCTTGGAGACCGCGTAGGAGCGGTCGGGGTCGAGGGCCGGGGTGCCGAGGCGCGCGTGGGGCAGCCTGAGGGTGGCCGACGTGCGGTCGCCGTTGACCGACACGTCCTCCTCGCCCACCTTGCCGAGGTCGACGTAGGCGTCCACGGTGCCCGCCCCCACGTAGAGCGTGCGGGTGCCGCGCAGCGCGTCGGGGAGGAACTTGGCGTCCTTCTCCAGGTCCACGACGACCTGGAAGTTGCCGGAGGCGGCGTCGTAACGGCTCATGTCCTGGATCGACTTGAGCAGTGCGGGGCCCGAGCGGTCGCGGGTCTCGGTGCCGAAGAAGTCGCGCAGGCCCGGCAGCAGGCTCAGCCGGATCCCGGCGAACATCACGACGAGCACGACCACGACGGCGGTGAGCACCTTCGCCCAGCCGGGCGTGCGCCTGGGGAGGCGCTTGATGGAAGTCGTCATGTCGACGGTCCTCCTTCCTATGGACCGGATTCCCGCCAATGCCCTTGGCAGACCGCCTTGTTGAGGAGCTGTGACAGTGCGACCCGCGGCCGGGCGGCGGGTCGGCGGTCGCCGGCCGCAGACCAACGACTGCCGTCCGCGCCCCCGCGGGCGCCGTCCAGCCCTGGCGTCCCGCACGTCCAGGGGCGTCCTGGCAGCTGCCACGGCGGCCGCGAGCCGCACCGCCGCCAGCCGTGCGCGGACCCACCGACGCCGGTCGGGCCTGGCCTTGCCGGGCCGGGTGTCCGCATCATCCGGGGTATGCGCGCCGGCCCGGCAGGATCGGACGGAGACTGACGTCCGGCGCCGGCTCACCTCGGCGCAGCATCGCGGAGGCTGACGTCCGGTACCGGCTCACCTCCGCGCAGCAGCGCCGGATCGATGCCCCTGAGGCCGGTCCGGGGCTGCTACCCCGTCGCCGCCGTCGCCGACCTGGGCGACTGCCGGCCGGCCCTGCCCACCCAGTAGGGCTGGTTCCGCCCTGCGCCAATCGGCTCACCGCAGCCGAGCGGCTCACCGCGCCCGACCCGCGCGCGACCGGCGTCCCGCGCCCTGCCTGCCTCGCACCCCGCGACCGGCGTCTCGCTCTGCGTCCCGCGTCCCGCGTCCTGTGTCCCGCGACCCACCTCCCGCGACCGCCTACCGCCCCGCGACCCCGCCTCCCGCGACCGGCCTACCCCCCCGCGACCCCGCGTCCCGCGTCCTGTGTCCCGCGACCCACCTCCCGTGACCACCTACCGCCCCGCGACCCCGCCTCCCGCGACCGGCCTACCGCCCCGCGACCCCGCCTCCCGCGACCGGCCTACCGCCCCGCGACCCGCCTCCCGCGACCCACCTCCCGCCCCGCGACCCGCCCCACCACCTACCCCGCCCCGCCCCGCGTCCAGCTGCCTGTGCCGCTCCTAGTCGGCGCCCACGACCACCAGAACCCTGCAAACGCGCGCGCGCATGCCGGAGTCCGCTCCGCGGCCACGCTGCCCGCCGTCGTCGGCGCGGGCAGCATCGTCGGCCCGAGCCACTGTCGTCGACGCGGGCGGCCTCAACGGCCCGAGCGGCCCACGGCCGACCGGGGCGCGTCGCCCTCGCGTCCGCAGCCAGCCGGTGTGCGGTCTCCCGAGCGTCCGCGGCCGACCGGGGCGCGGTCTCTCGAGCCTCCGCGCGCCTGCAGCCGGCCGGGGCACGGTCGGCCGGTTCCCGTAGTCGTGAGGGTGACGGGGCGGGAGGGATCGGCCAGCATGGGAGAGCCACAGCAGGAGAGAGCCCCGCCGGACGAGGTCATACGAGGAGCCGATCGTGCGAGACATCTCCGTGTTCAGCGGCAGCGCCCACCCCGAGCTGGCCGCCGAGGTCTGCGCCCACCTCGGTGTCCCCCTGAGTCCCACCCGGGTCAGCCGGTTCGCCAACGACTGCCTGGAGGTGCAGCTCCAGGCCAACTGCCGGGAGCGCGATGTCTTCCTGGTGCAGCCGCTGGTGCGGCCCGTGCAGGAGCACCTCGTGGAGCTGCTGCTGATGTGCGACGCGGCCCGGGGGGCGTCCGCGGGCCGGATCACCGTCGTCATGCCCCACTATTCCTACGCCCGCTCCGACAAGAAGGACGCGCCCCGCATCTCCCTGGGCGGGCGCCTGGTCGCGGACCTGATAGCGGCGGCCGGCGTGCACCGGGTCCTCGCGATGACCCTGCACTCGCCCCAGGTGCACGGCTTCTTCTCGGTCCCCGTCGACCATCTGCACGCCCGCCGCGAACTGGCCGCCCACTTCCGCCGCTACGACCTCACCCGCACCACCGTCGTCTCACCGGACCTCGGCAACGCCAAGGAAGCCGCCGCGTTCGCCCGGATGATCGACGCGCAGGTCGCGGCCGGCGCCAAGCAGCGTTATCCCGACGACCGGGTCAGCATCAGTTCCGTGATCGGTGAGGTCGCGGGGCGTGACGTCATCGTCCTCGACGACGAGATCGCCAAGGGCAGTACCGTCCTCGAACTGCTCGACCGGCTGCGTGAGTCGGGCCCCAGATCGATCCGGGTGGCCTGCACCCACGGGCTGTTCGCGGCCGGTGCCCTCAAACGGCTCAGCGAGCAGGACGACGTCCTGGAGATCGTGTGCACCAACACCGTGCCGGTGCCGGCCGAGGAGTACACCGACAAGCTGCGGATCCTGACCGTCGCCCCCGCCCTCGCCGAGGCAGTGCGCCGCATTCACAACGGTGAGTCCGTGAGCGCCCTGTTCGAGGCGCCGCGCAGCCAGTAGACGGGAAAGAGCGGCGAAGGTCGTCACCGGGCGGCGGGCGGGCGGAGGGCCGGCGCCGGTCAGGTGGGGAAGTTCGTCGAGCAGCGCCCCGGAGCGCGTTCGTCGCGCCGGGGCGCGGTCATAACGAGCCGGACGTGGCCTCGGGCTGTCCCAGGGCCGTGTCCAGCGTCGGTGCGGGCGGCAGCAGCCGGGACAGCCCGGTGGTGCGCAGCACGCGCAGGGTCAGCGGATGTGCGCAGACCAGGTGCAGATGCCCGCCGTGGTCCAGGACGCGGGTGCGGGCGCGGTAGAGCAGACGCAGCCCGGAGCAGTCGAAGAAGTCGATACGGCTGAGGTCGATCACGACCCGCGGTGCGGAACCCGCCGTGGCGTCGTCGAGGTGCGGGGCGATCTCCGTCGCCGCGACGATGTCGATCTCGCCGCGGAACTCCAGCACCGTGTACCCCCGCTCGCGGTGGACGCGCAGGTGCGGGGTGTCCACGGCGGGTTCCTGCTGCACGACGACATCGCCTCCAACCCGCTCCACCGGTCGGGAGCCTTCAACGGCGGGGGACCGCACAGCAGTTCCCCGCCCCAGCAAGTTACCTCCGATGGAGTGAATTCCAGCATGTTCGCTTGACATATGTCTTGGAATTGAGGCGTGTCTCGACCGAGTTTTTTCGGGTCGTGAGCGAAGGGGTGTGCCACGAGAGCGGCGAGGCCCGTGCTGGAGCGGCACGACGGGCTGTCGGCGGCGCAGCTGGGCCCGGGGTGAGCGCCGTGTAGCGCCGCAGACCGGGAGTTCACGTGGCTGCGCCACCCCGGCGTCGTCGACGCGCTGGCCGCCCGCGGCACCCTGGTCGTCGTCGGGACGCCGCCCTGCGGCAGCGAAGTCGCCCTGGCCGTCCACGGGTTGCTCGGCGGCAAGCGGGTCGTCGCGCTCACCCTCGGCGACAGCGAGACGCAGAGCTTCGTCCCGGCCCTCGTCGGGCCGGTCAAGGAAGGGCGGCTCCCGCTGCACCGCCTGATCGGCACCTACGCGTTCGAGGACGTCGACCAGGCGGTGCGTGACATGACCTCGGGCAAGAGGATCAAGCCCGTTCGCACGTTCCGGCCATGAAACGCCCGGGAGCCCGTTCCTGGCGGTCAGTCGACGGTCAGGACCAGCTTCCCCGTGGTCCGCCCGGTGTCGCCGAGCCGGTGCGCCTCGGCGGCTTCGGCCAGCGGAAACGTCCCGGCGATGGTGGCGCGCAGTGTGCCCGCCTCGACCATCCCGGCGATCGTGCGCATCCCGGCCCGGTCGGCGTCCACGAGCATGCGCACCGCGCGCACGCCGAGCGCCTCCGCCTCGTCGAAGAACTCCCGCGACCCGACCGGCAGGATCGACACCACGACGCCGCCCGGGCGCAGGACGCGCAGGGAGTCCGTGGACGTGCTCCCGCCGATGGTGTCCAGCACCACGTCCACGTCCTTCACGGCCGCGGTGAAGTCCGTCGCCCGGTAGTCGATCGTCTCGTCGGCGCCGAGCTCCCGCAGGAAGGCGTGCTTGCCCGCGCTCGCGGTGCCGATGACGTACGCGCCGCGCTCCTTGGCGATCTGCACGGCCACGTGCCCGACACCGCCGGCCGCCGCGTGGATCAGGACCCGCTGCCCCGCCCGCACGCCGGCGACCTCGTCCAGCGCCTGCAGGGCGGTGAGGGAGACCAGCGGCAGCGCGGCCGCGTGGACGTGGTCGATGCCGGCCGGCTTGTGCCAGAGGGCGCGGACCGGGGCGATGACGTACTCGGCGTGCGAGCCGTGGCCGAACGGGTAGGGCAGCATGCCGAAGACCTCGTCGCCGGGCGCGAAGGCGGCCACGCCGATGCCGACCGCCTCGACGGTCCCGGAAAGGTCCCAGCCCAGGACGAAGGGCGGCTCGCCCAGGAAGCCGCCCGAGGCGCGGTGCTTCCAGTCGGTGGGGTTGACGCCGGCGGCGCGCACCCGGACCAGTACCTCGTTCGGACGCGGCGCGGGCCGCTCCACCTCCTTCTCCTTCAGGACCTCGGGACCGCCGAGGACGTCCTGGCCGATGACGCGCATGGTGCTCACAGTGCTCATGGTGGACCAGCCTGCCGGGGTCCGCCCGCCCGGGAAATGGCAGGATTGCCAACTTCCGATAAGATCGTGCCATGCGAACCAGGCACCGTGTGGTCGTCCTCGCCCTCGAGGGCGTCTACCCCTTCGAACTCGGCATCCCGAGCCGCATCCTCGGCGCGGCCGACGGCCACTACGAGGTGCTGACCTGCACGGTCGACGGCCGGCCGGTGCGCACGAACGCCGACTTCACCATCGGCGTCGAGCACGGCCCCGAGGTGCTGGAGACGGCCGACACGGTGGTGATCGCACCGGTCGCGGCCGACCGGATCACCGAGGAGCTGCCGGACGGGGTCGGCGAGGCGCTCGCCCGGATCCGACCCGGCGCACGGATCGTCTCCATCTGCACGGCGGCCTTCTTCCTCGCAGCCGTGGGCCTCCTCGACGGCCGCCGGGCCACCACCCACTGGTGCGTCACCGACCGTTTCCGGCGCATGTACCCGCGGGTCGACCTCGACCCGGACGTCCTCTTCGTCGACGACGACCGCGTGCTCACCTCGGCCGGTGCCGCCTCCGGCGTGGACATCTGCCTGCATCTCGTCCGCAAGGACCACGGCAGCGAGCTCGCCAACAAGGTGGCCCGCCGCTGTGTGGTCCCGCCCTTCAGGGACGGCGGCCAGGCCCAGTACATCGAACAGCCCGTCCCCGAGGCGGGCGTCGCCAGTACGGCGGCCACCCGTGCCTGGGCGCTCGAACGCCTCGGCGAACCCCTCGCCCTGGCCGACCTCGCCGCGCACGCACGGATGAGCCTGCGCACCTTCGCCCGCCGCTTCCACGACGAGGTGGGCCTCAGCCCCGGCCGCTGGCTGATCCAGCAGCGCGTGGCGCACGCCCGGCACCTGTTGGAGTCCAGCGACCTGACGGTGGACCAGATCGCCGGCCGGGTCGGCTTCGCCACGGGCGCCTCGCTGCGCCAGCACCTCCACGCCTCGATCGGCGTCTCGCCGCAGGCGTACCGCAGGACCTTCCAGACGGCCCGCTGAACGTTCCGTGCCGCCGGCGCGTCGCAGGAGCGCAGGGACGGCCGGTGGAGAAGGGGCGGCGATGCGCAGAGGGCTCGTGGCGGTGACGGTGCTGGCCGCCGTGACGGCGGTGGCGTGCGGCGGCGGGAGCGGGCCGCAGGTCGTCGTCGGGGGAACACCGCCGCCGACGCCGTACAGCGGTCCGCTGGACGTCCCCACCAGCGCGCAGGACGAGGACACTCCGCAGGCGCTGCGTGCCGTGTCCGGCGCCGCGGGCCGGGCCCTGGAGTGCGACGGGGAGATCTACCACGGCGGCGGGCCCGACGGCTGGAGCCGGAGTGACGGCGGGGACACACCGGAGGACGGACTGCGGCTCTACTTCGACCTGTTCGATCCGGAGGTTCCGCGGCACGGCTACCGGGTGGAGCACAGGACCGCCGACCGGGTCCTTTACTCCTTCGACGTCGGCGGCCGGACGAAGGTGGCGGTGGTGGTGGCACGGGACCAGCAGGAGCGGCCCGGGTGGGGCCCGGAGACCGACGCCTCCTGCGACCCGGCCGAACTGCCCGCGGACGTCGCGAACTCCCAGTGGTACGAGATCTGGACGGACGAGAAGGGCGAGCGGCAGCCGGTCGCGCAGATCCACACCTCCGCCGGCGCCGAGCACTGCGGCTGGCAGGAGGCGCGCTTCCTGGCCCTGGGCCGGGGCGCGGACGGCAGGACGTACGTCCGCGACCCCGAGGGCGTCCTCGAGCCCGGCATGCTGACCGCCCCGTACGACGGCGACGCACGGATGCCCGCCGACGCGCACGACACCGGATACCGGTACCAGGACTGGCAGTTGTGGCTGACCGACGACCGGGCGACGGCGTACGTCCGCACGCCCGACGGTGTCGAGGCCTGGCCCTCGGCCAAGGACGGCGTGGGGTGCATGTGAGGGCTCAGCGGCTCGCGTGCAGCGCGACCAGCAACTGCCAGACCTGGTCGGCGATCTCGGCGGGCGTGGCCTCCAGCATGCCGTGCAGCCAGTCGGCCAGCACGCCGGCGAAGGTCGCGGCGACGGCCGAGGCGACCAGCGGCGCGTCCGCGGCCCCCGCCCGCTCGCGCTCGCGCAGGCTGTACGCCCGCAGGTCCCGGTGCAGCACCCGGCCGAGCGGTCCTCCGCCGCCCGGCGTCAGCAGGGTGCGGTACAGCGCGCGGTGCGGGGTGAGGGAGGCGAAGAACTCCGCGAGGGCCGCCGGGGCGCGCACCGGATCCGGTCGGCCCTTCCAGGCGTGCAGCGCCTCCACCGCCTCGCGCACGACGTCCGCGCAGGCGTCGACCGCCAGGGCCTCCAGGTCCGCGTAGTGGACGTAGAAGGTGGCGCGGCCCACGCCGGCCCGGCGCACCAGGGCGGCGACGCCGACCTCCTCCAGTGGCCGCTCGGCGCACTCCTCGAGGAGGGCCGCCCGCAGCCGGGCGCGGGTGCGGGCCGCCCGCGGGTCCCCGGCCTCGTCGCGGGTCACCGGGCGAGGAGGACGGCGGCCAGGGCGAGGGCGCCGGGGAGTGCCTGCCCGACCAGGATGCGGCGGTTCGCCGTGGCGGCGCCGTACACGCCCGCGACGATCACGCAACTCAGGAAGAAGACCTGCGCGCGGAAGCCGGTCGGGTCGGCGGCGATCAGCCCCCACACCAGGCCCGCCGCGAGGAAGCCGTTGTACAGACCCTGGTTGGCCGCCAGCGGCGCGGTCGCCCGTGCCGTCTCCGGGTCGAAGCCGTGGAGCGAACGCCCGGGCTTCCTCTGCCAGAGGAACATCTCCAGCACCAGGATGTAGACGTGCAGCGCGGCCACGAGGGCCACCAGCACGTTCGCTACGGCTTCCATCTCTCTCCCCACTTCCTGGACAGGTGTCCACTATAGCTGGACGTGTGTCCAGGAAGTCTCCGAGGGGCCGGAGGCCGCCGGCGCGGGTCGCAGAACCGGCGCCCGCGGTGTCTGCCGCCGGGTTCGGGACCCCCCACGCGCCGACGACACCAACCGGCCGCCCGTTCATGCGCCTTGGGTCCGGTGCGCCCACACTGGAGACATGACCTCAGCTCCCGCACGCTCCCCGCAGCAGCGCAAACGCGACACCCTGCACCGCCTGGAACACGACGTCGACGCCTGGGTCGCCACGGCCGCCGAGGACGGCGGAGTCCCCTACCTGGTGCCGCTCTCCTTCGTGTGGGACGGCGCCACCTTCCTCCTCGCCACCCCGGCCACCAGCCCCACCGGCCGCAACCTGCTGGCCACCGGCCGCACCCGTCTCGGCATCGGCCCGACCGACGACGTCGTCATGGTGGAGGGCACCGCCGTGGCCGTGCCGCCCGCCGAACTGCCCGAGGAGGACGCGGAGATCTTCGCCGGCAAGACCGGCTTCGACCCGCGCCTGCTGTCCGCGCCCTACCTGTACTTCCGCGTGCTGCCCCGCCGGATCCAGGCCTGGCGCACGCCGGGTGAGATCGAGGGACGTGAGCTGATGCGCGACGGGGAGTGGCTGGTGGGCGACTGAAACCGGGGTATCCGCAAGGTTCGGGGCGGGACCGGTCCGTCCCCCACCGACCTGCGGAGGAGACATGGCACTGGTGAAAGCGGGCGTCGTGGTGCTGGACTGCGCCGAGCCCGAGAAGCTCGCCGAGTTCTACAAGGGCCTCCTGGACGCCCGGGAGACCGACGTCACCGCCAACCGGGTGGAGATCGAGGGCGCCGGGGGAACCCGGCTGGCCTTCCGCCGCGACGTCAACGCGACCCCGCCCAGCTGGCCCCGCCCCGAGAACTCCCTCCAGGCACACCTGGACTTCCTCGTCGACGACCTGGACGAGGCGGAACGCAAGGTCGTGAGCCTCGGCGGCCGCCCCCTGGAGACCAGGGGCGCCCCCGGCCCTCACGAGGAACGCGGCTACGCCGACCCGGCCGGCCACTCCTTCACCCTGCGCATCACGGCCTCCACGGCACCGAAACAGGGTTGAGGGCCGCCGGAGCGGCAGGAGACACCGGCGGACACGGCGCGGGGGAGCGGCGCGGCATCGGGCGGCGGTCGTGCCCACCCGCCACCGTCGGCCTGTCCTACCGTCGCGGGCCGGGCCGGGCCGGGCCGGTCGGATCCACTCCGCACCGCCCCGCCGCGACCACCCCGGAAACCTCAGTCCCGGCCCCCCTTCTCCTTCGTCGGCCACACCCCCGTGGACCGCTCGATCGCCTTCGCCCCCGTGCGGTCGGCCGCGCTGCGCACCGCGGCGAAGATCGCACCCTGGATGGCCGCGGCCAGCAGGACCTCCCCCCAGCCGCGGTCCCGGTCCAGGGCGTCGGGGGCGTCGTCCTCGTGACGGATCACCTTCCACACCTTGCGGAAGGCCATCCCGGCGAGCGCTCCGCTCGCCCAGCCGAACACGAAACCGACGGGCTGGTAGACAAGGGGGAGTTTCTGTTTCTTGCCCACGTGGGCCTCCTTCTGCGTAAGGACGGGAAAAGGGGAAGGGACGGGCAGGGTCAGGGCCGGCCGGGGGACGGGACCTCCTCCTCGGCGCGCACCGGGTCCGGCGGCGTCCCGTCGCCGAACGGACGGCCGCCGAGCTCCTCCCGGTGATGCCGCGTCAGCCAGGCGGACAGGTCGGGTCCGAGGGGGACGATCCCGGTCGGGTTGATACCGGAGTGCACCTGGTAGTAGTGCCGCTTGATGTGGTCGAAGTCGACGGTGTCACCGAAGCCCGGAGTCTGGAAGAGGTCACGGGCGTAGGCCCACAGGACCTGGTTCTCCGTCACCTTCCAGAGGTTGCACTTGAAGTGCCCGTGATACACGGCGTCGAAGCGCACCAGCGTGGTGAACAGCCGGATGTCCGCCTCGGTGATCGTGTCGCCGACGAGGTAGCGCTGCCCGGCCAGCCGGGACGCCAGCAGTTCCAGCCGCCGGAAGACACCCGCGCACGCCTCCTCGTACGCGCGCTGCTCGTGCGCGAACCCGGCCCGGTACACCCCGTTGTTGACGTCCTCGTACACCTCGGCCATGACCGTGTCGATCTCGTCGCGCCGCTCCGGCGGGTACAGGTCGGGAGCGCCGGGCCGGTGCAGACCGCTCCACTCGGTGGCGAGGTCGAGGGTGATCCGCTGGTAGTCGTTCGTCACCAGCTTCCCGCTGGGCACGTCGACGACCGCCGGCACGCTCACCCCGCCCGGATAGTCGCTCTCCCGCTCGTCGTAGGCCTCGGAGAGGTAGCGGATGCCGAGGACCGGATCGCGGCCGTCGGGGTCGAGGGTGAAGCGCCAGCTGCGGTCGTCCTGGATCGGATCGGCGATCGCCAGCGACAGCGCGTCCTCCAGGCCGAGCAGCCGCCGTGAGATCACCGCCCGGCTCGCCCACGGGCAGGCTCGGCTGGCCACCAGGCGGTAGCGTCCGGCCTCCACCGGCCAGCCGTCCCGGCCGTCCGAGGTGATCCGGTCGGCGAAGTGGCTCCTGGAGCGCTTGAACGCCTTGTGTCCGTAGGCGCTGTTGCCGTCGCTCCCGCCGCTCATGCTGCCTCCCTCGGTGGTGCCTGTGCCTGCACAACGCGTTCCCCTTTTTCCGCCGACGGCACGGTGTGAGTCCCACCGGCCCGGGGCAGTCGGCGGAAGTGACTGGGACTTCCTCGGAACGCACGACTGAAAGGACACCGGCAACAGATGCCGACAAGCGCGCCGAACGGGCGACGGACCGCAGGACACGCGTCACCGTGCTGGTGGCCCTCACCGCCAACCTGATCATCGCCGTCGCCAAGGCGGCCGGCGGCCTCCTCGCGGCCTCGCCCGCCCTGCTGTCGGAGGCGGCGCACTCCGTCGCCGACAGCCTGAACGAGGTCTTCCTCCTCGCCGCGCTGCGCCGCAGCCGCCGCCCCGCCGACCGCCGCCACCCCTTCGGCTACGGCAAGGAACGCTTCTTCTGGTCGCTCCTCGCGGCCGTCGGCATCTTCGTCATGGGCGGCTGCTTCTCCTTCTTCCAGGGCCTCGAGGCCCTCAGGACCGGCGGTGAGGAGGAGCTCCAGGGCTATGTGGCGGGCCTGATCGTGCTGGCGGTCGCCCTCCTTGCCGAGGGGCTCTCCCTGGTCCGGGCCCTGCACCAGGTGCGCCGGGAGGGCGGCGCCGCCGGACTGCGCGACCCCGCCCTGCGCACGGTCGTCGCCGAGGACGGCACCGCCGTGCTCGGCGTGACCCTCGCCGCGGCCGGCATGGTCCTGCACATGGTCACCGGACAGGTCGTGTGGGAGGCGTCCGCCTCGCTCGCGATCGGCGCGCTGCTCGTCTACGTCGCCTACGGCCTCGGCCGCGAGGCCCGCGACCAGTTGATCGGCGAGGCCGCCGACCCCGAGACCGGTGGACGCATCCAGGCCCTGCTGGCGGCCCAGCCGGAGATCGACAGCGTGGAGGCGCTGTTCACGATGAAGACGGGCATCGACTCCGTCCTCGTGGCGGCCCGCGTCGACCTCGTGCCCGGCCTGGACAGTGAGCGGGTCGAGGAGGTCGCCGTCCGTATCAAGCGCTCCATCGCCGGCGCCGTCCCCGCGGCGCACCAGGTCTTCCTCGACGTGACCGACCGTCCCGCCCAGGAGGCAGGAGAAAGCCCCGCCGCGACGGGGGAGCGCGGCGGGGCCTGACGTCCGGGTGCCCGGCCCCGGCCCGTGCATGCGCGCCCCGGACAAATTTTTCTGCGGAGTTCCCGGCGGACCCTCACTCGCGGCGCTGGCCCACTGCCGCTCCCGGCGGGGCGACGGCCTCCCGCTCCCCGGGCCCGTCGGATTCCCGCTGCCGGGTGGACGGGCCCTTCTCTCCGGTGGGCGGGCCCTTCTCTCCGGGGCGGTGGACCCTCGCTCCCGGGTCGGCGGACCCCCGCTCCGGGTCGGCGGGCCCCCGCTCCCGGGGCGCGGGCCGTCTCTCCGGGGCGGGGCAACCGGACCTTCTGGCCCCTGGCCGTCAGACCGTCCAGCGCCAGCCCGCTGGACTGTGCTCTCCCAGATCAGTGACCGTCCGCCGGCTCCAGGACGAAGACGGGGATCTCCCGCTCCGTCTGCGCCTGGTAGTCGGCGTACGGCGGGTAGGCGGCGACCGCGCGCTCCCACCATTCGGCCTTCTCCGCGCCGGTCACCTCACGGGCCGTCATGTCCTGCTTGACCGGGCCGTCCTGGAGCTCGACCCGAGGATCGGCCTTGACGTTGTGGTACCAGACCGGGTGCGTGGGCGCCCCGCCGAGGGAGGCGACCGCGGCGTACCGCCCGTCGTGTTCCACCCGCATCAGCGGCGTCTTGCGGATCTTGCCGCTCTTCGCCCCGCGGGTCGTCAGCAGGATGACGGGCAGGCCCGTGTCCTGCAGGGTCGTCCCCTTCGTACCGCCGGAGCTCTCGTACAACTCCACCTGCTCGCGAACCCACTGGGTCGGGCTGGGCTCGTACTCACCTTCGAGGGGCATGCGTCCGTTCCCTTCGTCACGTCGTCGTCCGAGTGGCAGCGTGCTTCAACACCGGTACCCGCCCGTTTCATCCGTACCAGCACTACGCCGTCACCGCACTCGGATCCTCACGCGTGCGCATGACCCGAAGAGGTGAGCCGGGCCCGGCTCGAGGCAGGGAACGGGCGCGCCACGGTCCCGGGATTCGGT
The DNA here is from genome assembly GCF_044548445.1 of Streptomyces sp. NPDC052016. Lineage (NCBI taxonomy): Bacteria > Bacillati > Actinomycetota > Actinomycetes > Kitasatosporales > Streptomycetaceae > Streptomyces > Streptomyces sp. NPDC052016. Next base: position 53,264 of record NZ_JBIUBX010000005.1, read on the forward strand.
GCCGGGCCGGACAGCCCGACGGAGGCCCGAGCGCCGGCGCGGCAGTGGCGCGCCGGCTCGTGTTCCCTCCGCTGCCTACGCCACCATCCGCACCGCCAGCACGGTCATCACCCCGCTCGACACGAGGGCCGTCACGAGTCGCCCCCGGTGCCCGGTCAGCGCGCGGCCCAGCAGGGCGCCGCCTCCGGTCGGCAGCACCTGCCGGCTCGCCGACGCGGCGGAGGCCGCCAGCACGAACACGGCCTGTTCCAGGGGCCGTACGGCGTCCGCGCCGCCGCTGCCGAGGACCAGCGCGGCGAAGTAGACGACCGTGGTCGGGTTGAGGAAGGTGATGCCGAGCAGGCTCAGGTAGGCCCGGGCCGGGCTCGGCGGGGGCGGGTCGGAGCGGGTGGGATCCCGTGGGCGCGATAACGGCGTACGGCCGCCACCGCGCCCCAGACGGCCAGCGCCAGCAGCACCAGGGCGGAGGCCTAGCGCAGCGGCCCCAGGACCGGGCGCAGGGGCGGCCGCGGAGCCCCCGGCGGTGGCCGGCAGGGCGTAGAGCCCGTCGGCGGTGGCGACGCCGAGTGCGGCGCACACACCGGTGCGCAGGGACGTGCGGGCGGTGAGGGAGACCAGGTAGGTGCCGACCGCGCCGACGGGGACGGCGATGCCGTAGCCCGCGACCAGGCCGGCGACCGGCGCGGCCGTCACGGGCGCGCGGGATCGGGCCTCCGGGGACGGCCGGGCCGCTGCTGGAGCCGCGCCGGAAGAGAGGCGGCGGACAGCGGCGGACGAAGGGCTGCATGGGTGAACATGGCCAGATCCTGCGGGTGGAGCCCGCCCGTCGGCAACCGGATATCCGCTGCCCGCGCGGTGACGGGACGCACCGGCACCACAGCGACGGCGCGGCCGGTATCCGCTTCAACTGTCCGAAGATGAACGGAAGTCCGGTACATCCCGGGATGCGGGTACGCAACCGAGGACGGAGGATGGAGGGGCGGTAAGGCACCCGGTCCACCACCGGTTCACCCCGTGCGCCGAGACTCCTTCCGAAGTACATGCCGACGATGCGGCGGCGGCCCGCTCCGATGCGTCGACCGCTCCGACGCTCGTGTGCCCGTGAACCGGACGTCCACCCGGGACCGGTCCCTGCCCGAGGCAGGAGCATCGTCATGACACAGTTGATCGACAAGCGGAACCTGGAGTACGACCGGCTGGCCGAGGTCGGCGGCGCCGACGCCTTCCTCGAGGAGACCGCGCGGGTCGCGGAGTCGGTGCACCACACCCTCATCGCGGAGGACAGCAAGGTCAACCGCTTCACCGGGCATCTGACCGAGCTCCGCGTGGAGGGCGCGCCCGCCCTGCCGGACGGGGCGCGCGACGGCCGTCCCGACGGGGAGTACATCGCCCGCGCCAAGGAGTACCTCGCCTCCGTCGCGGAGGCCATCGGGTTCGCCTCCGGTGAGCCCGCCGAGTTCGAGGCCGATCCGAAGGTGATGGCCACCAGCGAGGGCCTGCGCGTGGTCAGCCTCCAGCAGACCCTCAACGGCATCGAGGTCTGGGGCATGGCGCCCAAGGTGTGGCTGCGCGGGGACGGCACGGTGGACCGGGTCGTCGGCGACACGGCCAGCGTGGGGGTCGACGTGCCCACGATGCCGGTGGTGCCGCCCGAGACGGCCCTGGCCGTGGCCGCGGCGAAGGCCGCCGAGGCGAGAACGCTCGAAGGACCCTTCGGCAGCGACGAACTGCCCGCCCTGGACGTCTCGGCCGGCTTGTCCCGGCTCACCCAGCAGGCGCGCAACGCGCAGCCCATGACCTTCGACCGGGGCCCCTTCGACGAGGCGATCCCCGCCCGGCTGGTCTACCTGTACATGGGGGACGCGGTCCGTCTCGCCTGGTCGTTCGGGTTCTCCCGCGAGCAGGGGGCCGTGCAGTACCACGCGCTGGTGGAGGCCGACGACCGCACGGCGGACCGGTCGGCTCCCCAGATCCTGTACTTCCAGGACCTGACCAGCCACGTCATCGCGGGACGGGTGTTCCGGCGCAACCCCGCCGAGAGCACCTTCGACCGGGCGCCCTTCCCGCTGCCGCTGAGCGACTACCCGACCGAACCGCCGGCGAGGCCGCCGGCCGGGTTCCCCGGCCCCTGGGCCACGCGGACGGACGGGCACGTGTCGACCGTCGGCAACAACGTGCTGGCCGTCGACGGGGCCACGCGCCGCAGCGTCGAGATCGACGTCGATCCCGAGGGCAACGGCGTGTTCGACACGGAGCCCGACACCCCGGACCAGTTCGTCACCAACATCTTCTTCTTCTGCAACTACATGCACGACTTCTTCGTGATGCTCGACTTCACGGAGGAGCACGGCAACTTCCAGACCGTCAACGTGACGGGACTCGGCAGGGGCGCCGATCCGGTCCACGCCTTCGCCCATCCCGGGTCGGTCGTCGGAACGGCCAACATGGCCACTCCCGCCGACGGCTCGGCGGCGGTGATGAACATGGGTCTGGTCGCGCAGACCGGCCGGCACACCGCCAACGACGCGGACGTCGTCTTCCACGAGTTCGTGCACGGGGTGACCAACCGGCTGGTCGGCGGCCTGCACGACGCGGCCGGGCTGCGGGAGATGCAGTCGAGGGCGATGGGCGAGGGCTGGTCGGACTTCTTCGCGCTCACCACCCGCAACTACTTCCAGGACCGGGAGCGCACCGTCGTCGGCAACTGGGTCGTCGACAACGACCGGGGCATCCGTCAACGGCCCTACGACGAGGAGTATCCGGGGGGTTTCGGGGACATCGGCCGGCGTCCGGACGGGCTCGACTACACGAAGATCCACAACGTGGGGGAGATCTGGTGCGCCACGCTGATGGAGATGACCCGCCGGATCGGCGCGGCGCTCGGCAGCAAGCAGCGCGGGTACCGGATCGCCTGGCAGGCCGTCGTCGACGGACTGAAACTCACCCCGAAGAACCCGACCCTCCTCGTCGCCCGCGACGCGATCCTGCGGGCCCTGAGGGACCTGGCGGGCGACAAGGTCACCGAGGCCGAGTACCCCACGGTCCGGAAGGCGGCCTGGGAGTCCTTCGCCCGCTTCGGCATGGGCTTCGACGCCTTCTGCCCCAACGCGTCCTTCACCGGGTGCCGGGCGGGCAGGCAACTGCCGCCGGAGGGCCACGAGGACTAGACGACCACCCCCGGAAGGCCCACGAAGACCAGTCGACCCCCTCCTGAGGGCCGCTGAGGCTGGACGACCCCGCAAACGACCGGCTGGGGCAGCACGGCAAGGGCCGGGCCGCGTCTTACCCCGGCCGGTCACAGCCGCGCCGCGTCACCCCGGCAGCCGCGGGCAGCCGCGCCGCGTCCCACCGGCAGCAGCCGGGCCGCCCCGTGCCTCCGCGACGGCAGCCGCGCCGCCTCACCCCAGCAGCAGCCGCGCCGCCTCCCGTGCCTCCGCGGCCGGTTCGGCGGAGCCGGTGATGCCGGCCGTGACCATCGCGCCCTCGGCCAGGAGGAACAGCGGGCCGGTCAGGGCGGCGGGCAGCCCCGCGTCGGCCACCAGGCCGGCGAGGTACTCCCGGAACGCCCCCTTGTGCGCCCGGACCTGACGCGCCACCCGCTCCGACGTGGCGCCCAGTTCGCCGTACGCGTTGATCCAGGCGCAGCCGCGGAAGCCGGGCTCGCCGAACCACTCCCGCAGCCAGTCGAAGACGGCGAGGATCCGCGCGCGGGGGTCCTCGTGGCGTGCCACGGACTCGGCGAGCCGCGTGCGCCAGCGCGTGTCGCGCCGCTCCAGGTAGGCCTCCACCAGCTGCTCCTTCGCCGGGTAGAGCTGGTACAGCCGTTTCAGCGACACCCCCGAGGCGCCCCGGATGTCGTCCATGCCGACGGACTGCACGCCCCGCCCGTAGAACAGCCGCTCCGCGGCGTCGAGCGCCTGCTCCCGGGCTGTCGCGACGTCCATGGACATCGGCCCTCCTTCTTCCTCCTTGACGGGAGAACGGTGGTTCTCTATGGTGGCAGCCTACCTGGAGAACGATCGTTCTCCGATTTCCGGCCCGTGAGGAGCCCTCCATGTCCGAGTCCCGCCCGCCCCTGCCGCCCTTCACCCGGGAGACCGCCGTACTGAAGGTCCAGGCCGCCGAGGACGCCTGGAACACCCGCGACCCGCACCGCGTCGCGCTCGCCTACTCGGAGGACTCGGTCTGGCGCAACCGCGACACCTTCCTCACCGGCCGTGCCGCGATCGTCGAGTTCCTCACCGCCAAGTGGGCGCGCGAACGGCAGTACGCGCTGCGCAAGGACCTGTGGGCCTTCGACGGCAACCGCATCGCCGTCCGTTTCCAGTACGAGTCCCAGGACGCCGACGGCCGCTGGTCGCGCAGCTACGGCAACGAACTCTGGGAGTTCGACGAGCGCGGCCTGATGACCCGGCGGGAGGCGAGCATCAACGACGTACCCATCGAGGAGAAGGACCGCCGCATCCACGGCCCGCGCCCCGAGAGCGAGCGCGGCCGGTCCTTCCCTCTTGAGTAGGGTTCGCGGGTGACCGAACAGGACGAGAAGCCGCCCTTCCTCTACGTCGTCGTCTGCGCCGCCGGCATCGCCGCGGACGTCGGCAAGCTCATCACCGCGGCGCAGGAGCGGGAGTGGCACGTCGGCGTCATCGCCACTCCCCACGCCATGAACGGCTTCTTCGACACCGCCGCCGTGGAGGCGCAGACCGGCCGTCCGATCCGCTCCGCCTGGCGGCGCCCCGGCGACCCCCGGCCCTTCCCGGAGCCCGACGCGGTCGTCGTCGCCCCCGCCACCTTCAACACGATCAACAAGTGGGCGGCCGGCATCGCCGACACCCTCGCGCTCGGCACCCTGTGCGAGGCGTCCGGCCTCGGTGTCCCCGTCGCCGTGCTGCCCTGTGTGGGCGACGCCCTGGCCGCCCACCCCGCCTACCAGGAGAGCCTGATCCGGCTGCGTGGGGCGGGAGTGCGGTTCGGGTACCCGTACGGTGACGAGGACGAGGAGTTCGGGTGGGAGCGGGCGTTCGACCTGCTGGGGTGAGGCACTGCGCGGGTGAGGCACTGCTGGGGTGAGGCACGCGTAGGCTCGCCCCGGTATCCCACACCGACGTCAGGAGCGGCGACGATGCAGTACGTGAAGCTCGGTTCGACGGGTCTGGACGTGTCGCGGATCTGTCTGGGCTGCATGACCTACGGGCTCCCCGACCGGGGCGTGCACGAGTGGACCCTCGACGAGGAGGCGTCCCGTCCGCTCATCCGGCAGGCGCTGGACGCCGGCGTCAACTTCTTCGACACCGCCAACGTCTACTCCGACGGCACCAGCGAGGAGATCGTCGGCCGGGCGCTGCGCGACTTCGCCCGACGCGACGAGATCGTGCTCGCCACCAAGGTGCACGGCCGCATGCGCCCCGGCCCCAACGGCGGCGGCCTGTCCCGCAAGGCGATCCTCAGCGAGATCGACCACAGCCTCACCCGCCTCGGCACCGACTACGTCGACCTCTACCAGATCCACCGCTTCGACCCCCACACCCCGGTCGAGGAGACGATGGAGGCGCTGCACGACTTGGTGAAGGCGGGCAAGGTGCGCTACATCGGGGCGAGTTCGATGTACGCCTGGCAGTTCTCCAAGATGCAGTACACGGCCGAACGGCACGGCTGGACCAGGTTCGTCTCCATGCAGAACCACTACAACCTCCTCTACCGCGAGGAGGAGCGCGAGATGCTGCCGCTCTGCGCCGACCAGGGCGTCGGCGTCCTGCCCTGGAGCCCGCTGGCCCGCGGCCGCCTCACCCGCGACTGGGGCACCGTCACGGGGCGCAGCGCCCAGGACGACTTCGGCAGCCGCCTCTACCAGGAAGGCGACCGCGCCGTCGTCGAGGCCGTCACCCGCATCGCGAACGACCGGGGCGTACCCCGTGCCCGGGTGGCCCTCGCCTGGCTCCTGCACCAGGACACGGTGACGGCCCCGATCGTCGGCGCGTCGAAGCCGCACCACATCGAGGACGCGGCCGCAGCGGTGGACCTGGCCCTCACCGACAAGGAGTTGGAGGAACTCCAGCAGCCCTACGCTCCCCATCCCGTCGTCGGTCACTGAGGACGTGCTCCAGGGGTGCGGGGCCCGCCCCGGTGCGGCTCCGGCGCCGCACGCGGACGCGACCGGCCCCGCCCCGCTCCCACCTGCCGTACGGCGCGTCCCACCGGGTGCTAGTGCGGTCCGTGCGGCACGAACTCCGTGCCGCACGGGCCTCCCCCCTCGCTCTCCGGCAGGGCTACCCGCTCCCCGCTCATCGACATCGTGCGGTAGTACGAACCGATCCGCGCCGTGGAGCGGCCCACGTAGTGGCCGATGAACGACCGCCGGAAACGGGGGGAGCGGTTCGGCTGCGAGCCGTGCACCAGACTGCCGTTGAAGAACAGCACGTCCCCCGGCGCCATGTCGACGGGCGCCGCCGCGAGGCCCGCCGGCGGCGGCACGTACTCCCGCGCGAACGAGAGCTCCGCGTCCGCCTCCTCCGGGCAGAACAGGTCCATCAGATGGGTGCCGGGGACGACTTCCAGGCCGCCGTTCTCCCGGTCGATCACGTCACAGGCCAGCCACGCCGCCACGCAGGTGCCCGGCTCGACGCGCAGGTAGAAGTTGTCCTGGTGCAGCGCCTGCCCCCGGGCGCCCGGCGGCTTGAAGTAGAACATGCTCTGCGCGGCCAGCACCTCCTCGCCGAGCAGCGTCTCCAGCACCTCCCGCAGCCGCGCGTCCAGCAGGACCCGCCGGGCGGGCGGATGGAACTCGTGCGGCTGCATCACCCTCGGGTACGCGTGCAGCGGGTCCGTGCCCGGGCGCGGCTCGAAGTGTCCGGGCACCGGCCCGGACGCGTGCAACGCCGCGAACTCCGCGCACAGGCGCTGCACTTCGCCGCGTCCGAACAGGCCGCGGACGACGGTGAATCCGTCCCGCCGGTACTGCCCCAGCCCCGTCTCGGTCAGGATGGGGCTCCCGGCGGCGCCTGTGCCCGTGACTGTCATGCGTGCCCTCCCTGGTTCGCGGTCCACGGCCCGCCACGCTAGGCGGACGCGAGATCCGGGAGGATGCCCGTGCGTGCTGACGACCTGCCTGTCACTGCCGGGTCCGGGGACACCTCCCCGCCGCCCGGACTGGTGGTGGTCGGCCACTTCGACCAGGGGCCGGACTACGGGGCCAACCGCCCGCGGGGCTCGGACAGCTGGCTGTTCACCTGGACGACCGCCGGGCGGGGCCGCCTGCGCCAGGGCTCCACCGAGGTGCGCTCCGGCCCCGGCGACCTGGTGGTGCTGGCGCCCGGCGTCCCGCACCGCTACGCGACCGAACCCGCCGCCCGCCACTGGCGGTTCTGGTGGGTCCACTGCCAGGCCCGCCCCACGTGGACGCCGTGGCTGCGCCCGTACGACGCCGGCGACGGCGTGTACGTCGTCACCCCCGTCCCGGACGGAGCGCACGACCGGATCGAGGCGGTCTTCCGCCGGATGCGCGCCGACGCCCGCGGGTCCGGCGTCACGCCTGCGGGCCCCGCGGGCTCTGCGGGCCCCGCGGTGCACGAGGGCACCGCCCACGACATCGCCGTCGCCCACGGCACCACCGCCCGTGAACTCGCCCTGTGCGCTCTGGAGGAGGCGGTGCTGCTCACCACCGGCTCCGCCCGCACGCCCGCGGCCCCGCCCGGCGTGGACGACCGAGTCCGGCGGGCCCGGGACCGGATCGCCGCCGACCCCGGCGCCCCGCACACCGTCCGCTCGCTCGCCGAGGAGGTCGCGCTGTCGCCCTCGCGCTTCGCCCACCTGTTCACCGAGCAGGTCGGGCACTCCCCGATGCGAGCCCTGCGCGAGGCGCGGCTGCGGCACGCCGCCCGGCTGCTGGAGGGCACCGGGCTGTCCGTCGAACGCGTCGCCGCCGCCTCGGGGTTCGCCAGCCCCTTCCACTTCACGCGGGTGTTCCGCGCCCGGTTCGGGACGCCGCCCGGCGCGTACCGGGACGGAATCCGCGCCGCAATTACCTCTCGAAAGGGACACCAATACCGGGACCGCCCCGAAGGAGATCCCGACTCCCTCCGCTATTGACGAAACGTCAAGTTATCCGACCGGAACGTAAAACCACGAAACCGCGAGATCCCTTGTTCCGCCTGGTCCGCCTGTGCGAAGGTGGGCCTTGTCGGCGCACGGACAACGTTTTCCGTGCTGTGCGCGCGAGGCGCCTCCCGTCCCCACCCCCACGCTTCACAAGAGCTGCCCGACGCGGGTCAGAGGTGCCGAACCCCGAATGAGTGGATCCCGTCGCCGCGACGACCGGGTTCCCATACCGAATGGTATGGACTTTATGCCGCAGTTCCCCGGGAGGAATGCAGCCGTGAAAGACGCAGGCCTGTCGAATTCCCCTTCGGCGCGCCGCTTCGAGGTGACCGACGAACAGCTCAGCACGGAGCTGAAGAACTGGACGGGAGCCTCGCCCGCGCTGCATCCCGTCGGTGAACTGCTCGACCGGCACTGGGAAGCGGCCTTCGCCTACGCGCGGTTGTGCGCCGACGGGGAGCGTGCGGCGGGCATGCTCACCACGGCGGCGTTCACCCGGCTCTTCGGGGCGACCCTGCGGCAGGACGGCCCGACCGCGGCCTGGCGCCCCCATCTGCTGGTCACCGTGCGCCGGATCGCCGCGGAGTGGGACTCCGACGGCCGCCGTGACCTCCTCCACCCCGAGCTGCGCTCCGCCGAGGGCGACACCTCCCGCCTGGCCGCCCGCCTGCTCCCGCCGCCGCACCGGCGCATGCTGTCGCGGGCGTTCCAGAGGCTGCCCCAGAACGCCCGCTGCCTGCTGTGGCACAGCGAGGTCGAGGCCGAGCCCCTCGCGGTGCCGGCCGGCCTGCTGGGAATGGAGGAGGAGGGCGCCCGGGTCGAACTGCGCCGGGCCCGCGAGCGGCTGCGCGAGGAGTGCCTCACGCTCCACCGCGAACTCGCCGTCGACGAGGAGTGTCACCGCTACCACCGGCTCCTCGACGCGACCTGCCGCCGCGGCGGCGCCGACGTCGACCCCGATCTGCGCGCCCACCTGGAGCAGTGCCGGCACTGCGCCCACACCGCCGACCAGCTGAAGCAGTTCGACGCGCACCTCGGTGCCGCCCTCGCCGAGGGCGTGCTCGGCTGGAGCGCCGCTGCGTACATGGCGGTCCGAGCGGCCGGCGACGAACCCGCCGGTGAGCCCGAGCCGCCGCGTGCGGCGTTCGCGGGCGAGGCCTTCACCGACGAGACGCACGCGGCCGACGCCTCCGTGCCGAACGCGCCCCGCCCCGGACCGGACACGCCCCCGGCCACCGCACCGCGTCCCGGCACCGCCTCGCAGCCCCGCAGCGGACCGCGTCCCGGCACCGCCTCGCAGCCCCGCAGCGGACCGAACAGCCGCACCGCATCGCACGCCGGTGCCGCAGCACCGGCCGGCACCGGCCCGCACCCCACCGCCGACTCCCGCCCCGTGTCGCGGCGCTCGGCCCAGAAGGCGGCCCGCCGGGCCCGCCGCCGCAACGTCGCCGCGGCCGTCCTCACCGTCAGCGGTCTGATCGTCCTCCCGCTCGTGCTGTGGGCCGCCCTCGACGCCGACGACGGAGCCGCCCCGGCCACCGGCGAGGAGGCCGGGCGCACCCCGGGCCCGGCCACCGACGCGGCCGGCTCCGGCCCCTCCTGGGCCGGCGCGGGCGAGGAGACCCAGGGAACCCTGCGCGGCCGCCTGCACAACGTCGCCTCCGGACTGTGCATCGGCGTCGTCGGCGGCAAGACCGTCAAGGACGCCGAGACCCGGCTCGCCCCCTGCTCCTCCACCACCGGGCAGCAGTGGTCGTACGAGACCGACGGACTGCTGCGCAACGTCGAGAACCCCGATCTGTGCCTGGACTCGCAGCTCGGCTACTCGGTGCGCCTCGCCCCCTGCACGGCCGGCGCCGAGAACATCCGCTACGACTTCACGCTCCAGGGCACGCTCGTCCCGCGCGGCAACCAGGACCTCGCCCTCGCTCCCGCCGCCACCGACGGCTCGGGCGCGGTCGTACTGAAGAACCGCGACGACAGCCCGTCCCAGCGGTGGGTGATCGACACCTCGCAGCCCGACCCCCAGCTGCAGATCGTCAACTGGGGCGCCGACGCAACCCCCACCCCCAGCCCCACGCCCACGCCCGCCGAGCCCCCCACGCCCACCACCGGCCCGGAACCGTCCGCCACCTCGACGTCCCCGCGGCCCGCGGCGACGAGCCCCGTACCCGGCGCAGGCGAGACCTCCTGCTCGGATCCCTACGGGTACTCCTGCTCCGGGGACGGTCAGTTCGGCTGGTACGGCGGGTGGGGGGACGGCGACGGCGGCTACGGGACCGGCGGACGCGGCGCCGACTCCGGCGGCGGTCGGCGCTGACCCTCGTTCGGTCCCCGCTCAGGCGCCGGCCACCCGAGGCGACAGCGCGGCGACGGCCGGCGCCGGCGCGGCCCGGCAGGACCGGGTACGCCCCTTCACTCCTCCCCGAACAGCGACAGCTCCGCCCAGATGGTCTTCCCCTCGGCCGTGTGGCGGCTGCCCCACCGCTGGGTGAGCTGGGCGACCAGCAGCAGTCCCCGGCCGCCCTCGTCCCAGGTCTTCGCCCGGCGCAGGTGCGGGGCCGTGTGGCTGGTGTCGGAGACCTCACAGATCAGTGTGGTGGCGTCGTGGATCAGCCGGAGCCGGATCGGCCGGGCGCCGTACCGGATGGCGTTGGTGACCAGCTCGCTCACCACGAGTTCGGCCGTGAAGGACGTCTCGGTCAGACGCCAGAGCTCCAGCTGCTCGACGACCTGCTTGCGGATCGGCGCCACGAGCGCGGGGTCGGCGGGGATGTCCCAGGTCGCGACCTGCGAGGCGGGCAGCCCCCGGGTGCGGGCCAGCAGCAGGGCCACGTCGTCGGAGGCGCCGCCCTGGGGGAGCAGGGCGTGAAGGATGCGGTCGCAGGTCTCGTCGAGGGAGTCCGAGTCGGCCGCCAGCGCCTCGCACAGCATCCGGTGGCCGGCGTGCGCGTCACGCCTGCGGGACTCGGTCAGACCGTTGGTGTAGAAGGCGAGCACCGAGCCCTCGGCGACCTCCAGATCGGCCGACTCGAACGGCAGTCCGCCGGTGCCCAGCGGGGGACCGGCGGGCAGGTCGACCGGGCGCGGTGTGCCCTGCGGCGGCAGCAGCAGCGGCGGGGGATGCCCGGCGCGGGCCAGGGAGCAGCGCCGCGACACGGGGTCGTACACGGCGTACAGGCAGGTCGCCCCCATCTCGCCCGGGCTGCCCTCGCCGCCGGCCTCCTCCGAGAGCCGGACGACCAGGTCGTCGAGGTGGGTGAGGAGTTCGTCGGGGGCGAGGTCGATGTCGGCCAGGGTGCGCACCGCGGTGCGCAGCCGGCCCATGGTGGCCGAGGCCTGGATGCCGCGTCCGACGACGTCGCCCACCACCATCGCCACCCGCATCCCGGACAGCGGGATCACGTCGAACCAGTCGCCGCCCACCCCGGCCCGCGCGGCCGGCAGGTACCGGGAGGCGGCGTCGACGGCGGCGGTCCGCGGCAGCGTGCGGGGGAGCAGGCTGCGCTGGAGCGCCAGGGCGGTCTCGCGTTCGCGGGAGTAGCGGCGGGCGTTGTCGATGCACACCGCCGCGCGGGCGGTGACCTCCTCGGCCAGCAGCACGTCGTCGGGGGAGAAGGGCTCCGGGCGCCGGAAGCGGCTGAAGACGACGACCCCGAGGGTGGTGCCGCGGGCCTGGAGCGGCACCGACAGCGAGGAGTGGATGCCGAACTCCTTCACCCGGCGCACCCGCCGCTCGTCCCAGTGGCTCCAGGTGTCCAGGTCCCCGGACGGCACCTCGGTGACGACGCTGCGGCCCGCGATCAGGGAGGTGGCCTGCGGGGAGGCGCCGGGGTAGGTGTCCAGCCGGCCCGGCTCGACCACAGCCTCCGGGGCGCCCGGGTTGACCGAGTGGTGGGCGGCCCGCCGCAGGCGGACCGGTGCGGTCAGCGGGCCGTCGGTCTCACCGCCGTACTCCTGCGGGTCGAGCAGGTCGACGCTGACGAAGTCGGCCAGGGCCGGCACGCACACCTCGGCCAGTTCCTGGGCGGTGCGCGTGACGTCGAGGGTGCTGCCGATGCGTACGCTCGCCTCGTTGACCAGTTGCAGCCGCTCCCGGGCGAGGAAGTGCTCGGTGAAGTCGTGGGCGGTCACGCACACGCCGTTCACCTGCCCGGAGGCGTCGGTGAGCGGCGCGATCAGGGCCAGCCAGGCGTGCGCCCGCTCCTCGCCCGCCGCCTTCAGGTAGGTGTGCATCACCTGCTGCTCGCCGGTGGCGAGGACCCTGCGCATGTACGCCTCGAGCTCCGCGTTCTGCGGCCGGGCGCCCATGTCGGCGGCGCGCAGGCCCCGGATCCGTGCGGAGGGGAGGGCGATCAGGGCGGCCATGGCGTCGTTGACCCCGCGCAGCCGCAACCGGTCGTCGAAGATCATCGTCGCGCACGGTGACTGGGTGAGGGCCACCCGTACCAGCTCGTCGTCCTCCGGCGGCGGGTACCCGCCGCCCAGCGGCGCCACGGCGAGCCAGGTGACCGGATCGCCGTTCCCGGGCGGTCTGCGGTGGACGAGCACCCAGACGGACACCCGGTGGCCGTCCCGGTGCCGCAGCGCGAGGGTCCCGCTCCAGCGGTCCTCGCCGGCGCCGGGCAGGCGGACGCCGCCGTCGGCGAGCAGAGCGGCGGCGGGCCGGCCGAGGACCTCGGCGGGGTCGTAGCCCAGGAGGTGACGCGCACCCTCGCTCCACCCGGTCAGCGTGCCGTCCTCGTGGATGACCGCCCGCGCCGTCGAGGCGTCGTCGAACGGGTAGTCCGGGCTCATCGTCCCCACTCCATCGCGTCCATCGCGGACACTCACAGTGAACAGACAGGTCACGCGCGTTCCACCTTAGTGCCTGTGACTCCGGCGCGGAGCGGAACCTCTTCCGGCCCTCCCGCCGGGCGCGCGAGGGGAAGGAACCGGACGATGTGACGTACCGGGGTGCGCGAGACCGAAGGGCGCCACGCACCCTTGACGGGCTGGAGTGGCACGACGTCAGATTCTGTTTGTTGACGATCAGTTGTGAGTACTTCTGGTTTCCTCATGAGGGAGAGCCGCCATGACGGTGACGCGCAGATCGGTCCTGCTCGCCTCCGCGGCCGCGCCCGCGGCCGGAGCGCTCCTCGGCGCCCCGGCCGCCCGGGCCGCCGAAGCCACCGCGGGTGCCGGGGGCCGCCGTACGGTGGCTCTGCGCGACGGCTGGCGTTTCGCACTGGTCGATCCGGGCGGGATCACCGACCCGACCGGCCAGTACGCCGACGCCGCCGCCCCCGGCTTCGACGACTCGGCCTGGCGGGAGGTCGCGGTCCCGCACGACTGGAGCATCGAGCAGACCCCCACCACCGAGCACGGCACCACCAGCGGCACGGGCTTCTTCCCCGGCGGTCTCGGCTGGTACCGCCTCGCCTTCACCCTGCCGCCCGAGACCGCCGGCAAGCGGATCTCGGTCGAGTTCGACGGCGTCTACATGGACTCGTACGTCCACTGCAACGGCACCGAGGTCGGCCGCCATCCCTACGGCTACACCGGCTTCGCCTTCGACCTCACCGACCTGGTGCACACCGACGGCACCACCGAGAACGTGCTCGCCGTCAAGGTGCAGAACCGGCTCCCGAGCAGCCGCTGGTACTCCGGCAGCGGCATCTACCGCGAGGTGCGCCTGATCGTCACCGAACCGGTGCACGTCGCCCGCTGGGGCACCTACGTCACCACCCCGGAGATCTCCGGGACGCGGGCCGTCGTCCGGGTGCGGACGGAAGTCGTGAACGCCTCCGGCACGGGCACGGACGTCGAGGTCGTCTCGCGGGTCGTCGCGCCCGGCGGCCGCACGGTGGCCCGTACGTCCTCCACGGTCGCCGTCGCCGACAGGGCCACGGAGACCCACGAACTCACCGTGCCCGACCCGCTGATGTGGGACTTCGCCGCACCGCACCGCTACACCCTGGAGACCGAGCTGCGCGTCGGCGGCCGGCGCACCGACACCTACCGCACCCCCTTCGGCATCCGCACCGTCCGCCTCGACCCGGACGAGGGCTTCCACCTCAACGGTTCCTACGCCAAGCTCAAGGGCGTCGACCTCCACCACGACCTGGGCGCGCTCGGCGCCGCCGTCAGCGCCGACGCGATCCGCCGGCAGATGACGATCATGAAGTCGATGGGTGCCAACGCCTTCCGCACCTCCCACAACCCGCCCTCGCCGGAGATGATCCGGATCTGCGAGGAACTGGGCATCGTGATGCTGGTGGAGGCCTTCGACTGCTGGAGGAGCCCCAAGACCCGGTACGACTACGGGCGGTTCTTCGACGAGTGGGCCGACAGGGACGTGGCGGAGATGGTGCTGGCAGCCCGCAACTCACCCGCCGTGATCATGTGGTCGATCGGCAACGAGGTCTCCGAGTTCACCTCCACCGCGGGCCTCGCCATGGCCGACCGGCTCATCGCCGGCGTCAAGGCCCACGACGACACCCGGCCGGTCGTCATCGGCTCCCACCGCCACCGCAGCGTGCCCGCGCCGGGCTCACCGGGCGACCTGATCCTCGCCAAGCTCGACGGGCTCGGCCTCAACTACAACACCGCCAAGTCGGTGGACGCCCTGCACGCCCGCTACCCGCGCCTGTTCCTCTTCGAGTCGGAGTCCTCCTCGGAGACCTCCACCCGCGGCGCCTACCAGGAACCGGAGCGCCTCAACACCGGCGAGAACCACACCCCCGGCAGGCGCGCGACCTCCTCGTACGACAACAACCTCGCCTCCTGGACCATGAGCGGCGAGTACGGCCACAAGAAGGACCGGGACCGCAAGTGGTTCGCCGGGCAGTTCCTGTGGTCGGGCATCGACTACATCGGCGAGCCCACGCCGTACGACGTCTTCCCCGTGAAGGCGTCCTTCTTCGGCGCGGTCGACACGGCCGGATTCCCCAAGGACATGTACTACCTGTTCCAGAGCCAGTGGGTCGGCGAGCCCATGGTCCACCTGCTGCCGATGAGCTGGAACCACGAGCGGGGCGACACGGTCGAGGTGTGGGCGTACTCCAACGTCGACACCGTCGAACTGTTCCTCAACGGTCGTTCGCTGGGTGTGCGGCGGTTCGACACCAAGAAGACCCTCGACGGCCGCGTCTACCTGGAGACCACGGAGGCGACCGGCGACGACAAGACCTTCACCGACGGCCCCTACCCCGGCAGTTACACCAGCCCCAACGGCAGCGCGGGCAAGCTGCACCTCACCTGGCGGGTGCCGTACGAACCGGGCGTGCTCGAGGCCGTGGCCCGCAGGGACGGCAGGGTGGTCGCCACCGACGTCCTGCGCACCGCGGGCGCACCGCACGCCGTGCGCCTCACCCCGGACCGCGGGTCCCTGCCGGCGGACGGCCGTTCGCTCGTCTTCGTCACCGCCGAGGTCGTCGACGCGCGCGGGGTGGTCGTGCCCGACGCCGAGCACCTCATCTCCTTCGAGGTGAGCGGCGGCTCGCTCGCCGGGCTCGACAACGGACGGCAGGAGAGCGCCGAGCGCTACCAGGCCAGTACCCGAACGGCCTTCCACGGCAAGGCGCTCGCCATCGTGCGCGCCGGCACCCGGGCGGGCGCCCTGAAGGTGACCGCGCGCGTGGAGGGCCTCCGCATGGGCGCCGCCACCGTGCGCGCCACGCACGTCCGCTCGGCGGCGACCACCCCGGCGGCGGCCTTCGCGCCCGACCTCCCCGCGCCCCCGGACTTCCCCGCGGCGGACGCCAGTTACTCCGGCCGCCCCGACAGCCTGCCCGCCGCGATGCTGGACGGTGACCCGGCCACCGGCTGGTCCAACGCCTTCGTCAAGGCGGCCACGGCCCTGCTGCCCGCCTTCGACCGGGCGCGGGCGAAGGACTGGGTGTCGGTGGACTGGGGGCGGACGCGGACCTTCGACCGGGTGGAGGTGTCGTTCACCGTCGGTGGTGCCCACAGCCTGCCCGCGGCGGTCGAGGTCGCGGTCTGGGACGGAAGGCGGTACACGCCGGTCACCGGTGCGGCCGTCGACTGGGCGGACGCCTCGGACGAGCCGACCGTGGTCACCTTCGACGCCGTCCGCGGTTCGCGGCTGCGGCTCACCCTGACGAGCGCTCACCCGGGCGAGGTCCGGGGAGCCGTACGCATCAGCAGGCTGGAGGCGTAACCCGCCGAGGGTTGGTCCTTCCCCTCGGGCGGTCCGGGCCGGGCGGCGGCGCAAGCTGTCCTGTCCGGACCGTTGACGACGTGTCATGACTCCAACAAGCATGTCCTCGACCGTCTTTTGGGAGCGCTCCCATTGTGTGCGCTTCCCCGAGGAGCCCAGGAGACCGGACGTGACACGACGCAGAACCACCCTGCTGACCCTGGCCGCCCTGCTGGGCGCGGCGCTCACCGCGCTGCCCGCTCGGCCGGCCTCGGCCGAGGAGGTCGAGCAGGTCAGGAACGGCACCTTCGACACGAGCACCGACGCGTGGTGGACCAGCAATGTGGGCGCCGGCCTCGCCGAGGGCCGGCTGTGCGCGGACGTGCCGGGCGGCACCGTCAACCGCTGGGACTCCGCCGTCGGCCAGGACGGCATCACCCTGGTGAAGGGGGAGACGTACCGGTTCTCCTTCAAGGCCTCCGGCGTGCCCGAGGGGCACGTGGTGCGGGCGATCGTGGGCCAGTCGGTCTCGCCGTACGAGACCTGGTACGAGGCGAGTCCCGTACTGGCCGAGTCGGCCGGATCGTACTCCTACACCTTCACCTCGCCGGTCGACTCCGCCCAGGGCCAGGTCGCCTTCCAGGTCGGGGGCAGCGCCGACCCCTGGCGGTTCTGCCTCGACGACGTGTCCCTGCTGGGCGGGGTCCCGCCCGAGGTGTACGAACCCGACACCGGGCCGCGGGTCCGCGTCAACCAGGTCGCCTACCTCCCCGCCGGGCCGAAGAACGCCACCCTCGTCACCGACGCCACCGCCAGGCTGCCCTGGGAGCTGAGGAGCGCCACCGGGGCGACGGTCGCGCGGGGCTGGACCGTGCCGCGCGGGGTCGACGTCTCCTCCGGGCAGAACGTCCACTCCATCGACTTCGGCGCGTACCGGACCCGCGGCACGGGCCTCACGCTCGTCGCCGACGGCCAGACCAGCCGCCCGTTCGACATCGGCACGGCCGCCTACGAGCGACTCCGGCTGGACGCGGCCAAGTACTACTACACGCAGCGCAGCGGCACCGCGATCCGCGACGACCTGCGCCCCGGCTACGGCAGGGCCGCCGGCCACGTCGGCGTCGCGCCCAACCAGGGCGACACGGACGTCCCCTGCCAGCCGGGCGTCTGCGACTACACCCTCGACGTCAGCGGCGGCTGGTACGACGCCGGCGACCACGGCAAGTACGTCGTCAACGGCGGCATCACCACGTGGGAGTTGCTGAGCACCCACGAACGCGCGCTGCACGCCCGCACCGGCCGGCCGGCGAAACTCGGCGACGGCACCCTCGCCCTGCCCGAGAGCGGCAACGGGGTGCCGGACATCCTCGACGAAGCCCGCTGGGAGCTGGAGTTCCTGCTGAAGATGCAGGTCCCGGACGGGCAGCCGCTCGCCGGCATGGCCCACCACAAGATCCACGACCAGCAGTGGACCGGCCTGCCGCTGCTGCCGAGCGACGATCCGCAGAAGCGCGAACTGCACCCGCCGACCACCGCGGCCACCCTGAACCTGGCCGCGACCGCCGCCCAGGCGGCCCGCCTGTACAAGCCCCACGCCCCGGACTTCGCCGCGCGCGCCCTCGCCGCCGCCCGCAAGGCCTGGACGGCGGCCCTCGCCCACCCCGACGTGCCGGCCGACCCGGCCGACGGCACGGGCGGCGGCGCCTACAACGACGACGAGGTGAGCGACGAGTTCTACTGGGCGGCAGCCGAGCTGTACCTCACCACCGGTGAGCGGCAGTTCGCCGACCACGTCCTGAACTCCCCGGTCCACACGGCCGACATCTTCGTCCCCTACGGCTTCGACTGGTCCAGGACCGCCGCCGCGGCCCGCCTCGACCTCGCGACCGTCCCCAGCAAGCTGCCCGGCCGCGACAAGGTCCGCCGCTCCGTGGTCGCGGGCGCCGACACGTACCTCGCCACCCTGCGGGCCCACCCGTACGGCATGCCCTACGCCCCCGAGGGCAACCGCTACGACTGGGGCTCGGCCCACCAGGTCCTCAACAACGCCGTGGTCGTCGCCACCGCGTACGACATCACGGGCGCCTCGAAGTACCGCGACGGAGCCCTGCAGAGCATGGACTACGTCCTCGGCCGCAACGCCCTCAACATCTCCTACGTCACCGGCTACGGCGAGGTTCACGCCCACCACCAGCACAGCCGCTGGTACGCCCGTCAGCTCGACCCGAACCTCCCGGACCCGCCGGCCGGCACGCTCGCGGGCGGCCCCAACTCGAGCATCCAGGACCCCTACGCGCAGACGAAGCTCCGGGGGTGCGTCGGGCAGTTCTGCTACATCGACGACATCCAGTCCTGGTCGACGAACGAGACAGCGATCAACTGGAACGCGGCACTGACGCGAATGGCGTCGTTCGTGGCCGACCAGGGGTAGGAGGTACCGTCCGGGCATCCCTTCGACCTGGGGATATTTACGGGTAAGTACCCGAGCGGTACCGTGAGGGGCATGCCAGCCCTCAATGTGGAGTTCAGCGATCGCGAGCTGGAGGACCTGCGGCAGATCGCCAAGGAACGCGGTACGTCGATGAAGGCACTGGTGCGGGAGGCCGCCGCCGCCGACATCGCACGTCACCGGGCGCTGCAGGAGGGCGCGGAGGCCTTCCGCCGGTTCTTCGCGTCCCACGCGGACGAGTTCGCGGCCGCCTTCCCCGACGACGAGCCGCCCCTCAAGGGCGAGGGGCGGGTCGCCTGACCGATGACACCCGTCATCCACATCGACGTGCCGTGGCTGCTCCAGCGCCACGAAGAGGTCATGCCGGACCAGCCGACGATCAACGACTTCTCCGCGCTGGTCGCCGCCGTCGCCCGGCACCGCGTCGACCCGCCGCGCCTCGGCGTCGACTCCGACCCCGCCTGGCGGGCCGCCGCGCTGCTGCACACGCTCGCGCTGCTCAAGCCGCTGCCGTCGGCCAACGCCCGCTTCGCCTGCGCGACGGCGGTGGCGTACATGTTCGTCAGCGGCGTCGGCATCGACCCGCCCTACGGGGCCCTCGTGGACCTCGCCCGCGATCTGATCGACGGGAAGACCGACGTGTACGGCGCGGCCGACCGGCTGCGGTCCTGGCAGATCTGAGCACACCCGCGCCAGGACGGGGCCCCGGCCCACCGGGCCGGGTCCGCGGCGGCCGCATCCCGTCCGCGGCGGCCGCACCCGGTCCGCGGCGCGCCTCCGGGCCGCCGGCCGAGGGCGGGAGGAACAGGGCCGGCGGCCGTTTCGCGCGGGAGAGCCGCCGTCCCGCGCGGGGCCCGACGAGGAAGGGCCGTCGCCAGTCCACTACGTCGTGCCGTGCGCCGGGAACGTGTGTGCCGGACCGGCGCGGGCGTGTGCTTCACACGGGGCGCAAGGGGCGCGCACCCGGCGACGAAAGCAGCGGTACAAGACGGAAATTCGGCATCCAATCGGCGCCCTGTTATCGACATTCTTTCAACAGTGGCCGGGAATCACCGGCGGCTTGTTGCGCGCGACTCAGCTGTGCAAGGGTGAGCCACTCGTGAGGGGGGCCGGGGCGGGGTGCGCCCCGCGTTTCGCCGGCGGAGGCGAACGCGTGCTCCCCGCCGCGCCGGACAGGTACGTACCAAAGGAAGCCGCTCAGTGCTCACCCCCCCTCCCCCTCGCCCTCCCTATCCACCGCCCGGCGGAGGGCCCGGAGAATCCGACGAGTCCCTCGCCGCGGGGGTGCGCGGTGGCACGGACAGCGAGGTCGGCCAGTCCACCGCGCTGCTGATCGCGCGCCACTGGCAGCCGGTGCACGAGTACGCGGTCATCTGTCTCGCCTCCTCCACCAACGCCGCGTCGATGGTCACCACGGCCGCCTTCCACCAGGTCTTCGACCGGCTCAAGCTGGGCGAGCAGGGCACCGCGCTGCGCCCCCGGCTGCTGGTGACCGTGCGGGACACGGTCCGGCTGTGGGCCGCGGACGAAAGCCTGACCGGTGTGCTGCCGGACCTGCGCAAGCCGGCGGGAGCCCGGGGTATGCGGGCCGCGAAGTCCATGACCCCTGAGAACCGGGTGCTCGCCGAGCGGTCCTTCCAGAGCCTGCCGGCGGTGGCCCGCTGCGTCCTGTGGCACGTCGAGGTGGAGGCCGAGCCGATCACCGTGGCCGCCGGTCTGCTCGGCATGGACACCGAGATGGTCGCGGCAGCGCACGAGCAGGCCCGCGAGAAGCTCCGCGAGGGCTGTGTGCGCGCCCACCGGGAACTCGCGCCCAGCAAGGACTGCCGCTTCTACAACCGGCTCCTCGACGTCCCCATGCGCCGTGGCGGCGACCTCCTGCCGGACGTCCGTCAGCACCTGGACGCCTGCCGCTACTGCCGCTCCGCGGCCGAACAACTCGGCCATTTCGAGGGCGACCTGGGCGTGCTGTTGGCCGAGGCCGTGCTCGGCTGGGGCGCCCGCCGCTACGTCGAGTCCCGGCCCGGCCGCGCCGCCCGCCAAGCCGTACGGCTCAGGAACTCGTCCCGGCGCCGCGGCAGACGCTCGCGCGGCACGCGGCGCGCCACGTTGCTCGACCGCATACCGTCCCCGCGCCGCCTCGGGTCCGACGGCCCCCGTTCGCCACGGGTGTTGATGACGGGCGTCGGCCTGGCCTCCGCCGGTCTGCTGACCACCCTGCTCGCCGCCGGCATGTGGTCGGACGACGGCGGCGCCGACCCGGCCGCCTCCACCGGTGCCGCCGGCGGCGGCGCGGTCTCCGGCACCGACTCCCGGTCCGGCCCCACCGCGGGGTCCACGGTCCCGGACACCGCCCAGCTGCCGGCCGTTCCCCGCCGGACCAGGCTGCGCAACGCCGCCGCCGGCCTGTGCCTGGACGTCCGCGGCGAGGCGCGGGCGGGCGCCGCCGTCGAGCTGGCGGACTGCTCGTCCGAGGTGACGCAGCGGTGGTCGTACGAGAACGACGGGCAACTGCGCAGTGCCGCCGCGCCCGACCTGTGCGTGGACTCGCACGCGGACGCCGGTGTGGTCATCCTGGAGGCGTGCGCCGCCGACACCGACGCCCGTGCCGACGACGTCCGCTACGACCTCACGGTCCAGGGCGAGTTGCTGCCCCGCTGGGACGAGACGCTCGCCCTCGCCTCCGCCGGCGAGGACGCCGGCGCCGACGTCGTCGTCAAGGTCCGCGACCGCTCCGCCGGCCAGCGCTGGCTGACCGACGCCGTCACGGCCAGCCCGGGCTCCCTGGAGATCACGGGCAGGGAGACCCCGCCGGCGCAACCGGTCGAGCTGTCCGACCTGACGGCCTGAGTCAGGCGCTCACGCCGTCCGACCCCTGCCCGACGACCCGGCCGCCTCCGCGGACCGCCACGGCCCCTTCGGCGGGCAGTGCGCCTGGCGCCCCGGCCGGGGCGCCAGATTCGACCGCATCGCGCAGGAGCGACGGTGACTGACCGGCGCAGGGGTGAGCGGGACGATACGGGCGCCCCGGCGCGCGGTCGTCCCGGCGCGCGAGAGCGCCCGGTTCCGGCTGCGAGGCGGGCGAGGGCGTCGACGCGACGGGTCCCTTCCGTGCGGGGAGGCCGAGGACGGGGAGCGCGCTCCACGGCCGGCCTGGCGCTCGCCCGGCACGTCGCCGGCACCCGGTCGGCAGCGGACGCCGACCGCCGCGGGCCACCTCACACCCGAGCGGAGCCGGGAGTGGCGGAGGGCGCGCGTCGGCCCCCGCGCCCCAGCAGGATCCGCTCGACAGGCCCTAACAGGCGTCCTCGACGAGGTCGCTCGCGCCGACGGTCGCCGGGGTGGCGTGGCCGGAGAGGGCCAGGGTCAGGTCGAGTTCGGCGAGGAGGCAGCGGATCACGTGCTCGACGCCGGAGCGGCCGTCCAGGCCGAGGCCGTAGACGTAGGGCCGGCCGAGCAGGACCGCGCGGGCGCCCAGGGCGAGGGCCTTGAAGACGTCGTCGCCGGTGCGTATCCCGCTGTCGAACAGCACGGTGAGCCGGTCGCCCACGGCCGACGCGACACGGGGCAGCGCGTCGGCGGCCGCGATCGAGCCGGCCACCTGGCGGCCGCCGTGGTTGGAGACCACCACGCCGTCCATCCCGGCGTCCGCGGCCGAGCGGGCGTCGTCCGGGTGCAGGACGCCCTTCAGGACGATCGGCCCGTCCCAGTTCTCCCGCAGGAACGCCAGGTCCGGCCAGGTCTTTCCCGGGTCGGCGAACAGGCTCACGAACCGCAGCACGGCCGCGTTCGGATCCTCGTGCACCGGCTTGGCCAGGCCCGCGAGGAACGCCGGGTCGGTGAAGTAGTTGGCGGTGCCCACTCCGTGCAGGAACGGCAGGTACGCCTGGTCGAGGTCGCGCGGCCGCCACGCCAGCAGCGGGGTGTCCAGGGTGACGACGAGCACCGTGAACCCGCTCCTCTTCGCCCGGTCGAGGAAACTGCGGCTCACCTCGCGGTCCTTGGACCAGTAGAGCTGGAACCAGCGCTCGGCGTCCCCCATCGCCTCGGCGACCTGCTCCATCGGCGTGCTCGACGCCGACGACAGCACGAACGGCACCCCCTGCGCGGCCGCAGCGAGAGCCGCCGCCTGCTCGGCCTCCGGGTGCATGATCGACAGCACGCCGACCGGTGCCAGGGCCAGCGGGGCGGGCAGGGAGCGGCCGAGCACCTCGACGGACAGGTCCCGCTCGTGCACGTCCCGCAGCATGCGCGGCACGATCCGGCGGCGCCGCAGGGCCGCCCGGTTGGCGCGGGCCGTGCTGCCGTCGCCGGCGCTGCCCGCCACGTAGCCGACCGGACCCGGCCCGAGCCGCTGCTCGGTCAGCTCCTCCAGCCGGGTCAGGTCGGTGGGCAGCCGGGGGACCGCGCCCGTCATCCCGTTCAGATAGATCTCGTACTGGAAGTCCGCCCAGTGCTTCGCCATCCGTGCGTGCCACCTCTCGTCGCCCGTCGTCGCGCTCGTCGCGTACGCACCGCACGGTGACCATACCGGCCGGTACGGAATCTCAGCGGTCGACGGCCGACTCGTGGAGGATCCGGGCCAGTTCGCGCGGTTGCGAGAACATCGGCCAGTGGCCGGTGTCCATCCGCACCAGCTCCCAGCGCTCGCTCTTGAGCAGCTCCGCCACGGCGGGCATCGGCTCGTCGCCGTCCAGCAGACACTTGACGTAGGTGGCGGGCAGGTCGCCGAGCGAGCGGCTCAGGGCGGCCGGTTCGGTAAGGGTGGCGCCCGGATGCGGGGTGGATCCCTCGACGATCCGGCGGATCTGGTCGTCCGTCAGGCCCTGGCCCGCGAAGTCCTCCTCGGTGAGCGGCGGCCAGAAGCCGCCGTGGGCCGCGATCGCCTCCCGTACGTGGTCGCTCGGCCAGCCCGACAGGAACGACTGCCCGTCGACGGGCACGTTCGCGTCGACGAACACCACGCGCCTCAACCGGTCACCGAGCCGCTCCGCCGCCAGCCCGACCGGGATCCCGGAGTAGCTGTGCCCGACCAGGACCACCTCCTGCGGGCCGAGGCCGAGCCGGGCGGCCTCGCCGACGATGTCCCTCACGTGCGTCTCCAGCCCCGCCGGGACGCCCTGCTTCTCGGCGAGGCCGGACAGCGTCAGCGGGCGGGCGTCGTCCCCTGCGGCGCGCAGCTCGGCCGCCACCTCGTCCCACGCCCACGCGCCGAGCCAGGAACCCGCCACCAACACGAAGTGAGTCATGCCCGCAACGTAGCGGACGGGTCCGACAACGCCCCCTCGGCAACGCCCGTACCCGGTCCGGTGATCGGCGGCACCGGCACGTCCACCGTGCGCACCAGCCGCGCCCCCTCGGGCCCGTACACCGCCCGGGGCTCCGGGAACAGCCGCAGCAGCGCCAGGTACAGCACGGCGGCGAGCGTCAGCGACAACGGCAGGCTGATGTCGACGCCGTTCGCCAGGTCGCCGAGCGGGCCGACGAACTGGCCCGGGATGTTGGTGAACAGCACGCCCACGACGGCGGACACCCACCAGGCCGTCATGCCGCGCCAGTTCCAGCCGTGCGCGAACCAGTAACGGCCGCCCCGCTGACGGCGGTTGAACACCTGGAGCGCCTCCGGGTCGTACCAGCCGCGCCGGGTGAGGAAGCCCAGCATCATCACGACCATCCACGGCGTCGTACAGGTGATGATCATCGTGGCGAACGTGGAGATCGACTGGACGAGGTCGAGCGCGAACCGGCCGATGAAGATGAACGTGATGGACACCGCGCCGACCAGCAGGGTCGCCCGCACGCGCGACAGCCGGGGGAAGACCGAGGAGAAGTCCAGGCCGGTGCCGTACAGCGAGGTCGTGCCCGTCGACATGCCGCCGATCAGGGCCAGCAGGCACACGGGCAGGAAGAACCAGGACGGAGAGATCGCCAGCAGCCCGCCCACGAAGTCGGGGGCGGCCGGATCGACGTACTCGGGGGCCCGGGCCGCGATGATGCTCGCGGTCGACAGGCCGAACAGGAACGGCAGCAGGGTCGCGATCTGCGACAGGAAGGCGGCGCCGATCACCCGGCGGCGCGGGGTGGCCGCCGGGATGTAGCGCGACCAGTCGCCGAGGAACGCCCCGAACGACACGGGGTTGGACAGCACGATCAGGGCCGCGCCGATGAACGACGGCCAGAACAGCGACCGGGTCGCCGCGTCGGCCGAGTCGGTGAAGACACCCGCGTACGAGGGGTCGAAGTCACCCGCGAAGGCCACGGCGCCCAGCAGGAACAGCGCGGTCGCCGACGTGACCGCGACCTTGTTGACGAACAGCATGAAGCGGAAGCCGTACACGCACACCGCGAGCACCAGCCCGGCGAACAGCGCGTACGCGACGGCGTACGACAGGTTGCCGCGGCTCAGACCGAAGAGCCGGTGGGCGCCGCCGACCAGGGCGTCACCGGAGCTCCACACGGAGAGGGAGAAGAAGGCGACCGCGGTCAGCAGGGACAGGAAGGAGCCGACCACGCGGCCGTGCACGCCGAGGTGCGCCGACGAGGAGACGGCGTTGTTGGTGCCGTTGACCGGGCCGAACACCGCCATCGGGCACAGGATCAGCGCGCCGGCGACCACCCCGAGGAGCGTGGCCGCGAGGCCCTGCCAGAAGGACAGTCCGAACAGGATCGGGAAGGCGCCCAGGACGCAGGTGGAGAAGGTGTTCGCGCCGCCGAAGGCGAGCCGGAACAGGTCGAACGGGGTGGCGGTGCGCTCCGCGTCGGGGATGCGGTCCACCCCGTGGTTCTCGACCTCGGTGAGGGAGGGGGCGGGGGACGGCGGGACGGGGGCGGACGTGGACGGCGAGGTCACGGGGGCTCCGGCGGACGGTCGACGGGGGAGCGCGGGGTGGCGCGGCGGGCTGAACGGCCGCCGCTGCCGCGGGGTGGGCGGCGCGGGCGGACGGCGTCCGGACGGGGTCTGCCGAACGTACGGCGCGGGACAGGGGCCGGACCAGAGGACGATCCGTCCTTCTTTCATGGTCCAGATGGATGAAACGACCACCATCCGGCCCCGCCTCCGGGTGAACGCGGAGAGGCGGAGGGGCGGGCCGGGGCGCGGAAGCGGAATGTTTCCGGACGATTACCGACCCTACGGAATTCGGTCAGCCCGGCGGACCGGGGGATCATGAAGCGCTTGCTTGCGGCGTTGGAACGTTCGAATTCCGTGACTTCGCGCCACTGATTCAACACGCAATGTTACTGAAACGAGGGGGGTCGATGTGAGTTTCGGCGGCGGAGTCGGCAGGATCGGCGTCGCCCGTCCGGCACCGATCGCGCCGGACCGGCACACCCGAATCGAGCGGAAGGATGCACACAATGCGGAACACCGCGCGCTGGGCAGCGACTCTCGGCCTCACGGCCGCCGCCGTCTGCGGACCCCTGACCGGGTCCGCGCTCGCAGCTCCGGCCGCCCCGGCCTCGCTCTACGCCCCGTCGGCCCTGGTGCTGACGCTGGGTCACGGAGAGAGCGCCGCCGCTGTCAACCCGGCCCGTGCCGTCACCCTGAGCTGCGCGCCGGGGCCCTCCGGCACGCACCCCGCCGCCGCGTCGGCCTGCGCCGAACTGCGCGCCGCCGGCGGTGACTTCGAGGCGCTGACGGACACCGGCGGAGCGCTGTGCACCAAGCAGTACGACCCGGTGGTCGTCACCGTCGACGGCGTCTGGCAGGGCAAGCGCGTCTCCTACGAGCGCCTCTTCTCCAACGAGTGCGTGAAGAACTCCTCCGGGAGTGTCCTCTTCGCGTTCTGAGACCGGGATCGCGTGGCCCCCGTGGACGCCGCGAGAGGCTCGTGACGTGGGGAGTGCGAGCCACTGACACGGGACGACCGCGATCTCGCACCAGGGGCCGGCCGGGCGGAGTGGGGCCGCCCGCCGGCCCCTGGCATCACCGCACCACCAGCCCCTGGCATCACCGCACCACCAGCCCCTGGCATCACCGCACCACCGGCCTCCGCGTCAGGACCGGTCACGGTGACTGGTGTCGCACCACGGATAGCGGCGGCTGCGGCGGCAGGTGCACAGGGCGACCCGGAAGCGGTCGGAGACGACCGTGGTGCCGTCCTCCAGTTGCACCTCGACCGGCCCCTCGACGAGCAGGGGCCCCTTGCGCTGCATGCTGATCCGGCGGGGCTCGTCAGCTGGGGAGTTCGGCACGGACGACCACCAGTTCCTCGTTGTTCTCCTCCGCGGACAGCAGGCCGCGCTCGCGCAGCCAGCCCTCGCGCGAGCGCAGGACCGGGCCGAAGGGGATGCGGCGGCGCCGGGTCACCGAGGCCTTCAGGCCGGTGGCGCGCAGACGCGTCAGGGTGCGGTCCGGGTCGCTGAGCGCGGAGTGCACCATCAGCAGCACCCCGCCGGGCCGCAGCACCAACGGCGCCTCCCGGCAGATCCGGTCCAGGACCAGCCGGCCGTCGCCGCCCGCGTCCCAGGCCCGGGCCGTGCCGCGCGGCGACCGCAGGTCGGCCGGGTCGGGCACGTAGGGCGGATTGGCGAGAACCAGGTCGAAGGACCGTCCCCGCACGGGCTCGAAGAGGTTGCCGTGCCGTACGCGCACCGGCAGTCGGGCTCGCCACGCGTTCCAGCGTGTCGCGCACACCGCGCGCCAGGACACGTCGACGGCGGTGACCCGGGCGCCGCGCATCGCGGCCTCCAGCGCGAGAGCGCCGGATCCCGTTCCCACGTCGAGGACGTCCGCGTCCGGAGACAGCGGTTCTTCGGACAGCGCCCCGGCGAGCAGGTCGGTGTCCTCCTGAGGGGCGTACACGCCCGGAAGTACCAGCGGATTCACACCGACCAGGTACCCCGGCATTCAGGATATATGGGCCATTTCCGCATTGAGGGGGACGTGCAGGGAGGAGTGACCCGCACGCCACGACGTGAGCAGCCGCGCGGCGAGACGGTCCTCCAGCAGGACGGTGACGTCGATACCGAAGGCGATGTCACCGGCCAGATGCGGCTCCTCCTCCAGCAGTCCGCCGATGACCTCGTGCCGGACGATCTGTTCGTGGACCGCGTCGGCCTCGACGTGTTCGTCGTAGAAGTACGCGGCGGCGGGCCCGGCGCCCGTGCGGCGCATCGCCTCGGCGAGCCGCCGCGAACCGGGGGAGGAGGTGATCTCGACCGTGGCGAAATGCCCCACGAGAGCTCCGCGCAGGGAGCGGTGCAGGCCGAGCAGGGACATCAGGTTGACCGTGGCCAGCGTCTCGGCGCACGCGGCGTCCAGATAGCGGCCGTAGGTGGTGTCCAGGCCCAGGTCCGTCATCAGGTTGGCGAACAGGCGGGCGTGGACGCGGTCGGGGCGGCCGCCGCCGTACTCGTCGAACTCCACCGCCGCCATGGCCGCCTTGGCCCGGCCCCACAGCCGGGGGAGCACCCACGCGTGCGGGTCGGCCTCCTTGAGGTGGTACAGGGAGCGCTGCGCCGCGTACTCGCGCACGTGCCACAACTCGCCCTCGTCCTGCAGGAAGTGGGAGACGCCGGTGCCCTCGACCGGCTCGACGAGGAGCTCCGCGAGCGCGTCCTCGACGGTGTCGTGCACGGGTGTGTCCGCGCGCAGGGCGGTCAGGAAGCGGTGCTCCAGCGCCGCCCGGACGCGCAGCAGCTCCGGGTCCCACTCACGGTCGGGGCTCACCCCCGCGAATCCGCGGTAGTGCAGCTCGTAGCAGAGGTACAGGGCCAGCTGGAGGTCGTCGCCATACGCTGACGCGCCGGCCACCGTCCCGGCGGACGGCAGCGGGCCCGTTCCCAGCAGGTACTCGCGGACGGCCCCGGAGAGCGGGCCCCGGGCGGTCGGCAGACGTGGTCCTTCATGTGCCATGCGGGGCGGGTACCCCAGGTGAGGCCGGTCATGGCCCCGGCCGGGATCCGCTTAGGGGGCGATCGGCGGCCGGCGCTTGTGCTCGGTGAACAGGTAGCGGCGCACGACGGTCTCGTGGACGGCCTCGTCGACCGGCCGGCCCTCCAGGAAGTCGTCGATGTCGTCGTAGGTGACGCCGAGCGCCTCCTCGTCCGGCCGGCCCGGGTTCAGCGTCTCCAGATCCGCGGTGGGGACCTTCGCCACCAGCGCGGACGGCGCCCCCAGGGCCTGCGCGACGGCCCGTACACGACGCTTGGTCAGGCCGGCGAGCGGGAGCAGGTCCGCCGCGCCGTCGCCGAACTTGGTGAAGAAGCCGGAGACCGCCTCGGCGGCGTGGTCGGTGCCCACCACCAGGCCGCCGTGCGCGCCCGCCACCGCGTACTGGGCGATCATGCGCTGCCGGGCCTTGATGTTGCCGAGCACGAAGTCCTGATGGTGGGCGTCCCGGAAGACCGCGCCGCCGGCCAGCAGCGCCTCCAGCGCGGCGTCACTCGCGGGCCGCACGTCCACGGTCAGGACCTGGTCGGGCCGGACGAAGTCCAGCGCGAGCCGGGCGTCGTCCTCGTCGGCCTGCGTGCCGTACGGCAGCCGCATCGCGTAGAACGTCGCCTCCCGCCCGGAGGCACGGACCCGCTCCACCGCGAGCTGGCACAGCCGGCCCGCGGTCGTGGAGTCCACACCGCCGCTGATGCCCAGCACCAGCGAGCCGAGGCCGGTGGAGGCCAGTCGGCCCGCGAGGAACTCCGTCCGGCGCTCGGCCTCCTCCCGCGCGTCGAAGGACGCGCTCACCCCCAGATCGCGGGCGATCTCCTGCTGCGGGGACATGGACACGAGGCCGGTCACGGGTGCTCCTTCGCGGGGTGGCGGTTCACGGGCGGGCGGGGGTTCACGGGCGGGTGGCGGAACGGCGTGCGGTCGGCAGGGCGGGGGTGCCGGTGACGGACAGGACGACGGACAGCAGCGCGGTGTCGGCGGCGATGAACATGCGGTTGCGCCTCGCGCCGCCGAAGCGGATGTTGGCGACGGTGCCGGGGACCAGGAGACGGCCCAGGAGGGTGCCGTCCGGGTCGTAGCAGTGCACGCCGCCGTCGAGGGCGGCGGCCCAGAGGCGGCCGTCGTCGTCGAAGCGAATGTTGTCGAAGTTCCCGGTCGGGCACTCGGCGAAGACCTCGTCGCCGGTGAGGGTGCCGTCGTCCTGGACGTCGAAGACCCGGATGTGGTTGGCCCGGCTGTCCGAGACGTACAGCCGACGCTCGTCGGGGGAGAAGACGAGGCCGTTGGGGCCGCGGAACCCGTCGGCGACCCGCCGTACCTCGCCGCTGCCGGGGTCCACGCGGTAGACGTCGCAGGAGCCGATCTCGCTCTCGGCGCGGTGTCCTTCGTAGTCGCTGGTGATGCCGAAGTCCGGGTCGGAGAACCAGATCGAGCCGTCGGACTTCACCGCGGCGTCGTTCGGGCTGTTCAGCCGCTTGCCCCGGAAGCGATCGGCGATCACGGTGATCGAGCCGTCGTGCTCGGTGCGGGTCACCCGGCGGTTGCCCTGCTCACAGGTGACGAGGCGGCCCTCGGTGTCCAGGGTGTTGCCGTTGGGGTGACCCGCGGCGGAGCGGAACACGCCGACCGCCCCGGTGGTCTCGTCCCAGCGCAGCAGCCGGTCGTTGGGGATGTCGCTCCACACCAGGTACCGGCCGGCCGGGACGTAGACGGGACCCTCGGCCCAGCGGCAGCCCTCGAACAGGGTCTCCAGGCGGGAGTCGCCGGCCCGGCACGGGCGGAACCGGTCGTCGAGGGTCTCGTACAGATGCGGCTGCTCGCCGGGCATGGCGCCACCCTCCCAGGGGGTTGGATGTTGATCCGACAACCCGAAACTATGCCGAAAGACATCGTCCCCGTGGTGCGCGGGCCCTTCTCCGAGCGTCCCGTCACTCCGTCGACTCCTCCTGGGCGCGCGTGTTCGGAGTGATCGCCTCGCCCGCCTCGCCGTCATGGTCGTCGCGGGTCCCGTGGCGGCCCGGGTCGGTGGGGCGGCGTTCGGCCTCCTCGAATTCCTGGAGGACCTCCTCGAGGGCCGACGCCGGATGGTTCTCGGGGTGCTGGGGAGTGTCGGACACGGTCTGCTCCTTCCTTCGGTTGCCTCCGCGTACCGGGTCGGTTCCCGGCCGCCCGGTCGGTCAGCTCTCGGCGGCGGCGATGCGCAGCGGCACCGGGTCCGGGGGAGTGGCCTCCTCGGCGAGCCGGGTGACCTCCGCCCACCAGGACGCGCCGTCCTCGATGTGGCGCAGCAGGATGCCCTCGCGGATCGCCCACGGGCAGACGGTGACCGTCCTCAGCCCGATCAGCTTCATCGCCGTGTGCCCGACCACCGCGCCGGCCAGGCTCTGAGCGGCCCGGGGCACGGAGATGCCGGGCAGCCGGGCCCGTTCGACGGCGGGCAGGGCGGCCAGCCGGTCCACCGCCCGGCCCAGGTCGCGGCTGTCCAGGGTGCGGGCGACGAACGGCCCGTGGCGTCCGGGCGGCGCCCCGCACAGCCGCCCCAGCTGCTGGAACGTACGGGAGGTGACCACCGCGGTGCGCGGGCCCTCCCAGCGGATCCGGGCGGCCACGTCCCGCAGCTGGTGGCGCACCTTGCGCCGCAGCGCGCGCACGCGCTCCGCGGACGGCGGATCCTCGTCCGCGAAGAACTCGTGGGTCAGCCGGGCGGCCCCGAGCGGCAGGGACGCCACGAAGTCCGGCAGCCTGCCCCGCCCGAACGCCACTTCGAACGAGCCGCCCCCGATGTCCATGAGCGCGAGCGGACCCGAGCGCCAGCCCATCCAGCGGCGGGCGCCCAGAAAGGTGAGCTCGGCCTCCACCTCCCCGGGCATGGTGCACAGCGGCACACCCGTCCGTGCGCGGACCGTGCGCAGCACCTCATGGCGGTTCGGCGCGTTGCGCACCATGGCGGTCGCGAACGCCAGCGGGCTCGCCGCCCCCCACCGGGTCGCGGTGCGGTTCGCGGCGGCGACCGCCTCGGCGAGCCGCTCGACGGCCTCGCCGGGAATCGGCTCGCCCGGCTTGACCTGCTGGGACAGCCTCAACCGCCACTTGGCCGTGTGCACCGGAAGCGGTACGCCGTCCTCGGCGTCCGCCACCACGAGCCGCACCGTGTTCGACCCGACGTCCAGCACGCTGATTCTCATGGCCGATCGAGTACCCAGGCACGGGCCTTCATGCTCCTCGCTGGGCGTACGCGGCACGCGCACCGGTCGGCTTCAGGCCAGCTGCCGGCGCACCAGCTCGTGCAGCCGGCCTCCCGTGTCCGCGAGGAGCTGCGCGGGCGGACCCTGCTCGGCGACCTTGCCGTTCTCCATGACCACCACGCGGTCGGCGTCCATCACGGTCGACAGGCGGTGGGCGATGACGATGCGGGTGGCGTTGAGCTTGCGGGTGCTCTCGATGACCGTGCGCTGGGTGTCGTTGTCGAGGGCGCTGGTGGCCTCGTCGAAGAAGAGGATGCGCGGCCGGCGGATCAGTGCCTGGGCGATCATCAGCCGCTGACGCTGACCGCCCGAGACCGACCCGCTGCCCGAGACGATCGTGTGCAGCCCCATCGGCATCCGCTGGATGTCCTCCGCGAGCCCCGCCATCTCGGCCGCCGCCATCGCCTCCTCCGGCGTGTACGACTCGGTGCCGCAGATGACGTCCAGGATCGACCCGGTGAACGGCTGCGCGTGCTGGAGGACGACCCCGCACTGGCGGCGTACGGCCGACTGGTCGAGGGCCGCCAGGTCCTGGCCGTCGTACAGGACACTCCCGGAGACCGGCTTGTCGAAGCCGATCAGCAGTCTGAGCAGGGTGGACTTGCCGCAGCCGCTCGGGCCGACGATCGCCACGAACTCGCCGGGGCGCACCTCGAAGGACACGTCGTCGAGGACGAGGGGGCCGTCGTCGGAGTAGCGGAACGACAGCCGGCGCGCCTCGACCGCGCCGGTCAGCGGGCCCGGCCGGGTGCTCGCCGCGCGTACCTCGGGGGTCGCCTCCAGCACCGGGCGGATCTCCTCGAACAGCGGCAGCGCGGCCACCGCCGACACGAACGCGCCGGTCAGCGAGGTGACCGAGGTGAGGAGCATCGTCATCGACGTGTTGAAGGTGAGGAAGTCCGCCGCCGACAGCGCGCCGCGCGCCGGGCCGGCCAGCAGCATGAACATCAGCAGCGAGCACAGCGGCAGGTACACCGCGCCCAGCACCGCGTTGAGGTTCTTGATCCGGCCGAGCCGCTGCTGGAGCTCACGGCTGCGGGCGAACTGGGAGGCCCAGGCGGCGTAGGCGTAGTTCTCGGCGGCCGCCACCCGCAGCTTGGGCAGGCCGCGCAGGGTCTGGAACGCCTGGTTGTTCAGCTTGTTGCTCAGCACCACCAGCCGGCGCTGCCAGCGCACCTGCCACAACCCCAGCCCCAGGAACACCGTGGCGATCACGACGAGCATCCCGATCGCCGCCAGCGCCAGCGGCACGCTGTACCAGAGCAGCAGCCCCAGGTTCATGGCGCCGATCGTCACCGACTGCGCCACCGACGGGCCGAGGCCCGCCAGCAGGCGGCGGATCGCGCTGATGCCCATGGCCGCGCTGGCCAGCTCACCGGTGGAGCGTTCGGTGAAGAACTTCGTCGGCAGCCTGAGCAGCCGGTCCCAGACCGCCGGCTGGAGCGTCGCCTCGATCCTGCCCTCCAGCCGCAGGATGGTCAGGTTCTGCAACAGCAGGAACGCCGCCGCGACCACGCTGCTGACCAGCACGGCCAGACAGACCTGCACGATCAGGTCCTCCTGGGCCTTCGGCACGTACTCGCCCAGCACCTTGCCGGTGGCGATCGGCACCAGCGCGCCGATCGCCACCGTGACGAGCCCGCTGAGCAGCAGGTTCGCCAGGTCGCCACCGGTGCCGCGCATGGCGAACCGCAGCAGCCCGAGCGGACCGAGCCTCCGCTCGGGCAGCGGGCGGTAGAACATGACGGCCCGCGGCTCGAACTCCTCCGCGTTGGCCTTCTCGACGGGCGTCTCCCGTCCGGTCGCGGGGTGCACGGCTACATATCCGCCGCGCCGCCACAGCAGGGCGACCGGCGCCCCCGACAGCGCCCGGTGACCGACCAGCGGGCCGACGTCGTCCCGCCACCAGCGGCCGTCCAGGCGCACCGCGCGGGTGCGCACCCGGGAGGCGAGGGCGACCTGCTCCACCGGGTCGAGGCGGTCGTTGCCGGCGCCCATCCGCGCGGGCTCTACCAGGGCGATCCCGGCGGCCTGCGCGACCAGCCTGCAGGCGGCGAAGGTCGCGTCCGCGTCCGCGGCCGTCGTGCGCTGTCCCGCCTTCTTGCCGATCGACGCCAGCAGCGTCCGGTCGGCCTGGGCGCGGACCGCCTCACCGGCCTTGATCCCGGCGGCCGTCCGGGTCTCGTGGGTGCGCTCCAGCTGCTCGATCCAGCGGTCCAGCGTGGTCAGCAGGCGGTACTGCTGGTCGACCATGGACTGCCACACCGCCGGGTCCATCAGCAGGTCGGCCGCCGCCTCCGCCCCGTACAGCGAGCCGTACCGGACGCTGCCGGGCGGGACCTGCATCCAGAACACGTCGTCGTCGGTGACCTCCGCGGGCCGGTCGGCCGCCATGGGCGCCTGGAAGAGCACGGACAGTCCGCGGCCGACGCCCAGGGCGAGGGCGTACTCCAGCGGGCTCGACGTGGGCGGTACGTACTGCGGGTTGCCGTACTCGTCGTAGGACCACGTCTGGGTGCTCGCGGGCTGGTACAGCTCGCGCAGTTCGATGCGGTGGACCACGCAGTCGCGCAACGGGCGCGCCACGAGGGTGTGCTGGGGGCCGGCGACCGGGCCGAGGAGCAGCGAGCCCGCCTCCAGGCGGCCCAGGTGGTGCCAGTGGCCCTGGTGTCCGGCGTCCACCGCGAACAGGTCCAGCGCGCCGCCCGCGACCAGCCACAGCACCTGCGGGCCCTCCAGGTCCAGGCGGCTGAACCCGGCGCAGTCCATGCGGGCGCCGAGCGAACCGAGCGCACCGAGAACGAGATCGCCTTCCCGAGGCAGGTGGGGAGTCGTCATCTCAGCGCTCCCTGACCAGTGCCGCGTAGGCCCCGCCCCGCGCGACGAGGTCCTCGTGCCGCCCGCGTTCCACGACCGTGCCGTGCTGCAGGACGACGATCTCGTCGCTGTCGCGCACGGTGCTGAGCCGGTGGGCGATGACCACGCACGCGCAGCCGCGCCGGCGCAGGTTGTCCATGACCACCAGCTCGGTCTCCGCGTCCAGCGCGCTGGTCACCTCGTCGAGGACGAGGATGCTGGGCCTGCGCACCAGCGCCCGGGCGATCTCCAGGCGCTGGCGCTGCCCGCCGGAGAAGTTGCGGCCGTCCTGCTCGACCCTGCTGTGGATGCCACCGGGCCGGCGCATGACCACGTCGTACAGGGCCGCGTCCCGCAGGGCGTCCACGACGGCGTCGTCCGGGATCGACGGGTCCCACAGCGCAACGTTGTCGCGGACCGTGCCCTCGAAGAGGAACACCTCCTGGTCGACGAAGGAGACGGAGGCCGCGAGGGCGCCCCGCGGGATGTCCTCCAGGCGCTGTCCGTCGATGCGGATCACACCCTCCCACGGCGTGTAGAGGCCCGAGATCAGCCGGGAGACCGTCGACTTGCCGCTGCCCGAGCCGCCGACCAGCGCCACCTGCTGCCCGGGTCCGACCGTCAGGTCGAAGCCGGTCAGCAGCGGCTTGTCGAGCGGGCTGTAGCCGAAGGTGATGTTCTGCAGCTCGACGTGGCCGTGCAGCCGGCGCGTGGAGTCGGCGCCGGAGCGGCGGTCGTAGAGCGGGTCGGCGCGGAAGTTCTCCACGTCCTTCAGCCGGGCCACGTCCGCCGCGAAGTCCTGGATGCGGCCCGCGACGCCGTTGAGCCGGGTCAGAGGGGCGGTGAAGCGGGCGACCAGCGCCTGGAACGCGACCAGCAGGCCCACCGAGATGTGGCCCTCGACCGCCCGCATGCCACCGATCCACAGGATCAACGCGCTGTTGACCGTCGCGAGGGTCGGCGCGACCACACCCAGCCAGGCGCTCGGCACGCCGAGCCGCTGCTGCTCCTCCAGCGTGGTGGCGTGCTGGCCGGCCCACTTGCGGAAGTAGCCGTCCTCCCCGCCGGTCGCCTTCATCGTCTCGATCAGCTGCAGCCCGGTGTACGCCGTGTTGGTCAGCCGCGCGTTGTCCGCCCGCAGCTTCGCCGTACGCGTCGCGCGCAGCCGTATGACGACCCGCATGGCGACGATGTTCAGCAGGGCCACGCCGATGCCGACGAACGTCAGCTCCGGGTCGTAGGTGTAGAGGAGGACCGCGTACAGCACGACGACGACCGCGTCGACGCCCGCCGAGGCGAGGTCGCGGGCCAGGGTCTCGGCCACCGCGTCGTTCGACTGGAGACGCTGCACCAGGTCGGCGGGGCTGCGCTGGGAGAAGAAGGTCACCGGCAGCCGCAGCAGATGGCGCAGGAAGCGGGCGCTGGAGAGCGTCGAGGAGATGATCCGGCCGTGGTGGAGGTTGGCCTGCTGGAGCCAGGTCAGGGCGAGGGTGAGCAGCACGCACGCGCCCATGGACGCGAACAGCACGTCCAGCAGCGAGGTCTGCCCGCCGATGAGGAACATGTCGATGTAGGTGCGGCTGAGCGCGGGGACGGCCGCGCCCACCAGGACCAGCAGCAGGCTCGCCAGGACGGCGGCCGGCAGGGTGCCCGCCGTGCCGCGCAGCCGGGCGGGCATCGCGCCCAGCACACCCGGCCTGCGCCCGCCCCGCTCGAAGCTCTCGCCCGGCTCCAGCACCAGCACCACGCCGGTGAAACTGCCGTCGAAGTCCTCCATGGGGACGAAACGGCGGCCCTTGGCCGGGTCGTTGACGAACACGCCCCGGCGGCCGAAGCGGCGGCCCATGCCGTCGTAGACGACGTAGTGGTTGAACTCCCAGAAGAGGATCGCGGGGGCCTTCACCTCGGCGAGGGCGGCCAGGTCCATCTGCATGCCCTTGGCCGTCAGACCGTAACTGCGGGCCGCCTTCAGCAGGTTGCTGGCCCGAGAGCCGTCCCGGGAGACACCGCAGGCGATGCGCAGCTCCTCCAGGGGGACGTGCCGGCCGAAGTGCCCGAGGACCATGGCGAGGGAGGCGGCCCCGCACTCCACGGCCTCCATCTGCAGCACGGTGGGCGTGCGGACGGTCTTCGCCCGCCCCTTGGGTACGGTCCGCCTGGGCGGTGCGGCACGGCGTCTGCCCCGGCTCCGGGTGTCCTGGGCGGTGGTCACGGAAGCAGCCAATCGACGGGACGCTGGTCGGCCAGCCGGATGGAGCCCGTGGCCATG
This sequence comes from Streptomyces sp. NPDC052016, assembly GCF_044548445.1. Taxonomy (NCBI): domain Bacteria; kingdom Bacillati; phylum Actinomycetota; class Actinomycetes; order Kitasatosporales; family Streptomycetaceae; genus Streptomyces; species Streptomyces sp. NPDC052016. The sequence goes on from NZ_JBIUBX010000005.1 coordinate 90,206, forward strand.
GTCATGGAGGTGAGGGAGTACGGCGGCCCGTCCGCGGAAGACCACCGGTAGCCGCTCCTCGTCGACTCGGAGGTGTCGAGGCGGACGAGGACGGCCACGGGACGGCCCTTCTTCGTGAACTGCTCGCCGAGCTGGCTGTCGCCGAGGAACGCGGCGATCTGCTGCGCCGACTGGGCCGTGCGGTCCACCGACTTCACATGGCCGCGCAGCACGCCGTACTGCTGGGACGGCACGGTCTGCACCGTCAGGTCGACGGCCGCGTTCGCTGGGATGGAGGCGGCGTTCTCGGCCGGGACGTACACCGTGGCGTACAGCGGGTCGTCGGCGTCGGCGACCTTCTCCACGGCGGCGACGTTCGCGCCGGTGGAGATGATCTGGCCGATGGTGGCGGCGAGCGCGGTGATCCGGCCGGCGGCGACCGTCCGCACCACGGTGTCGCCCTCGGCGGTACGCACCTTCAGCACGGGGGAGTTCGCGGGCAGCCGCTCGCCCTCCTTCGCGAGGACCGCGGTGACCTGGCCCGCCGCGGGGCTCTGCAGGATGTAGCTGCCCTCGCCGTGCGTGAGGACGGCCGGGGCGCTCACCGTGGAGGTGACCGAGCCGGTCACCGCCCACACGGACGCGGCCGCGAGGGCGACCACGGTCACGGACAGCACCAGCCAGCCCTGCGGGCGGGCGAAACGTACCGGCAGGTCGAGTTCCTCCGGCGACTGGAGCTTGGCGAGGGCCTGTTGGCGGAACTGCAAGGGACTTCCCTCACCGGTCGTAAACCTGGTTTCGGAGAGTGCGGAGCGTCGCTCCGAAGCGTTCTACGGCATCCGAGAGTCCCGGAGCCGGGTGGCGGCTCCGGGACTCAAGGGGGTCACGAAGGTGCGATCAGAGACCGGCGACCAGGTTCGTGACCGGAGCGGTGTTCAGGCCGGTGACACCCTCGACGGTGCCGACGGCCGTGTCGACCAGGCCGGACACCGGGGCGACGCCGTCCACCAGGCCGGTGACGGTGCCGAGGGCGTTCACGGACAGGCCGCCGGAGACGTTGTCGAGGTCGGCGTCGGCGATCTCGACGGTCTCAACCTGGGGGGTGGAGTTCATGGTGGAACATCCCTTCACATGGATATCTCATAAGGGGGGGAGCGGCCCCCTCTGGGGACAGACGACGGCCGCGACCGCGGACGCCGGACACCCGTTGCCGGGAGGCCTGCGGCCCTGCGGTGCGATGGATCAAAGCAGGTCCGGTACCCGCCCTTCCAATCAATCACCGGTCTCACCTGGGCACTTGGGTCACACGAGCGTCAAAGCGTGCAGGCGCGGGCACGTGTTGTCGGCGACTTCTTCACACCTCGGACGGGGTTCGCTCGGATGAGCGGTGGGCGCCGTCTCGGCGAATCCGGCACTCCCGCCCCAATGGCGTGGCCGGTTCCGCGGAGTTGTGCAGAACCCCTGCGCGCCGTGATCCGCTTGGGCAATCCATGTGCAGATTTCCTGAAGCGGAGATTCCGCTCTGCGATCGGAACGGCCTGTCAGTGGCCAGTTACCCTCGGTAACATTCCAGCGGTGCGGTCGGTGCTCCGGTGCCGGTTCCGTCGGTGTCAGCCCAGGAGTGCGTAGACGGTGCTTGCCCGCGCCGCGAGTTCACCCGACCGCTCGGCCGTCATCGTGATGTCCGCGAACGCCATCCGGCGGCCCAGCTTCGTCAGGACCGCTTCGATCAGGACATCCGTATCTGCCACCGCCCGCTGGAACGACGTGGACTGCTGCACCGTCGTCATCGGCACGAAGGCCCCCCGCGCGGCCGACACGGCGATCACGGTGGCGGTGTCCGCGGCCGCCATCAGCGCCTGACCCGACAACCCTCCGCCCTGCCGCGCCAAAGTCCGTGACCAGGGCAGGCGCAGCGTCGCCCGGTCGTCCCCCAGGCTCTCGACGGACAGGCCCAGAGCGAGCACCCAGGGCGCGAAGTTGTCGGAAAGGATCTTGTCGGCTTCGGCGGTGGTCATCGTCATATGGGCGATTGTTCCCCACGCGGCGGCCCTGGACGCCGGTCATGGCCGATTCACGGTTTCGCAAAGGAAGTCGGCAAACGGAATTGAACACACCACGCGCCCCCTGCGTACCAACGGGCAACCAGGCGCCGCTGTAGGGAGCTGCCGACCCCCGGCAGCCGGACCCCGTCCCCAGGAGGTCGAGAAGTTGAGTCACAAGCGAATTCCGAAGCGCAAGGCCGCGATCGCGGTGGGCGGCGTGGCGGCGCTCGGAGCGGCGGCACTCCTGCTCCCCAACGCCAACGCCTCCCAGGACGGCGACAACTCCGCCGCCGCGGCGCCGAAGACCCTCAAGGCGGCGGACGCCTCGGACCTCGCCTCGCAACTGGCGAACCTGCTCGGCGACGCCTTCGCCGGCTCGTACTACGACTCGGACCGCCAGCAGCTCGTCGTGAACGTCGTCAACGTCTCCGGCGACGACAACAACGTGATCGTCCAGGCCAAGAAGGCCGGCGCGAAGGTCCGCGAGGTCGAGAACAGCACCGCCGAACTCGAGGCGGCGGCGCAGACCCTGAAGACCGAGGCGACCATCCCGGGCACCGCGTGGGCGGTCGACCCGCGGACGAACAAGATCCTCGTCACCGCCGACTCCACGGTCACCGGCGACAAGTGGGACCGACTGGAGTCCACCGTCCAGGGACTCGGCGCGGACACGGCGACCATCAAGAAGTCGGCCGGCACCTTCAAGACGTTCGCCTCCGGCGGTGACGCCATCTTCGGCGGGGGAGCGCGCTGCTCCCTCGGCTTCAACGTCACCGCGGGCGACGGCTCCCCGGCCTTCCTGACGGCGGGTCACTGCGGTGTCGCCGCCGAACAGTGGTCCGACTCCGAGGCCGGCGACCCCATCGCCACCGTCGACCAGGCGGTCTTCCCGGGCGAGGGCGACTTCGCACTCGTGAAGTACGACGACCCCGCCACGGCCGCCCCGAGCGAGGTCGACCTCGGCGACCAGACGGTCGCGATCAGCCAGGCCGCCGAGGCGACGGTCGGCGCCGAGGTCTTCCGGATGGGCAGCACGACCGGCCTCGCCAACGGCCAGGTCCTCGGGCTCGACGCCACCGTCAACTATCCCGAGGGCACCGTCACCGGCCTCATCCAGACCGACGTCTGCGCCGAGCCCGGCGACAGCGGCGGCTCGCTCTTCACCCAGGACGGCCTCGCGATAGGCCTGACCTCGGGCGGCAGCGGCGACTGCACGGTCGGCGGCGAGACCTTCTTCCAGCCGGTGACCACCGCCCTGGAGGCGGTCGGCGCGACCCTCGGCGACGCGGGGGCCGGTGCGGGCGGCGAGGCGGGCGCCGGCGGCGAGGCGGGCGCCGGCGAGGAAGCGGGCGGCGAGGAAGCCGGCGCCGGAGCCGGCCAGGAGGTCGGAGGCCAGGAGGTCGGCGGCGAAGAGGTCGGCCAGGATGCCGCCGGGCAGGGCGTCGGGCAGGACGCCGGGCAGGGCGTCGGACAGGAAGCCGGCGGTGAGGAAGCCGGCGCCGGTGCCGAGGAGCAGAACGGGGCGGGTGCCGAGGACGAGTCCGGGCTGACCGAGACCCACTGACCCGGCTGCCGCCACAGACCCACCGATCGGCCTCACCAGCGGTTCCGGCCGATCGGTGGCACGGTCCGGCCCTCCGGCGGGAGGGCCGGACCGCCGCGTTCCGCCGACGGACAACCGTCGGCCCCGAGGCCGTCCGGCTCCCCCCGGTTGGGCCGACGACGCCTCCCTGCCCGGCCGGCCTCCGCCCTTCCCGTGTCCGCCTTTACACGTCAGGCCACCGCGCCCCGTTGGGCCGACGACGCCCGCCTGCCCGGCCGGCCTCCGCCCTTCCCGCGTCCGTCTTTGCCCGTCCGGCCAACGCCGTTGGGCCGACGACGCCCGCCTGCCCCGCCGGCCTCCGCCCTCCGCGCGTCGGCCTTTACACGTCAGGCCACCGCGCCCCGTTGGGCCGACGACGCCTCCCTGCCCGGCCGCTCGCCGTGCCCCCCTCGTCTGTGCCCCTCTGTCCTCCGCCCCGTGGGCCGACGACGCTCGCCCGCCCGTCCGGGCCGCCGCCCTTCCGCCCGCCCGAGGCTCGTCGCGGCCGACCTGCGGGCCGGTCCCCGGGTCGCCCCGGCTCCGGCTGACACCTCATCAGCGCTTCTCGGCCGCAGTGGAGTCGGGATGTACGTCTGCTCCGCCCGTCCGGCCCCCGGCAGGACGGGGGCGAGCAGTGGCCGTTGGCCGCCCGTGGCGTCGTCAGGCGGCGAGCTCCGCCTCCTGAAGGTCCCGAGCGCTCGGCGAACGGCACTACGGGCGCCCGGCTGTACCCCGTCGGCGCGTGACCATGCCCCCACAGTCGATGCGCGTGGCGGCGTACAGGCGCCGCACGTGCGCCCCCGCGCATCCCGATGGCCGGTTCTTCGCGTCCAGAAACGATCCCGGCAGCCAACAATGGGCACGCTCTCACCACCACGGAACCGACGGAACAGAGTGAGTCGAAGGGGCGGGCATTGATCCGGGTACTTCTGGTGCACGACGGGTGTCTGGTGCGATCGGTCCTTGCGCAGTGGCTGTCCGGGCAGCCCGACCTGCACGTGGACGACACGCCGTGGCACAGCGCCGCGGGCCGCGCCCGGTCCCTGCGGCCGGACGTCTGCGCGGCCGACCTCGACTGCTCGGGCACGTACGGCATCCCGCCTTTGGGCGACCTGTTACCGCGCGGCGCGGGTCAGACACCGCCGCGCCTTCTCGTCCTTGCCGCTGCGAACAGGCCCGGCCTGCTGAAACGGGCCCTGGAGGCGGGGGCGCTCGGCTACGTCGACAAGGCGGGGTCACCGGAACAACTGCTGCACGGCATCCGTCGGGTCGCCCTGGGGGAACGTTTCGTCAGCGAGTCGCTGGGCTTCGGCTTCCTCAAGGCCGCCGAAATGCCGCTGACCCGGCGGGAGCTGAGCGTGCTAACCCTCGCGGCCGAGGGCGCCTCCGTCGCGGAGATCGCCGGGAGCCTGCACCTGTCCCACGGGACCGTGCGCAACTACATGGCGGCCATCACCCGCAAGACCGGCGCCCGCAACCGCATCGACGCCATCCGCATCTCGCAGGGGCAGGGCTGGCTGTGAGGGAGGTTCCCACCGGCCGACCAGCGCGCGGTAGAGCGCGGAGCGGCGCAGCACCTCGGCATGCGTTCCGTACGCGGTGCGCGGCCCGTCCATGACCAGCACCCGCTCCGCGCGCCGGGCCGAGCTGATCCGGTGCGCCACGACCAGGAGTGTGCCGCCCGGCCGCTCGGTGAAGGCCCGCTCCGCCCTTTCCTCCGCCTCCGGGTCCAGATGACAGGTCGCCTCGTCCAGCAGGGCCAGCGGGGCGTGCGCCAGGTGGGCGCGCGTGAGCGCGATCAGCTGCCGCTCGCCCGCGGACAGCGCGGCCGGCTCCACCACGGCCTCCGGTCCGCCCAGCCGGTCGAGGAGCGGAGTGAGCCCCACGGCCTCGGCCGCCGCGAGCATCTCGGCCTCGGGCACGCCATCCGCCCGCAGATACGCGAGGTTCTCGGCCAGGGTGCCGCCGAAGACGTACGCCTCCTGCGGGACGAGCACCCGCCACGCGGTGGCCTCCGCCACCGGCCGCCCGTGGACCCGCACCGTGCCCCGCCCCGGCTCCAGCAGTCCCGCGAGCAGTGCGGCCAGCGTGGACTTGCCGCTTCCGCTCGGCCCCACGACGGCCAGGTGGCCGCCGGCCGGCAGGTCGAGGCTCAGGTCGTCGACGACGGGGGCGGAGGCGGGGCCGTAGGCGAAGGTGACGGAGGCGAGGGAGAAGGCGGGGGGTGAAGGGCGGGGTGGCGGGGCGTCCGTCGTGGGCCGTGCGGCGCCTCCCGCCTCGCCGGGGGGACGCGTACCCGGAGGGTGCGGTGGCCGGGGGCGCCGGTCGCCCGCGGACGCCGGGGTCACCGCCGGCCGGGCCGGCCCGGCGCTGCGGCGTGCCTGACCCACCCCCGGTTTCGCCACGGCGGGCGATGTTCCGTCGCCCGCTCTGCTCCCCTCCTGGCTCCGCTCGGGCGAGGGCACCCCCGGCGCCCCGGCGGCACGGCCACCCGCGGCTCCTCCTACGGCGGTCGCCCCGCCCCCGTGGCTCGGTGCGGGGCCGGTCGGCTCGCCGGCCGGAGCGAGCCGCCGGAGCACCACCGTCAGCCGGGAGCCGCTCGTGCCCAGGCCGTGGATGAGGTTGCCGAGCGCGGGAAGGAGGGACTGGGTGACGTAGGCGAGGGCGCCCACCAGGGCGCCCGGGGTGGTGCCGTGGGCGAGGAGCCAGGGGGCACCGGCGAGGAGCAGGACGACGGGCAGATGCCCGCCGATCGCGAGACAGGCCACACGGGCGACACCCCAGCGGGCCAGCGAGCGGGCCGCCCGCGACTCGGCGTCGACGAGCGCGCCGAGGTCCCCGGCGATCCGCTCCTCCGCGCCCGCGGCGGTGACGTCCCGCAGCCCCGGGCAGACGACTCCCAGACCGCCCGCCAGGGCCTCGTCGGCGGCCAGGAACTCCTCCTGGCGTCGCGCGAGCGGACGCAGGGTCGCCACGAAGAGCCCCACACCGGCGGCGAGCGGGGGCAGGACGACCAGGAGGAGAGGCGGGCCGAGGGAGAGCAGGCCCACCAGCGCGCCCGCGGACGTGAAGAGGAACGACCGGGAGACCATCACCAGGCCCGCGAAGGTGTCGCGGGCGATCTCCACCTGCTGGGTGAGGCCCGACAGCGCCCCGCCGTCCCCGTCCCGCACCCCCCGCTCCACCACCCGGGTGACGAGCCGGTCCCGCAGCGGCTCCACGAGCGCCGCGACCGCCCGGTACACCCGGCCGGTCCCGTACGCGCCGACCAGGGTTCCGGCCCCGGCCACCGCCAGCCACCCGAGCCCCACGTCGGCCCGTCCCGCCAGGAAGCCCTCGTCCAGCGCCCGTGCCAGGGCGTACCCGAGAAGGAACGTCTGCCCGGCCTCGAGGACGGACCAGCCCGCGAGCCGCAGCAGGACGCGGGGGCGGGCGCGCAGGAAGCGCACCGCCCGCCGCCGGAGCCGGTCCGGGCCGCCGGCTCCGGCGTACCCGCCCTCGCGCGGCGGCCGGCTCCCTCCGCCCCGCGCCCTCACCCGCGCGCCCCCGCCGCGTCGGCCGGGCCGCGTTCCCCGCCCGCCCCGAACACCGCCCGATACCCGCGTTCCCGCCACAACTGCGCGTGCGTCCCCACCGCGCGCACCCGCCCCCCGTCCAGCCACGCCACCGCGTCGGCGCGGGCGGCCGTGGTCGCGCGGTGGGCCACCACCAGCCGTGTGCCGGTGGCGGCGCGGCCGAACACCGCCTCCGTGACCTGGTGTTCGGTGACCGTGTCGAGGCTGGAGAGGGCGTCGTCGAGGACGAGGAGGCGGCCGCCGTGGGCGAAGGCCCGGGCGAGGCCCAGGCGTTGGGCCTCGCCGCCGGAGTGCGGGGCCTCGGCACAGGGTGTGGCGTACCCGGCGGGCAGGCGGCGGACGAAGTCGTCCGCGCGGGCCGTTCGGGCCGCCGCCCGGACCCGGGCGGGGGAGGGGCGGCGCAGGCCGAGGCCGATCGTGTCCTCGACGGTCGTGCCGAGGAGGACGGGACGGTCGAAGGCGTGGGCGACGGCCGCGCGCAGCTCGGCCCGGGACAGGGCCGGCAGGGGAACGCCGTCGAGGAGGATCTCCCCGGCGTCCGGGTCGGCGAGACGTCCGGCCAGCGCGGCCAGCAGCGACTTGCCCGAGCCGGAGCGGCCCACGACGGCGAGGGTCGTCCCGCCGGGCACGACCAGGTCGACGCCGTCGAGCACCGCGCGCCCGCCGCGCCGCGCGGTCACCCCGCGCAGCTCCAGACGCCCCGGCGCGTCCGGCGGGAGGCGCCGCTCGCCGTACCCGGGCGCCGGGTGCGCCAGGACCTCGCCGAGGCGGTCGGCCGCCGTACGGGCGCGGACCAGGCCGGAGAGCCGGCCGACCAGCACGCCCACTCCGGTGGCGAGGACGGCGTAGCGGGAGGCCGCGAGGACGTCGCCCGCGGTGAGGCGGTGCCGGGCGAGGAGGAGACCCGCCACGGCGACGACTCCAAGGTGCAGCAGCGGGGCCACGGCGACGGCCTGCGCCGCCGCCCGCCCCTGGACGTGCCACATGCGCCGGCCCGCCCGGCCCAGTTCGGGCAGCGGGCGCAGGACGCGAGCCGTGTCCCGGTCCGCCGTACCGGCCGCCCGGATGGTGCGCACGCCCGCGACCGCCTCGGTGAGCGCGGCCGCGATCCGGCCCTGCACCCGCTGGTAGTCCGCGACGCAGGCGGACGTGTCGCGGGCGAGGCCGCGCAGGAGAAGGGTCAGGACGGGGGCGCCGGCGAGGAACACGGCCGCGAGCCACGGGTCGATCAGGGCCAGCGCCACCACACCGCCGACGGGCCCGGCGAGCGCGGCCAGGAGCGCGGCGCGGGCGGCCGGTGACGTGCCGGCCTGGGCGGCGTTGCCGACGAGCCGCGCGACGAGGTCGCCGGAACCGATGCGGAGGGTGAGGCGTGGACCCACGGCCAGGGCGTGGCCGGTCACCCGGCGGCGCAGGAAGGCGGTGCTGCGGGCGTCCACGGTGCCGGCGAGCACGGTCTCGACGGCGTCGAGCAGGGTCAGCAGCAGGACGAGGCCCGCGCAGCACAGCACCCAGCGGGTCGCGGGGGCGTGGGCGAGCAGCAGGTCGAGGGCGCGGCCCAGGGCGACGGGCAGCAGCAGCCCGGCGCCGGTCGCCGCCACGCCCACCAGGGCCAGGACCGCGCAGTGCGGCCCGCTGTGCCGGGTCGCCGCGCCGAGCAGCTCACGGGTGGTCCGCTCCACCGGGACGTCCTTCCTGGGGAGGGGCGGACCCCGGGCGGCTCCTCCCTCACGGGGAAGCCGCCCGGGGCGTCGATCACGCGGTGCGCGTCAGAGACAGAGCAGGACGCTCGCCGCGCTGATGCAGGACAGCAGGCTGACGGTGCTGTTGCCGCCGCCGGTGTGCTCGTCGGATTCCATCGTCTGCAGGTCGAGCAGGGCCATCGTGGTGTCCTTTCGTCCGTTTCGTGCTTTCGGATGGTTCGTCCCGTGGGGACGGGGTTGGGCCACGGCTCCGTCCGTCGCGGAGCCGCGTCAGTGGGGCCGCCGGTGTGGCGGCGGGAGGAAGGGCAGGTGTGCGCCGGCGCCCTCGTCGAGGGCCGCGGCGAGCGCGAGCAGACAGCCCGCCGTTCCGGTGGCGAGGTCCATGGACAGCCGCATCATCTGGTGCCCGGGGAAGGCCAGTTGGCCCTGGTAGGACATGGCGAGCCAGCCCAGTCCGTCGATCTGCCGCTCCAGCCGGGCCCGCGTGGCGCCGGGCGCGGTGGTGCGGGCCAGGTGGAGGATCATGCCGGCGCGGCCCTGGAAGAGACCGGGCTGCGCATAGAAGCGCGAGGTGGCGGCGGTGACGATCCCGGCGCGGGCGCGCTCGAACGCGTCGGCGGTGTGCGCGCCGTTCCCGGCGGCCCGCTCCGCCCCCGGGCCGCCGCTGCCGGCCACGCGCCCGTCGCCGCCGATCACCGGCCCGGCGCTCCGGGCCGCCGGCCCACCCCTCCCGGCCGCCGGCCCGGCGCCTTCGGACGTCGGCCCGGTGCTCCCGTGGCCGGGCCCGCCGACCGCGGTCGCTCGCCTGTCGTCCGCGGCCGCGCGCGCGTCGGCGCGGGTCGCCGACAGGGCGCCCGGGGTCGCGGGCCTGTCGTCCGCGGCTGCCGTCCCGGTGTTCGCGTGGCCCGGCCTGCCGCCTGCGGTCGTTCGCTCGTCGCCCGGGATCGTTCGCCCGTCGTCTGCGGCCGGTGGCCTCGTGCCCCCGGTCGTGGGCCCGTCGGCGCCGGCCGGCGACTGGGCGCCCCCGGTCGCCGATCGCCCGCCCCGGGCGGCCCCGCCGGGCGGCTCGGAGTCGTACGGGCTGGTCCAGGGGCCGCCCGCGGCCGCGGCCAGGTACTCGTCGAGCACCAGGCCGACCCCCACGCTCCCGTCGCCGAGGTACGGCATCGTCCGCCACCCCTCGTCGACCTCCAGCGCACCGTTCTCGCGCTCCACGCAGCACTCCAGATCCCGGCGCAGCGCGCTCGCCGCGGCATCGAGCAGCGCCCGCTCTCCGGTCGCCTCGTAGTGACGCAGCAGGAACAGCGCGGGCCCGCTCGCGCCCCGCAGCAACCCGGCCCGCCGCCGGGGCGCTCCCGCGGCGGGTTCGGCCAGGCGGCGGACGAGGATGTCGGCCGCCTCCTCGGCCCGCTCGCGCAGTTCCGGCTCGCCGGTCATGTGCGCGAGGTGTCCGAGGACCAGGCCGAGGCCGGCCAGACCGCCGTGCAGGTCGGAGGACAGGTTCTGCCAGCGTTCGCGCAGGATGCCGTCGACCAGGTCCAGGGCCCGCTGCCGGTGTCCGAGCAGGTCGAGGACGTGGGCGACGCCCGCGAGTCCGTCGTAGAAGCCGAGCGGGGTGCCGGTGGGAGCGGGGGCGGTGTGGTCCAGCAGCCAGAGCTCACCCTCGTCGTAACGGTCGGCGCCGGTCGCCGCGAGCGCGTAGAGCACCCCCGCCGCGCCGTGGGCGAGGCCGAGGCCGCCGCCGTCGGAGAACTGGGCGACGTCCCCGGGGAAGAGCCGGTCGTCGCGTTCCGGAGTCGCCGAGGCGAGGATCGCCTTGACCATGGAGTCCCTGCTGTGCGGCCAGTCGCCCGGTTCCACCCGGGAGGCCGGGACCGAGGGGACCGCCGGGACGGCCGGAACCGTCGACCGCGCACCGGTCCCGGCTCCGCCGGTGACCGGCCCGCCCCGCTCGGACGGGGCCCGGGTGATCTCCGCGACCGCCTCGTCCAGGAAGTCCCGCGGCACGTCCGGGAACTGCTCCGCGATCACCTCGGCCAGGTGGGCGGCCTTGCCCCGGTCGACGACGAACAGGGTGGTGACCGGCAGGAACAGGGCGAGCCGCAGACAGGCCAGGGCGTACCGGTCGACCTCGGCGCCCCGGCGGTCCGCAGGGGCGAAGAAGCCGGGGTGCGCCACCACCTGGCGGCCGTTCTCCTCGGCCCGGGCCGCCGCCTCGAAGTCGATCAGGAACACCGACTCCTCGTCGGGCGCCACCATGACGTTGAAGACGTGCAGGTCGTTGAAGACGATCCCGCGCGCGTGCACCTTCTCCACCGCCCGTTCCACCGCCCGGTGGATCCGCACCGCCCACGTCGTGTACGCGGCGACGGCGCCCGGGGCCGGGTCCGGGGAGAGCAGCGGGTGCCGTTCGGCGAAGAACGCGTTGAGGGGGCGCCCCTCGACGAAGTCCATCACCAGGAAACGGTGGTCGCCGAGCGTGAACCAGTCGCGCACCTCGGGCACCACGCCCGTGCCCGACACCGCCTCCAGCGCGCGCTTCTCGCGCTCCAGCCGGGCGATGGCGTCCGCTCCGTCGGAGGCCAGCCCCGCGTGGGGGCGCCCCTCCTTGAGCACCACCTTGCGCCCGTCGCGCAGGTCGGTTCCCGCGTAGACCCCGCCGCCGTTGGAGAAGTGCAGCGCCTTCTCGATGCGGTACGGCAGCTCGCCCACCGTCGTGGTGTTGCGGGCCGCCAGGTGCGGCTCCAGGAACGCGGGCAGCGTCACCCACTCGGGCACCTGGAAGGACGGCGCCCGCCGGTCCGGCACCAGCCGCCCGTCGCCGTCCAGCACCGCCGGCACCAGGGAGCCGCGCTCGTCGACGACGAACCTCCGCGCGAACGCCCCGTAGCGCACGTACAGCGGGCCGTCGCCCCAGCGCAGGTCGGTGAGGATGTACGGCCCCTCGAAGCCCTTCAGCAGGGCGCCGAGCTCCGACAGCACCGTGTGCAGCTGCTCCTCGTCGGCCGGGTAGACGGTGACGAACTTGCCGCTGGAGTCGCGGGCGGCGTACTTGGTGTTGCGCAGGTGCAGCAGATGCGGGCCCGGCACGAACTTGAACGGGATGCGGCGCGGGACGCAGTAGTCCCACACGGCCGCCGCGATCTCCTCCGCGTTCGCCCGAGTGGCCGAAGCGTGGATCTTCCAGCCCTGGGCCGGCCCCGCGGCGGGCGTCCCGTCCGGGCCGAGCGGCGACAGCGTCAGCCAGTCACCGACACGCGTCGCCTCCCAGCCCTCGGGCACCGCCCGGCGCGCCGTCGCGTAGAGCGGCGCCGCCTCCCCGGCGCCCGCCAACCGATCGGGCGTCTCGTAGAAGTGGGCGTCCGCCAGCGCGTACACCTCGTACCGCTTGTCCACTGCGTCCCCCTCCGTGGTCGACCACGAGACTTCCAGCGGGGCGCGGGACGCCGACAGTCACGGCTGTCACGAGATCGCCGTGCGGAACGCACGGGTAAAGACATGTTCGGCGCGTTTCGATCCGGACCTCGCACGATCTCCCTCCGGCCTCCGTCGAACGGTCACAGGGGCTGCGCGAACGTCTCATAAGCGCTGTAATACGGACGTGGTCAGTCAGGGTGCGTCGGGGCGCAGAACGCGAACACTGCGTGCCGAACTTGCCCTCAAAACGATCACAGCCGATCCCGTGTCATCCGCGCGGGTGCACCGCGTCCTCGAACAGGCACTCGTCTTCGGGGGCGCGACCCTCGCCGCCGTCTACACGTCCAGCGACGACGGCGACCTCCTCTGCCTGGCCGACACCGCCGGCGTGCCGAGAACCCTCTACGGGCTGCGCGAGAGCTACGCCGTCGACGGGCAATCCCCGGCCGCCGACGCCCACCGCGGCGGGCGGCCCGTGTGGCTGGGCCCCGACGACCTCGCCGACGGCGCCGACGCGCGGCGGATGCCCGCCCGGGACGTCCACCTCGCCGCCCTGCCCGTGCACGACGGGGCCGGCGGCTGCCTGCTCGCCGTGAGCGAGAGCCCCGACGGCTTCGACAGCGACGACCGCGCGTGCCTGGGACTCGTCGCCGAGGCGATCGCCCTCCCCGCTCCCGCCGCGCGGGCAGAGGGCGAGGAACTCCCGGCCGACACCTTCAGCCTCGCCATGGACACCGGCCGCGTGGAGGTCGGCGACGAGATCCTGGAGCTGTTCGGCCTGCGGAGGGAGGAGTTCGACGGCCGTGTGGAGAGCCTCCTCGGCCTCACCGTCCCCGAGGACCTGCCCTCGTTGATGTCGGTGGTCGAGGCCGACCACATGTCGATCGGCGAGCGCGAGCTGGAGTTCCGGGTGCTGCGGCCCGCCGGCCCGCCCCGGTGGTTGCGGCTGCGCGGCCGGCTCCTGCCCGGCGGCGAAGGGCTCCCCGCCCGCCTCGTCGGCACCGTCGCCGACGCCTCCACCCTGCGCTCGGACGTCACCGACGTGGCCCGCGTCCAGCGCCTGGCCGCCGCGCTCGCCACCGCCGGCACCGTCCGCGACGTCAGCCAGGCCGTCGTCTCCTCCCTGCGCGTACCGCTGCGGGCCGACCGGATCGCCCTGGCCGAGCTGGAGAACGAGCGCCTCGTCGTCACCGTCCTCGACCCGCCCGAACCCGAGGCCTGGCCCGAGCTGTGGCGGCTGGAGTGGCGCACCGAATGGCCCGACGCACCCGTGCGCGCCATGCCCACCCTCGCCGCCGCGCTGCGCGAGGGCCGCGCCCAGATCTGGCCCGCCGGCACGGCCCTGGAACCCGCCCTCGCCGAGGTCGGCCCCGGCGGCCTCGCCGTGCTCCCGCTGCCCGCCGCGGGCCGCATGGCCGGCGCCTGCCTCATCGGCTGGGACGCCCCGCACGTCTTCGGCCCCGACGAACGCGCCCTGCTCACCGCCTCCGCCGGCCTCGCCGGACAGGCCCTGATGCGCGCCCACGCCTTCGACGCCGAACACGAACTCGTCGGCATGCTCCAGCGCCAGCTCCTGCCCCGCCGCCTGCCCAAGCTCCCCGGCGCGGTCGCCGTCGCCCGCTACCTGCCCGCCACCGCCGGCCTGGAGGTCGGCGGCGACTGGTACGACGTCATCCCGCTGCCCGACAACCACGTCGCCCTCATCATCGGCGACGTCCAGGGCCACAGCACCGCCGCCGCCACCCTCATGGGCCAGATGCGCACCGCCCTGCGCGCCTACGCCGCCGAGGGCCACCCGCCGGACGTGGTGGTCGCCCACGCCAACCGGCTGCTGCTGGAGATGGAGACCGACCTCTTCGCCACCTGCTGCTACGTCGACCTCGACATGGAGGCCGGCACCGCCTGGTGCGTCCGCGCCGGCCACCCGCCGCCCGTCCTGCGTCACCCGGACGGATCAACCGACATCGCCGAGTCCGAAGGCGGCCCCCCGCTCGGCGTGGTCACCCAGGCCGACTTCCCGATGACCCCGCTGCGACTGCTGCCCGGCACCGTCCTCGCCCTGACCACCGACGGCCTGATCGAGTCCGCCGAGTCCGACATCGACGCGGGCCTGGAGCGCCTCGCCCGCGGACTGTCCGCCTCCGACCCCGCCCACCTGGGCCTCGTCGCCGACGCCCTGCTCGGCAACGCCCACCGCGGGGACGACGTGGCCCTGCTCCTGCTGCGCTACGACGGCATGGCCGTGAAGCCCCTGCGCGAGGGCTGGACGGTGTGGCGGGTGCCCGAGGCCGCCCGGCACGCCCGCCGCTTCACCCGGCGCACCCTGCGCGCCTGGGGCGTCTCCGACGACGCCATGGATGCCGCCCTGCTCGTCGTCTCCGAACTCGTCACCAACGCCCTCGTGCACACCGACGGCCAGGTACGCCTCGACCTCACCATGATCAACCACCGCCTGCGCGTCGCCGTCACCGACGCGTCCCCCCGCACCCCCGTCAAACCCACCAGCCTCGGCTGGGAGGCCACCGGCGGCCGCGGCATCCTCCTCGTGGAGGCCGTGTCCGACACCTGGGGCACCGTGCCGGTCAGCGGCGGCAAACAGGTATGGAGCGAACTGCCACTGCAGGAGTGAGCCGCGCTCAGCCCGCCCCCACGGCCGTCGGCCCCCTCCCGCCCGCAGACACCGCACGACCGTCCACGCGCCGTGGACGGTCAGCGGGGCCGCGCGCGTGCGCTACGGGGGCGCGCGTGCGCTTCGGTGCCGCGCAGGCGCTGCCCGGCTGCCGCGCGCGCCGCGCATCGCATGGGTGGCCCACTGGGGTGCCGGCAGGTGCTGCGTGGCCGACTGGCGCGCGCTGCGGGTCGGTTCGCCGCGCACCGGCCGCCCGCACGGGTGCTGCCCGGCCGGCCGTGAGCCGTGGACAGTGGGTTGGGCTCCCACGTACCGGCAGGTGCAGCCTGGCTGACTGCGCGGTCTGGGCCGTGCGGGCCGGGCCCCGGCCGTCCGGAGGTGCGTGCGGGTGTCGCTCGCCCGGCCCCATGTCGCCGCTGTCACGGCTTCGGGTCCGGCCGTGCCCGCAGGATGCTGCCTGGCCGTCCGCGCCGTTGGCCGTGCCGGGCCCAGGCCATGCGCGCACGTCCTGCTCGACCGGCGCGTGCCGCCGCTTCGGCGGCCACGGTGCCCGCCGGGCCCTCAGGACACCGCCTGACCGACCGGCGTGCCGTGGATCGTGCGGCTCCGCGACCCCACGCGGTGCGCGCAGGTGTCGCCCGACCGGCCGCACACCGCCGAGCTTGCCGCTCCGGGCCCCGCCGTGCCTCCAGACGTCCCTGACCGTTCCGCGCGCTCCGTCCCCGCAGGTGCTGTCGGTCGGCCGTGCGCCGTGGACTGTGCGGTCCGGGCCGCACGCAGTGCCAGGGCCGGTAGTGCGCATCGACCGGCCGCACACCGCCGAGCTTGCCGCTCCGGGCCCCGCCGTGCCTCCAGACGTCCCTGACCGTTCCGCGCGCCCCGTCCCCGCAGGTGCTGTCGGTCGGCCGTGCGCCGTGGACTGTGCGGTCCGGGCCGCACCAGTGCCAGGGCCGGCAGTGCGCATCGACCGGCCGCACACCGCCCGACCCGCCCGGTCCAGGTGCCCGGCCCGGGCGTGCCCGGGCCGGGAGGCTCGGCACTCGTCGCGCCGCGGGCGGCTCCGGCGCGCGTCCGGGGCGCGCGGGCCGCGTGTCCTTCGGCGCGAGGAGGGTACTCGCGGTCCATGGACACCATCGCCACCGCCTACCTGGCGGCCACCGGGAGGTCCGCGCTGGCCTTCGTCGCGTTCGTCGTTGTCGGTGTTGTGCTCGTCGGCGCCCTGATCTGGGCCGTTCGGCTGGGCATCCGGGTACGCGGGCGGGAGCCCGCGCCCCCGCAGCCCCACGAACAGCCGCAGATGCCCGCCTCGGGCCCGGTCCGTGAGACCCACCGGGCACGCGTACCGAACGAGATGCCGCAGTCGGCGGACGGTGAACGCCTCACCCCGCACGAGCTGCGGCCCACCGGCAGCCGGGACGGCGACGACCAGAGCCGCCCGCGCTGGGATCGCGGCTCCAGCGGCTCGTTCGGCAGCGGCGGCCCCGGTGCCCGTTGACCGTGACCGAGAAAGGTGATGAACCGCCGTGACCTCGCACCTCGAGGAGAAACCCGCCATACGCCGGCCCGAGACGGGCTGGGCCAGGGCCCGCCGCCTACGCCGCGGCGACGCCGCGTTGCGCACCTGCCTGCCGGCAGTGGAGGTCCCCGGCACCACGCCGGGGATGCGCTCGGGCCCGGAGGGAAACATCGTCAGGGGTGAGGACTGAGCGGCAGAGGACCCTCGGGCCGCTCGCCCGGCCCGCGCCTGCGAGGGCCTGCGGCCGTCGAGGGCGGATTCGTGTCGGCCGGTGCCCGTGACCATGGAGGCCCCGCGCCGGTCGGGGCCGTGTCGGCCTGGGCCCTCGGCCGTGAAGGCCGGGTGGCGTCGGCGGGGCGGGTGACCATGGAGCCCGGTCCGTGCCCGCCGGGGCACGCGGTCGTCGAGGCCGGTCTGTGTCGGCCAGTCCTGTGGCCCTGCAGCTCGGCCCGCGCCAGCCGGAGCCTGTGGCCGCTTCCTCGTGTCAGTCGAACGTACGACCGTTGAGGCCGCCCCGCGTCACCCGGGGCCCCCGGTCGTGAAACCCGGTGCGCGCCACCCGGGACGTGTGCCCGTGAGCCCTGTCCGTGCCCGCTGGGGCCTGTGCCCGTGGAGGCCTGTCCATGTCGGCCGGGACGCGTGACCGTCAATCCCGGCCCGCGCCAGCCGACGTGTGATCGTCACCGATGGCCCACGCCCGTCGGGACGTACGCCCCGTTGAGCCAGGCCCGCGCGCCAGCCCGGGACGTCGACCCCTGCCCGCGCCGGCCGGCTCCACCGGTCGCCGCGCCCTCCCCGCGCCGGCCGGCTCCACCGGTCGTGAGCCGATCCGTGTCGCGCCGGAGCCCGCGGCCGTAAACGCCGCCCCGCCCCCCCACGTCCCGAGCCGGGAAGCCGCGCCGCGGTCGCCGTACGCTGGGAGTGTGCGTCTCCTGATCATGTCGGACACCCACCTCCCCAAGCGCGCCAAGGTCCTCCCCGGTCCGCTGCTCGACGAGCTTCCGCGCGCCGACGTGGTGATCCACGCCGGGGACTGGGTCGACGCGGCCACCCTCGACCTGCTGGAGGACCGCAGTCGCCGGCTCCTCGCCGTGTACGGCAACAACGACGGTCCGGACCTGCGCGCGCGTCTTCCCGAGGTGGCGTACGCCGACCTCGGCGGTCTGCGTTTCGGCGTCGTCCATGAGACCGGGCCCGCGCAGGGCCGTGAGGTGCGGTGCGCCGCCCGTTTCCCCGATCTGGACGTCCTCGTCTTCGGGCACAGCCACATCCCCTGGGACACCACCGCCCCCGGCGGCCTGCGCCTGCTCAACCCGGGCTCGCCGACCGACCGCCGGCGCCAGCCGCACTGCACGTACCTGACGGCCGAGGTGGACGGCGGCCGCCTCGCGGACGTCGTCCTGCACCGGCTGCCGCCGCGCTGAACTCCGCCGCCGCGGGCGGTAATTCGGTGGACGGCCCGCCGTCCCGCCCGCTGACATGGACGGAATGCTGATCGACACGAGTCTCGTGCGCCGTCTGCTCGCCGCGCAGTTCCCTCAGTGGGCGCACCTCCCCCTCGCCCCGGTCCCCCGGTCCGGGATGGACAACGCGACCTTCCGCCTCGGTGACGACCTGTCCGTACGGCTGCCGCGGTACGCACACTGGACCGGCCAGGTCACCCGCGAGCAGCGCTGGCTGCCCCGGCTCGCCCCGCACCTGCCGCTGCCGGTCTCCCAGCCGGTCGCGCAGGGCGTGCCCGGCGAGGGCTACCCCTACCCGTGGTCGGTGTACCGCTGGCTGGAGGGGGAGACGGCCACCACGGAGGCCTTGGCCGACCCGGTGCGCACCGCCCTCGACCTCGCCGGCTTCCTCACCGCACTCCAGGCCTGCGACGCCACCGCCGGACCCGGGCCCGAGCAGAGCAACGCCTTCCGGGGCGTGCCCCTGGGCGATCCCCGGGACTCCATCGCCGCCGAGGCGCGGGTGCGGCCCAAGATCGAGGCGCTGAGGGGCACCGGCCTGGTGGACACGGACGAGGTGACCGAGGTGTGGGAGGCGGCCCTCGCGGCACCCGCCTGGCGGAAGCCGCCGGTGTGGATCCACGGCGACCTCGACCCCGGCAACCTCCTCCTGCGCGACGGCCGTCTCGGTGCCGTCATCGACTTCGGGACGCTCGCCGTGGCCGACCCGGCGGTGGACCTGTTGCCCGCCTGGACGTTCCTGCCCGCCGAGGCGCGCGGGGTGTTCCGGGAGGCGGTCGGCGCCGACGACGCCACCTGGGCCCGGGGACGCGGCTGGGCAGTGGCGAGCTCGCTGCCCGTGCCGGACGACCCCTACTTCCGAGGCCACCCGGAGCGGATCGAGGCGGCCCTGCGCCGCCTGGGCGACATCGTCGCCGACCACCGGGAATCCGGCGCCTGACCGCCGTCTCAGGACGGGGGCGGAAAGGGGTTTCGCCCGCCGTGGCCGTCAGCGGCCGGCGACGCCGGCTCCGGCGGCGACCGCCGCACCCACCCGGCCCGCCGGTGCGGCACCCGCTGACGCCCGGGGCCTGCGAGGCCCCGGCGAACCCGAGGGAGCCGCCCCGCTCCTTTCCGGCCCCCGCCGGACTCGCACCCGCGCCGTGCGCAGCCGGATACCCCCGGCCGTGCGCAGTCGGATATCCCCGGGCCGTACGCAGCCGGATACCCCGCACCGTACGCAGCCGGATACCCTGCACCGTACGCAGCCGGATACCCCGCGCCGCGCGCAGCCGGGCACCCCCGTAGTGCGCCCCCGGAACCCCGCGCCGTGCGCAGTCGGATACCTCCGGCCGTGCGCAGCCGGATACCTCCGGCCGTGCACAGCCGGATACCCCGCACCGTACGCAGCCACCCGCGCCGCGCGCAGCCGGGCACCCCCGTAGTGCGCCCCCCGGAACCCCGCGCCGTGCTTTATTCCGTTGCCGCCCCGCCCGTCCCTCTGCTGCACTGCTGCGGACCCGTCACCGGCAGATCCAGGAGCACCGATGCGCACTGCGTCCATGTCCCCCCAGGAAGGAACGACCCCCACTCCGAAGGACATGACGCTTCGTGCACCTGCTCAACCTCGGGATCCTCGCCCACGTCGACGCCGGTAAGACCAGCCTCACCGAGCGGCTGCTGCACTCCGTCGGGATCATCGACGAGATCGGCAGCGTCGACGCCGGCAGCACGCAGACGGACACGCTCGAACTGGAGCGCCGGCGCGGCATCACCATCAAGTCGGCCGTCGTCTCCTTCCCGGTCGACGACATCACCGTCAACCTCATCGACACCCCCGGCCACCCGGACTTCATCGCCGAGGTGGAACGCGTCCTCGGCGTCCTCGACGGCGCCGTCCTCGTCGTGTCGGCGGTGGAGGGCGTCCAGGCGCAGACCCGGGTCCTCATGCGGACCCTGCGGCGGCTGCGCATCCCCACGCTGGTCTTCGTCAACAAGATCGACCGGCGCGGGGCGCGGTACGAGGGCGTCCTGAGCGAGCTCTCCGGCCGCCTGTCGGTGCCGGTCGTCCCGATGGGAACCGTCACGGGACTCGGCACGGACCGCGCCGCGTTCCGGACCGGCCGTATCGCCCCGGACGTCCTGGCCGACCACGACGACGACCTCCTGGCCGCGTACGTCGACGGCGACCTCGCGCCGGAGCGGCTGCGCGCGGCCCTCGTCGCCCAGACCCGCCGCGGCCTCGTCCATCCGGTGCACTTCGGCTCGGCCATGACCGGCGCGGGCGTGCCCGAACTGATCGACGGCATCAGGGAGCTGCTGCCGCCGGCCGGCGGGGACCCCGAAAGCCCGCTCTCCGGCACGGTGTTCAAGGTGGAACGGGGCCCGGCGGGGGAGAAGATCGCCTACGCCCGCCTCTTCTCGGGCACCCTGCGCACCCGTGACCGCGTCTCCTTCGGATCCGGGGAGCCCCGCCGGGAGGGCAAGGTGACCGCGCTCGCCGTCTTCGACCACGGCACGGACGTACGGGAGGAGGCGGTCACGGCGGGCCGGATCGCCCGGCTGTGGGGTCTGGCCGAGGTGAGGGTCGGCGACAGCATCGGGCTGCCGCGCACGCCGCCCGGCCGGGTCTTCGCACCGCCCACCCTGGAGACGGTCGTCGTGCCGGGTCCGGGCACCGACCGCCGCTCGCTGCACCTCGCCCTCACCCAGTTGGCCGAGCAGGACCCGCTGATCGGCCTGCGCCACGACGAGGTCCGTCAGGAGACGTCCGTGTCCCTCTACGGCGAGGTGCAGAAGGAGGTCGTCCAGGCGACCCTCGCCGAGGAGTACGGCGTCGACGTCACCTTTCGCGGGACGACTCCCCTGTGCGTCGAACGGCCGGCCGGCACGGGATCCGCCGTCGAGTTCGACAAGAAGGGCGCCAACCCCTTCCTCGCCACCGTGGGCCTGCGCGTCGATCCGGCGCCGCCCGGCACGGGTGTGACCTTCGGCTTGGAGGTGGAGCTGGGCTCCATGCCGTACGCGTTCTTCAAGGCGGTGGAGGACACCGTCCGCGAGACGCTCGGTCAGGGGCTGCACGGCTGGCAGGTCACCGACGTCGCGGTCACCATGACCCACTCCGGCTACTCGCCCCGGCAGAGCCACGCCCACCAGGGTTTCGACAAGAGCATGTCCAGCACGGGCCACGACTTCCGCGGCCTGACCCCGCTGGTCCTGATCGAGGCCCTGCGGCGGGCGGGCACGCGGGTGTACGAGCCGATGCACCGCTTCACGATCGAGGCGCCGGCGGACACGCTGGGCGCGCTGCTGCCGGTGCTCGCCGCGCTGCGGGCGGTACCGGGCGCGACGCGGACTCGGGGCGCGCGGTGCGTCCTGCAGGGCGCGGTGCCGGCCGCCCGGGTGCACGCGCTGGAGCAGCGGCTGCCGGGCCTGACCCGCGGCGAGGGCGAGCTGGAGAGTGCCTTCGACCACTACGCGCCGGTCGCCGGCGGCACACCCCCCGAGCGTCCGCGTACCGACTTCAACCCGCTGAACCGGAAGGAGTACCTGTTGAACGTGGCGGGCCGAGTGACACCCTGACCTGACTGACAGTCAACTTACTCGGGGGTCAGGTGGTATTGACGGTGTCCGGAAAGGGTCGGACTGTAGTGGACATGCCGAATATTCGGGCACGTCTGCTCGCTGTTCTGGTCATCCTCTGCGGATTCCTGACGGTGGCGGGTACCCCGACCGCCACCGCCGCCACCGTCCCCGACTCCCTCTCCTTCGACGGCAGCCCCCTCACCGTCTCCGGCGGCCGCTTCGTCGACGCGACGGGCCGTGAGGTCGTCCTGCGCGGTTACAACGTCTCCGGCGAGACCAAGCTCGCGGAGAACGACGGCCTGCCCTTCGCCTCGGCCGCCGACGCCAGGAAGTCGGCGGCCGCCCTGCGTGCCCTCGGCGGCGGCAACTCCGTCCGCTTCCTGCTCTCCTGGGCCTACGCCGAACCCGTGCGCGGCCAGGTCGACACCGCCTACCTGGCAGCCGCCACCGACCAGATGCGCGCCTTCCTCGACGCCGGCGTCCGCGTCTACCCCGACTTCCACCAGGACCTCTACTCCCGGTACCTGTTCGACACCGACAGCTGGTACACCGGCGACGGCGCCCCCCAGTGGGCCGTGGACCTCGGCGACTACCCCGACGAGTCCTGCGGCATCTGCTTCCTCTGGGGTCAGAACATCACCCAGAACGGCGCGGTGAAGGCGGCCCAGCACGACTTCTGGCACAACGCGCACGGCCTCCAGGACTCCTTCCTCGACATGGCCCAGCAGACGATGGCGTACGTCAGACAGCACCTGACCGCCGAGCAGTTCGCGGGCGTCGTCGGCTTCGACCCCTACAACGAGCCGTACGCGGGCATGTACGACTCCGGCCAGACCAGCCGCACCTGGGAACGCGACCTGCTGTGGCCGTTCTACGTGCGGTTCCGCGCCCGGATGGACGCGGCCGGCTGGCAGGACAAACCCGCCTTCGTCGAACCGAACCTCTTCTGGAACGGCAACGTCAGCAAGGAGGAGGGCGGTCTGCTCGACGCGGGCACCCTGGGTTCCCGCTACGTCTTCAACACCCACTTCTACGACCAGAAGGCCATCTCCGGGATCCTGATGTGGGGCAAGGCGGCCGACGGCCAGTACGTCACCGACTTCGGCACGGTCCGCGACCGGGCGGCGGCGGCCGGGACGGCGGCCGTGGTCAGCGAGTTCGGCCACCCCCTCGCCGGCGCGGTCTCGGACAAGGCGCCGACCGTCCTCAAGGCCATGTACCAGGCCCTCGACTCCCGCGTGAAGGGCGCGAGCTGGTGGACGACACCGGCCGCCTCGGGACCCGTCCTCTCCGGCAACCAGTGGCAGTGGGACATCTACCACGGCCGCCACCACGAGCTGATGAACGGCAACCCCGACAAGGTGCTCACCGCCGGCGACGCCTGGAACGACGAGGACCTCTCCGCCGTACGCCTCGACGACACCGGGAAGGTGACGCTGCGTCAGGACGCCCGGCTGCTCGACCGGATGTACCCGAGCGCCACCAGCGGCACGACCCTCGCCTTCACCTACGAGGACCGCTCCCGCGACGGCTCGACCACCCTCACCTGGAACCCGGTGCCGAGCTCCCTGCCGAACGTGGCGCGACTCGTCGGCTCCGGCCAGTACGGCCTGCTGGTGTGGCGGTCGAACGGCGGAACCGCACCCACCGAACTGCACCTGCCCGCCTCCTTCCCCACCGCGGCCACCACCGTCGTCTCCGACCTCGGCGCCGTGCACGGACCGCCCGCGTACACGAGCGCCACCGGGATCGCCGCGGCCCTCGAACCGGGCGGCACCGGCAGCCGCAGGCTGCTGCTCACCGCACCCGACGCGAGCACCGTGCACTACGCCCTGGTGACCAACGGGGCGGCCTCGCCGTCCGCCTCCCTGCTGGCCGCCGCCCGCTCCGAACTGTCCGCGTGGGTCGCGCAGAAGCTGCGGTAGGACCGCCGGCCCGACGGGCCCGGTACCGCGGGGGTGCCCCGCGGTACCGGCGCCGGTGACGGCGGACCGGCCGTTCCGGGCGGCACGGCCGGCCGCGCCGGGGCGCTTCGGCCGCGTCAGCCCGCCGGGCTCGTCCAGTCGGCCGCGACATGGCCGAGCCGCACGCGCTGTGGGTGGTCGCCCACCGGCACCGACACGACCTTCTTGCCGGTGGCGAAATCGATCGCCGTGACCTGGTCGGTGCCGCTCTCGGAGACGACGCAGCTCTTGCCGTCGCCGCTGACCGTGGCCCAGTAGGGCTTGGAGGCGGTGACGAGCGGACCCTCCTGGAGAGTGGTGCGGTTCACCACCGTCGCGTAGTCGTCCATCGTGCCCGCGACGCACAGCTTGCTGCCGTCGGGGCTCATCGACAGCCCGTGGTGGCGTGAGTCGTTGACGAAGGTGGTGCGGTCGTCGCTGGTCGCCGGGTTCTTCGGCAGGGTCTTCGTCCGGGTGATCTTGTCCGTGGCGATGTCGTACTCGAAGAAGCCGTTGAAGAAGGACACCTGGAAGTACAGCTTGGACTCGTCCGGGGAGAACACGGCCGGGCGCACGGCGTCCGAGTAGTCGGTGAGGCCGATCGCGTCCAGCCGCCGGCGCATGTCGATGACCTTGACCGGCTGGTAGGTGGTCGCGTCGACGACGGTGATGCGGCGGTCGCCCTTCGTCCAGTCCAGCCACGGCGCGTCGAGCGCGGTGTTCACCTCGCCGATCGACATGGTCCAGATCTGCTTGCCGTCCTTGGTGAAGATGTTCTCGTGCGGCTTGTCCCCGGTGGAGTACGAACCGAGCTGCCTGCCGGTTTCGATGTCCAGCACGTGCACGGTGTTCGACGTGGACGCGGAGACCGCGACCCGTTTGCCGTCGGGGGAGACGGCCATGTGGTCGGAGCGGTAACCGGACACGGGGAAGCGCCAGTTGACGGCTCCGGTGGACAGGTCGATCGAGACGACGTCGGCGAAGCTGGGCCGGGAGACGACCACCGAGGTGCCGTCCGGCGTGGAGTACATGTCGTCGACGAACTGGTCGTGGCCCTCGCCGACGCTGTTGCGGATGGTCATGAAGGCGATCCACCGGATCGGGTCGGCGTTGATCTCCGCCATCCGCTGGTTCTTGTCGGGGATGACGTTGATCCGGCCGATCTTCGCGAAGTCACCGGTGGACTTGATGACGTCGGCGGTGCCCTCCCAGTTGTTGCCGACGAACATCACCTCGCGCAGCGCGGCAACGTCGGCGCCGGAGGCGGCCGTGGCGGCGGTCGCGGGGGCGGTGACGGTCAGGACGAGGGCGGCGGCCATGGAGCAAAGGTGCCTGGGTCTGATGGCAGGCATGACTGCTCTCTCCTCTGGGGTGGGGGCGGGTGCACAGGCAAGGGGAAGCACGGACCGAATCTGAACACGGCCGCGTTCAGAATGGACTTACTGGAAAGTAAGGAAGGGGTGCCCTCCACCACAAGACCGCGTGCACGACAAAATCGACCCACGGAGCGACGAAGGAGGGTCATTGGCGGGCAGGCTGAGGGCGCCGACCGGCCGTTACGCCGGCAGGTCCGCCGAGGAACGGCAGGCCGAGCGGCGCCGGAGATTCCTCGACGCGGCGCTGCGGTTGTTCGGTGACACCCCCGGATACCGGGCCACGACGGTCGCGGCACTCAGCGAGACGGCCGGTCTGTCGACGCGCCAGTTCTACGAGGAGTTCCGCACCCTGGAGGACGTCCTCGCGGCACTGCACCTCCAGGTCAACGACTGGGCCGAGGAGGCGGTGGTGGCCGCCTTCGCCGCCGCCCAGGACCTGCCGTTGGCCGAACGAGTCACGGCGATCTTCCGCGCCTACGCCGGAAACGTCACCGCCGATCCGCGCCGCATCCGCATCACCTTCGTCGAGATCGTCGGCGTCAGCCCGCGCCTGGAGGAGCAGCGGCTGGCCCGCCGGTCCCGCTGGGTGGAGCTGATCTGCGCCGAGGCGACGGCGGCCGCCGCCCGCGGCGAGGCGGCCCCCCGCGACTACCGCCTCGCGGCGACGGCCTTCATCGGCAGCGTCAACGGCCTCCTCCACGACTGGAGCGCCGGCTGGGTGGACGCGACGCTGGACGAGGTCGTGGACGAGCTGGTCCGGCAGCTGCTCGGAATCCTGCGCCCTGTGGAGTGGGGAGCCGACGGCCCCTGACCGGCGCGCCGACCGCGGGCCGCCCGGCCCGTCGGTGTGCGTGCGGCCCGGGCCGGGAGCCGCGCCGTCCGGTGTCGAAGGCCCCGTCATCGACCACGGTCACCCCGTCCGGCCCACCGCCTCCACCACCCGCCCCACCCCGTCCTCCGCCCGGACCCGCGCCCCCAACTGCCCCGCCCGGTCCCGGAAACCGGCCTCGCGGGTGGCCCGCACCAGCGCCGAGGCCAGCGCGTCGGCGGTCAGCCCGCGCAGCGGGACGGCCCGCGGAGCCACCCCGAGGCCCACCAGCCGGTCCGCCCAGAAACCCTCGTCGAACTGGACGGGCACCGGTACGGCGGGCACGCCGGCCCGCACCCCCGCCGCCGTCGTGCCCGCGCCGCAGTGGTGGACCACCGCGGCCATCTCCGGGAAGAGCAGGGAGTGGGGGACCTCGTCGAGGGTCAGCATGTCGTCGCCGTCGGCGGCGAGACCGGCCCAGCCCCGCTGGATCACCTCGCGCAGACCGGCCCTCTGAGCGCCCGCACGATGTCGGCGCTCAGCCGCCGCGGGTCGGGCACGGTCGCGCTGCCCAGTCCGACGAAGACCGGCGGCGGACCGGCGTCCAGGAACTCCTTTACGTAAGAGGGAAGTTCGCTCTCACGGTCGTACGGCCACCAGTAACCGGTGATGTCCAGTCCCGGCCGCCAGTCACGGGGGCGGGGCACCAGCCGGGTGCTGAAGCCGTGCAGCATGGGCCGGGCGCGGTGGGCGCGCCCCCGTGGGCCGGTGCCCAGGCCGCGGCGGGCGGCGGGCAGCCCCAGCCGGGCGCGGACCGCCGGCAGGACCGGGGCGAAGACCTGCTCCACGGCCAGCTCGACACCGCGGCCGGCGAGCCGGTTGCCGAGCGGGCCCCAGGAGCCGCCCCCGAGCATCGGCGGCGCGAACTCCCGGGTGGGCGCGACGGGCTGGAGTGCGAGGCCGAGGCTCGGCAGGGACAGGCCCTCCGCGATGGTGTGCCCCAGCGGCGCCACCGAGGCGGAGAGCAGGAGGACGTCGTTCACCCGGGCGGCGGCCACCAGGTCGTCCGTCATCCGCCCCACCAGCGCCCGCGCCATCCGCGCCAGCACCAGCAGCTTGCCCGTGCCGGTGGTGCTGCGGTGCAGTCCCCGGCCGCGTTCCGACTCGAGCTCCTCCCGCGGGTCGACCGGCAGCGGATGGAAGCCCACCCCCGAGCCGGTCACCAGCGGCGCGAACCGCGCGTGGGTGACCAGGGTGACCTCGTGGCCCGCGCGCACGAGCCCGTGTCCCAGTCCGGTGAAGGGGGCGACGTCGCCCCGGGAGCCCGCCGTCATGATCGCCACTCGCACGACGGACAGTATGAGGGCATCGTGCCGACGACAGGCCGAACAGCCCTGCAGAAGCGGCCACTTGCGCAAATATCCGCCCGCCGGGCCGGGCGGCCCCGGACCCGGCGGCGCGCTCGCTACTCGTCCCAGGCCTGGATCAGCGTCTGCCTGACGATCTTGCCGTCGCGCAGCGTGATCATCGAGTCGGCGAGGACGCGCACCCCGTCCGGGTACTCGCAGGACTCGCAGTAGGCGACCCGGTCGCCCTGGATGATGCACTCCTCCAGCTTGTGCGTCATGTCCCGGCTGTAGACGTCCTCGAGCATCTCGGCGATCTCGTCACGGCCGCGCAGGACCTTCGGGTGGCTCGGCTGGGTGTTGTGGTCGACGACGCGCAGTTCGGCGTCGTCCGCGTACAGCGACAGCAGTGTCGTCGCGGTCTGTCCTTCTATGCCCCTGCGCAGGGTCTCGGTGTCGAAGGCGGAACGTGCCGCGCTGCCCATGATGACCTCCTCGGCGGCCCCGGCCGACGGGGAACGGATGGCCGGGCCCTCACCTTCGAGGCTCCTCCGCCTCATGGGCCCCGGCAAGCGCAGGGCGTGCGCTCCGCCTGTCGGGTGAGCGCCCGTGTCCGCGCGGCCGCCCGGCGCGTTGCTGAGGGCATGATCTCCACTCGACGCATCGTCGCCGCCGCCGCTCTCGCCGCCGGGGTCACGGGCCTCGCCGCGCCCCTGGCG
Organism: Streptomyces sp. NPDC052016; assembly: GCF_044548445.1. Taxonomy (NCBI): domain Bacteria; kingdom Bacillati; phylum Actinomycetota; class Actinomycetes; order Kitasatosporales; family Streptomycetaceae; genus Streptomyces; species Streptomyces sp. NPDC052016. The sequence goes on from NZ_JBIUBX010000005.1 coordinate 117,871, forward strand.
AACGCGGCCGAAGCCCCGGACGCGGGCAAGCTGAGCCCGATCGCCACGCTGGACGCGCTCGCCATGAGCGAGATCCCCGCCGAGCACCGGCACGAGTACCCGCCGGTCTCCCGGCAGCTCTCCGAGGTGAGCAAGGCGCACGAACTCAACAAGCTGCACCAGCTCACCGACCTCGCCGCGCCGGCCACCCAGGTGCTGCCCGCCGTCGAGGTCTGAGACGCCGTTGCTCTCCCGTGTGGGGCCGCCCGGCTGTCCGGGCGGCCCCATCGCGTGAGCGTGGCCGGTCGCGCCCCGCGAAAGGGCAACCCAGCCCCGGGTGCGTCAGGAAGCCCTGGCGGGAGCCGTCCCGGCCCGACGCGCCGGACGGTTCCCGGACGCACCCCGGCGCACCGCACGAGATCCGCCCGGCGCGCGGCCCGGTCCGAGCCGTTTCACTCGGCCGTGGCGAGGAACTGGGTCGCCGCCAGCTCCGCGTACAGCGGGTCGGCCGCCACGAGCTCACGGTGCGTGCCCACCGCGCGGACCCGGCCCGCGTCCATGACGACGATCCGGTCGGCGGACGTCACCGTCGACAGACGGTGGGCGACGACGAGGACGGTGGTCGTGCGGGCCACGTCGGCGACGGTGTCGCGCAGGGCCGCCTCGTTCACCGCGTCCAGCTGCGAGGTCGCCTCGTCGAGCAGCAGCAGACGGGGACTGCGCAGCAGGGCGCGGGCGATCGCCACCCGCTGGCGCTCCCCGCCGGACAGCTTGGTCCCGCGATGCCCGACCAGCGTGTCCAGGCCCTGGGGCAGCCGGGCGACCAGATCGTCGAGCCGCGTCGTCTTCAGGACGCGCCGCACCGTGTCGTCGCCGGCCTCCGGGTTCCCCAGCAGCAGGTTGTCGCGCAGGGTGCCCGACAGCACGGGGGCGTCCTGCTCCACGTATCCGATGGCGGACCGCAGGCGGGGCAGCTCCCAGTCGGTGAGGGGCCGGCCGTCGAGCGTGATCGTGCCGGAGTCGGGGTCGTAGAACCGCTCGATGAGCGAGAACACCGTCGTCTTGCCGGCGCCGGACGGGCCGACGAACGCGGTCATCCCGCGGGCCGGCACCTCGAACGTCACCCCGTGGTGGACGTACGGCAGGTCGTCGGCGTACCGGAAGCGGACGTCGGCGAAGGCCAGCGCGGCCGGTTCGGCGGTGGGCGACGGCAACGGGTCGGGCCCGACCGCCGCCGGTTCGGCCGGCAGCCGCAGCGCCTCCTGGATCCGGGAGAGGGCGGCGGCGCCCGTCTGGTACTGGGTGATCGCCCCGACGACCTGCTGGATCGGCGACATCAGGTAGAAGACGTACAGCAGGAAGGCCACCAGCGTCGCGATGTCGATCGCGCCCGTCGCGACACGCGCCCCGCCCACCGCGAGCACCGTGATGAAGGCGGTCTGCATCGCCAGACCGGCCGTGTTGCCCGCCGCCGCCGACCACTTGGCGGCCCGCACGCTCTGCCGCCACGACTCCTCCGCCGCCGCGTGCAGGGTCCGCTCCTCACGTTCCTCGGCGCCCGACGCCTTCACCGTGCGCAGCGCGCCGAGCACCCGCTCCAGCGAGGCGCCCATCACACCGACCGCGTCCTGCGCCTGCCGGCTGGCCCGGTTGATACGCGGCACGATCACCCCGAGGACCGTGCCGGCGCCCAGGACCACCGCCAGGGTGACCCCGAGCAGCACCGGGTCCACCACCCCCATCAGCACCACCGTCGCCACCAGCGTCAACCCGCCCGTGCCGAGGCCGACGAGGGAGTCGGTGGTGACCTCCCGCAGCAAGGTCGTGTCCGAGGTGATGCGGGCCATCAGGTCACCCGGCTCGCTGCGGTCCACCGCCGTGATCCGCAGCCGCAGCAGATACGACGACAGCGCCCGCCGCGCCCCGAGCACCACCGACTCGGCCGTGCGCCGCAGCACGTAGGAGCCCAGCGCGCCGACCCCCGCGTTGGCGATCACCAGGGCCGACAGGGCGAGCAACGCGCCCGTGATCGCCCGGTCCGCGGCGAGGTCGTCGATCAACCCCCGTGCCACCAGCGGCAGCAACAGCCCGGTGGCCCCGGTGACCAGGGAGAGCAGCGCCCCCGCCAGCAGGGACCAGCGGTGCGGCCGTACATAGCCGAGCAGCAGACGCCACGGGGCTGGGACGGCGGCCGTTTCTGCGGTGCTCACGGGGCTCCTCGGGACGGGGACGGATGGCGCCGTTCAGCGTACGTGGGCGGCCCCGGCAGGTGGCCGGAAGCAAGGGTTCCGGGCGGTGACCTGCCCTGTTGTGCGTGCTGTTACCGATCGGTCGCGCGTAGGGTCGGTGCAGGGACAGTGATGGCCGCCGACGAAAGGGCAGCACCATGGCGCAGGAAGTGCGTGGGGTGATCGCACCGGGCAGGGACGAGCCGGTGCGGGTGGAGACGATCGTGGTGCCGGACCCGGGGCCCGGGGAAGCGGTGGTGAAGATCCAGGCGTGCGGGGTCTGCCACACCGATCTGCACTACAAGCAGGGCGGGATCAGCGACGACTTCCCCTTCCTGCTGGGGCACGAGGCGGCGGGCGTGGTGGAGTCGGTGGGCGAGGGCGTCACCGACGTCGCACCCGGTGACTTCGTGATCCTGAACTGGCGGGCGGTGTGCGGCCGGTGCCGCGCCTGTCTGCGGGGCCGGCCCTGGTACTGCTTCGACACCCACAACGCCCGGCAGAAGATGACCCTGACCGATGGCACCGAGCTGTCGCCGGCGCTGGGCATCGGGGCCTTCGCGGAGAAGACGCTGGTGGCGGCCGGGCAGTGCACGAAGGTCGATCCGTCCGTGTCGGCGCAGGTGGCGGGGCTCCTGGGGTGCGGGGTGATGGCCGGGATCGGCGCGGCCATCAACACCGGCAACGTGGGCCGGGGCGACACCGTGGCCGTGATCGGCTGCGGTGGGGTGGGGGACGCGGCGATCGCGGGGTCGCGCCTGGCCGGAGCGGCGAAGATCATCGCCGTGGACATCGACGAGCGCAAGCTGCACACCGCCCGCTCGATGGGCGCCACCCACACGGTCAACTCCAAGGAGACGGATCCGGTGGAGGCGATCCGCGAGCTGACCGGCGGGTTCGGCGCGGACGTCGTGATCGAGGCGGTCGGCCGTCCGGAGACCTACAAGCAGGCCTTCTACGCCCGTGACCTGGCCGGGACGGTCGTCCTCGTCGGCGTCCCGACGCCGGAGATGAAGCTGGAACTGCCGCTGCTGGACGTCTTCGGCCGCGGCGGGTCGCTCAAGTCGTCGTGGTACGGCGACTGTCTGCCCTCCCGTGACTTCCCGATGCTGATCGACCTGCATCTGCAGGGCCGCCTGGACCTGGGGGCGTTCGTGACGGAGACCGTCCAACTGGACGAGGTGGAGAAGGCGTTCGAGCGGATGCACCAGGGTGACGTCCTGCGTTCGGTGGTGGTGCTGTGATGACCGCGCGCATCGAACGCCTCGTCACCTCGGGCGTGTTCACCCTCGACGGCGGCACCTGGGACGTCGACAACAACGTCTGGATCGTCGGCGACGACCACGAGGCCGTCGTGATCGACGCCGCTCATGACGCCGAGGCCATCGCCGCCGCCGTCGGCGACCGCCGACTGACGGCCATCGTCTGCACCCACGCCCACAACGACCACATCGGCGCCGCGCCCGCCCTCGCGGACCTGACCGGTGCGACCATCTGGCTGCACCCCGACGACCTGCCGCTGTGGAAGATGACCCACCCCGGCCGCGAGCCCGACGCCCATCTGGCAGACGGCCAGGTCATCGAGGCCGCGGGCGCCGACCTCACCGTGCTGCACACCCCCGGGCACGCGCCCGGCGCGGTCTGCCTGTACGACCCGGGGCTCGGCGCGCTCTTCACCGGCGACACCCTCTTCCAGGGCGGCCCCGGCGCCACCGGCCGCTCCTACTCCCACTTCCCGACCATCATCACCTCGATCCGCGACCGGCTGCTGACCCTCCCACCCGAGACGAAGGTCCTCACCGGCCACGGCGACGCCACCACCATCGGTGCCGAGGCGCCCCACCTGGACGAGTGGATCGCCCGGGGCCACTGAGGCACCGGCCGACCGCGGCATCGCGGACATCCGGCGTGCACCAGGGCGACCGCCCGTGGTGCGCGCCGGGCTCCGCGGCGCCGGCGAACAGGCCGCCCCCGGCCGGGTGATCCCCCGGAAAAGACGACAGAAGGTGTCCGGCTTCCCCGCGATCCTCGATGACGGCATCGACGGAACACCACAGGAGGTCGGACATGTCCTTTCCGCTGGACGGCAAGGTGGCGCTGGTCGCCGGGGCGACCCGGGGCGCGGGACGGGGCATCGCCGTGGAACTCGGGGCGGCCGGCGCCACCGTCTACGTCACCGGGCGCACCACGCGCGACCACCGCTCCGAGTACGACCGCCCCGAGACGATCGAGGACACCGCCGATCTGGTCACCGCGGCCGGCGGCCACGGCATCGCCGTACCCACGGACCACCTCGATCCCGCCCGGGTCCGCGCACTCGTCGAGCGGATCGCGCACGAGCAGGGACGCCTCGACGTCCTCGTCAACGACATCTGGGGCGGAGAGCACCTCTTCGGCTGGGACACCCCGCTCTGGGAGCACGACCTCGACAACGGGCTCCGCCTGCTGCGGCTCGCGGTCGACACGCACGCCATCACCAGCCACCACGCCCTGCCGCTCCTCCTGCGCCGCCCCGGCGGACTGGTCGTCGAGATGACCGACGGCACCGCCGAGTACAACCGCGACACCTACCGCAACAGCTTCTTCTACGACCTCGCCAAGGCGTCGGTCCTGCGCATGGCCTTCTCCCTCGGCCACGAACTCGGCCCGCGCGGCGCCACCGCCCTCGCGCTCACCCCCGGCTGGCTGCGCTCGGAGATGATGCTCGAGCATTTCGGCGTCCGTGAGGACAACTGGCGCGACGCCCTCGACAAGGTCCCGCACTTCGCCATCTCGGAGACGCCCCGCTACGTCGGCCGCGCCGTCGCCGCCCTCGCCGCCGACCCGGAGGTGTCCCGCTTCAACGGGCAGTCCCTCTCCAGCGGCGGCCTGGCCCAGGAGTACGGCTTCACCGACCTCGACGGCAGCCGCCCCGACGCCTGGCGGTACCTCGTCGAGGTGCAGGACGCGGGCAAGCCGGCGGACACGACGGGATACCGGTAGAGCGGGCACGCAGGGCGTCCGCCCGGTCGATCTCGCAGAGCCGCTCAAGGGTGGGACGCTCTCGCGCGGCGCTGCCGGCCGCGCCGCGGTGTTCTTCGACATCGGCTCCCGGAGCGTCCTGCCCCCACGGGCCGGCTCCGCCGCCCTCGTGCGGGCCGACGGGCCCGAAGTTCACTGTTTCGTCACAGCTCGGGCAGTACTACAACCGACACCCCCGCCCGCCTGTCTAGTGGGTCGAGACCGTCGCAACCGCGCCAGGGAGAGGGCAGACATGGGGGACATACGCAGACGAGGGACCGTCGCACTCGGGGTCACGGGGCTGGTCGCCCCGCTGACGCTCGTGCTGGGCGCGGCGCCGGCGCAGGCCGCGAGCTGTACGACGCAGGCGGGGCCGTACCAGAAGCAGGTGGAGAAGTTCCTCGGACGGCCCGTCGACGGAAGGCAGTCGACCGCCGACTGCAAGGCCATCCAGGCCTTCCAGAACAAGCACGGCATCAGGCCGAACATCGGCTACGCGGGGCCCGTCACCTGGGGTGTGATGGATCTCATGAACAAGCAGAAGGCGGTGGGCAGCAAGCCCAACAAGGCCGGCAAGTGCCCGACCAACAAGGGCCGCATCGCCTGCGTGAACCTCACCCTCCAGATCAGCTGGATCCAGGACGGCAGCAGGCTCGTCTACGGGCCCGTCCCGGTCCGCACGGGCCGCAACGGGTACGAGACCCGCACCGGCCTGAAGAAGGTCTACTGGCGCAACATCGACCACGTGTCGAGCATCTACAACGTGCCCATGCCCTACAGCCAGTTCTTCGACGGCGGGCAGGCCTTCCACTCCGTCGGCGTCAGCATGTGGAACCCGCCGGGCTCGCACGGCTGCGTCAACATGACCAGGACCGCGGCCAAGAAGTACTGGTCGCTGCTGAAGAACGGCGACGACGTCTTCGTCTACGGCCGCAAGCCGGGCACCTGACGGACGGATCGGCGCGCGAAGGGCTGACCGGCCCGGACGGCGCGGGGGGCGGGCAGACGGACGTGACCATCAACACGTCCGTTTTGCCCGTTAAGTTCGTGTATTGCTCACGCGGCCTTCACCTCCGGCACCGTAAGATTCACACCATGTCCACCACTGTTGAACCCCTCTCCGAGCGATCGGCCGAAGAGGTCAACGCGGAGATCCGGGCCCTGTGGCTCCGGTCGGGCGGGACACTGAGCGTCGAGCAGCGCGAGGAGTACCAGCGGCTCGTCATGGAGTGGGCCGCCGCGGCCCCGCATCCGGACGGGACGGCCTGACCGCCGCCCCACCCCTGGGTCCCCGCATCGGAGCCTCCTCCCGGGGCACCCCCTAGCGCATGGGTGCCCTTCTCGCACTGTCCTCGGCCGTCCTCTACGGCCTCGTCGACTTCGCCGGCGGCATCCTGTCCCGCCGTACCCACTTCACCGCCGTCACCCTCCTCGGCCAGATCGGCGGCCTTGTGACGGCCGTGGCGGCCGCCCTCCTCGTGCCCAGCCAGGCCGTCCACCGCGCCGACCTGCTGTGGGGCGCCCTGTCGGGCGTCGGCAGCGGCATGGCCATGCATTTCCTCAACCGCGGCCTCAGCAGGGGCTCGATGAGCGTGGTCGTGCCCGTGAGCGCCGTCACCTCCGTGGCCCTCTCCGTCCTGTGCGGTGTCCTCCTCCTCGGCGACCGGCCCGGCCTCGTGGCCTGGGCCGGCATCGCCGTCACCGTGCCCGCCCTGTGGCTGGTCGCCGGCGGAGGCGGCGACCGCACGGACGGCACGGCCGGCGGCGGAGTGCGCGACGGGCTCCTCGCCAGCGCGGGCGTCGCCGTGCAGTACCTCGCGCTCGGTCAGGCGGGCGCGGCGAGCGGACTGTGGCCCGTGGCGGTGGGACGGTCCGCCGCCGTGGCCGTCCTGCTGCCGCGCGCCCGCCGTGCACGGTGGCCTGTGTCTCCTGGGCTCGGCGCGGCGGCCCTCGCGGTCGGCGCCGGGGCCGCCCTGGGACTCACCCTCTTCCAACTCGCCGCGCAGCGCGAGCTGCTGGCGGTCGCCGTGGTCATCGCCTCCCTTTACCCGGCCCTGCCCGTCGTCCTCGGACTGGTCCTGCTGCACGAGCGGGTCAGCCGGTGGCAGGCGGTGGGGCTGGTGGCAGCCGCAGCGGCCACCGTGCTGCTGGCGGCCGGATGAACCCGCCCGGCCGTACGGCGCCTCAACCCCAGGTCGTCGAGTAGTACCGCTGGTACGCCTTGCGGTCCTGCTCCGCCCGGATGTACCGGGTCGCCACCAGCGCGACCAGACTGCCCGCGATCACCAGCAGTCCGGGCCCGATGTTCCGCGGGTCGGTGAGCCGGGCGGCGAGGGAGGAGCCGTCGAAGCCGCCCGTCACCGGGGTCGTCGCACCCGGCGCGGCCGCACCCGGTGCGACCGCGGCCTGGGTCGGCGAGGACGACGGCTCCGGGGCGCCGCCGGACGGCGCGGGCGAGGCGCCGCTCTGCGCGTTGTCCGACGGCGCCGCCACGATCAGCTGCACGCCGAGCTGGGCCAGCGCCTTCGTCACCGGCTGGAAGAACGTCGTACCGCCCGAGACGCAGTCGCCGCTGCCGCCCGAGGTGATGCCGAGCGCGATGCCCTCGGAGAACATCGGGCCGCCGCTGTCACCCGACTCGGCGCACACGTTCGTCTCGATCAGCCCCGAGACCGTGCCCTCCGGATAGTTGACCGTCGCGTCCAGGCCGGTGACCTCACCGTCGCGCAGGCCGGTCGTGCTGCCGCTGCGGAACACACGCTGCCCGACGGCCGCGTCGCCCACGCCCGTGATCCGCACCCCGTTCCCGTCCCCGATGGCCACCACGTCGGCGCCGGCTCCGGCGTCCCCATCGGCGTACTCCACCAGGGAGAAGTCACCCCCGGGGAAGGAGGAGTTGACCGTCCGGCCCACCTGGCGGTTGCCCTGGTTGTCCGCGAACCAGATGGAGCCGGTGGGCCCGCAGTGGCCGGCGGTCAGGATGAAGTCGCTCGACCCGTTGGTCACGTTGAAGCCCGCCGAACACCGCCCGCCCGTCGACAGGATGGGCTGGGCGCCGTTGAGGCGCATGGTGAAGGTGCCGGAGGTGCGCTCCATACGGACGAAGCTGCCGATGCCCGACGCGACCTCCGTCAGCGCGGACCAGTCGGAGGCCGACACCGTGCGGTCGGCCCGCACGACCACCTGGTTGGACTTGTAGTCCATCACCCACGCGGTCCCGGCGACCCTGGGCGCCTTGCGCAGCGTCGCCGCCGCCGACTTCAGCTCGTTCATGCTGTGTCCGACGACCTTCGCCTCGGCGCCCGCCTCACGGACCGTCTCAGCCGTCTCCTCGTCCGTGACGGCGACGACCGGACGCCCTTCGGAGTCGATCCAGGTGCCCGCCGTCCGGGAGGTGCCGAGCCGCTCCACCAGGCCGGCACCGGTGGCGGCGAAGGTCCGCGCCGCGTCGCCCGGCACGGCCGACCTGGCGGGCGTCTCGTTCGCCATGGCCGCCTGCGTGACCATGGTTCCTCCCAGGAGGAGTCCGCCGACGGCCGCCAGCCGTGTCACTCGCCGGACGATCCGTCGTCGTACGTGCCTCATGCATGGCTCCCGAAACCCCGAACGCGCGGTACCGACACCGCGGGGCCCTCCGGTCGTCGAGCGCCCTCACTGCCATACGTGCCGGAACCGCGCCGCGTTCACCGCCGGGAGTGATCACGTCACGGCTTGCGGGCCACCCCGCCGAACATGGCGACCTCCTCCGGCTCCGCACCGCCGGTCTCCTCCGGGCGCCAGCGCGAGCAGGACACCACGCCCGGCTCCAGCAGGTCCAGGCCGTCGAAGAAGCGGGTCACCTGCTCGGGCGTGCGCTGGGTCAGCTTCGGCGTGCCGTGCTCGTTCCAGAACTTCACCGCCTCGTCCACGTCCGGCATCGCCGGGGAGGTGACGGTGTGCGACAGCACCAGGTGGCTGCCCGACGGCAGGGCGTCGACCAGGCGGCGCACCAGCGCGTACGGGTCCTCCTCGTCGCCGACGAAGATCACCACGCCCAGCAGCATCAACGCGACCGGCCGGCTGAAGTCCAGGGTCTTCGTGGCGTGTTCGAGGATCGCGTCGACGTTGCGCAGGTCCTCGTCGAGGTAGTCGGTGCGGCCCTCGGGCGTGCTGGTCAGCAGGGCGCGGGCGTGCGCGAGGACCAGCGGGTCGTTGTCGACGTAGACGATCCGGGAGTCCGGGGCGAGGCGCTGGGCGACCTCGTGCGTGTTGTCCGCGGTGGGCAGACCGGTGCCGATGTCGAGGAACTGGCGTATGCCGGTCTCGGTCACCAGGTGGCGCACGGCACGGCCCAGGAAGAGGCGGTCGGCGCGGGCGTACTCGCCGATGCCCGGGTGCAGTCGGCGGATCTGGTCGCCGGCCGCGCGGTCGACCTCGTAGTTGTCCTTGCCGCCCAGCCAGTAGTTCCAGATGCGGGCGGTGTGCGGCTGGGCGGTGTTGATGCGGTCGCGCAGCGACTGCGCCGCCTCGTCCACGGCGGGCGGGTTCTCGGTCACGGATCAGCTCCTGTGCGTGCCTGGTGCGGAAGTGCCACGGTCAACGAGCAATCTAGACGGCGAAGTTGACCGGCGCGCACCGTCCCCCGTTCTCCGCGGCCGACAGAGCCGGGCCCGGCCGCGCACGTCGCCCCGGAAACGCCGGACTCGCCGCAGGCCACTCCCGCGCTCGCGGAGGCGTGCGGGGAGTCATGCGCCGAGGCGTGCGGGGAGACCTCCGCGGGCGCGCTCGCCGCTGATGTCCCGTTCACGTGATCCCAGGTCACACCAGAGCCGCCTATCTTGTGCCCATGACCAGGATCCCGCACGCGACGTCCGGTGAACCGAACCCCTTGCACGCCATCCCCCTCGACCGCCTCCGAGCCCGTACGAGCATGAAGTGGCGCACCTATCCGGAGGACGTCCTGCCGCTGTGGGTCGCCGAGATGGACGTACCGCTCGCCGGGCCCGTCGTCCGCGCCGTCACCGACGCCCTCGCGCTCGGCGACACCGGCTACCCGGCGGGCACCGGCTACGCGGAGGCACTCGCGGCGTTCGCCGCCGAGCGGTGGGCCTGGCACGGGCTCGCGGTCGAGCGGACCGCGATCGTGCCCGACGTGATGCTGGGTGTCGTCGAGATGCTCAAGCTGGTGACCGGCCCCGGCGACCCGGTCGTGGTCAACCCTCCCGTCTACCCGCCGTTCTTCCAGTTCGTCCCGCACATGGACCGCCGCATCGCCGAGGCGCCACTCGGCGCGGACGGGCGCCTCGACCTCGACGTCCTCGAGGACGCCTACCGGCAGGCCGTCGCGGGCGGCGGGCGGGCCGCGCACCTGCTGTGCAGCCCGCACAACCCGACGGGGACCGTGCACACCGCCGAGGAGCTCGCCGCCGTGGCCGCCCTCGCCGACCGGTACGGCGTCCGTGTGGTCGCCGACGAGATCCACGCGCCGCTCACGGCCGGGGGCGTGGACTTCGTGCCCTATCTCAGCGTCCCCGGCGCGGAGAGCGGCCTCTCACTGATGTCGGCGTCGAAGGCGTGGAACCTCGCGGGCCTCAAGGCCGCCCTCGCCGTCGCGGGCCCGGCGGCCGCCGCCGACCTGGCCCTGCTGCCGGAGGAGGTCGGCCACGGACCCAGCCACGTCGGCGTCCTCGCCCACACCGCCGCCCTGCGCGACGGCACGGCCTGGCTGGACGCCCTGCTGACCGGCCTCGACGCCAACCGCCGCCTCCTCACCACCCTGCTCGCCGACCACCTGCCCGACATCGCCCACCGCCCGGGCGAGGGCACCTACCTGGCCTGGCTGGACTGCCGCGCGCTGGGCCTCGGGGACGACCCGGCCCAGACCTTCCTGGAACGCGGCCGGGTGGCCCTCAGCGCGGGCCCGCACTTCGGCACGGGCGGCACCGGTCACGTACGGCTCAACCTGGCGACCTCACCGGAGATCCTGACGGAGGCGGTGCGTCGGATGGCGTCCGCGGTGCGCTGACGCGGGGGAGGCCGCCGGGGACGCCGTCGCTCGCTTCACGCAGGGGCGATGAGCGTCCGTCGGCGGGCGTCGGGATGCGACCGCTGCGGGCGAGGCGTGTCAGGGGACCGGAGCAGCGGCGTCCGGCCTCGCGGGGCCTGCGTCCGCGGGGCCGGTGGAGCCGGGGTCGCCGGACCGCGGCACGGCCTGGACAGTGCCGCATGGGATGAGCGTGGTCCCCGAATGGCCAGCCCGATCGCGGTACTTGGAGGGGCCGGCGGCCGGGGTCCCGGCCGCCGTGGGGCTCGGGAAGGACTCGCCGCCGGCGCTCGCCGTCACCCCGTGCGGCCGGAGTACGTGCTGCGGCCGCCCGGGTGGTGGGGGAGGACGCTGCCTAGACTTCCGGGCATGGACACAACGGCGCTGGACACGCTGGCAGCGGGCAAGTACCTGCTGATCACCAGCTACCGGAAGAACGGAAGCCCCGTGGCCACCCCGGTGTGGGTGGTGCGCGACGGGGACACGCTCGGGGTCTGGACGGCCGCCGACTCCTGGAAGGTGAAGCGGATCCGGGCCCGCGGTGACGTCCTCGTCGGGCCCTGCGACCTGCGCGGGCGGCCCACCGGAAGGCAGGTCCCGGCCACCGCTGAGATCTGCGACGCGGAGACCACGGCCCGCTACCGCTCCCTCATCGCCCGCAAGTACGGCATCACCGGCCGGCTCACGCTGCTCGGCAGCCGGCTGCGGCGGGGCCTGGACGGGACGGTCGGGATCCGCGTCACGCTGTGAGACGAGGGGCACGGGCCGGCGGCCCGTGCCCCTCACCCGCGCCGGCCTACGGCGCGTCCACCACCGTGCCCGTCAGCGCGGGAACGGTCGGCAGAGGTTCGCCCTCGAGGTCGGTCGGCTCCAGGCGTACCGACTCGGCCGGTTCGGCCACCTGGTCGCCCACCGTCGGTACGGTCACGTCGAGAGTCGTGGCCCCGGCGGGGATCTCCAGCCACAGCCACAGGTCCGCCTGGGACAGCGGCCGTTCCGGGTCGGCCTCGACGCCGGCGTGGTCGAGGAGCCACTGCGGATCCACGTCCTTGGTGGACAGCTCCGCGCCCTCGGTGACCGGCTTGACCAGGAGCGGCTGCCACAGATCCACTCCGGCGGCCTCGGACAGCGACAGGCGCCAGGTCAGCGTCTGTCCCTCGGTCACCCGGTCCGCGACCGGCGTCACGGTGATCGTGGGCTCGGGATCGTCGTTCTCCGCGGTGACCCCGCCCCGGTACGAGCCGACGACGGCGTTCCGTACGGCCTTCACGAGGATGTCGTGCTGCACGTCGTAGGCGAAGCGGGTGTCGCCCTTCACCACGACCGGTACGTCGACGGCGTTGCCGCCCGGCCGCACGGTCACGAGCCGGTCCGTGGCCCGTCCGGTGTCCGGGTCGAGGACGTACACGCGGACCTGGCCGGCGCCCTTCCCGGACACCGTGACCGGGACCCGGTAGGTGAGGGTGCCGGAGTCGCCCTCCTTGACGGTGACGCGGCCGACGTCGACGCGCGGCAGGGCCGCCGCCTTCACCGCCGGCGTGCCGGGCGCCCAGCCCCAGGCGTCCACCAGCCAGGCCTGCCCGGAGGGCGAACGCGGGGTGAGCTCCAGCGACTTGACGTGTTTCAGGTCGAGTCCGGCCCGGGCGGCGGCGGCCAGCGGGACGCGGACCTCGCGGGCCCAGTAGGAGGCGGTGCGGTCGCTGCCCGGCAGCCCGTCGACCTGGACCCGGCCGAGCGTGGCCCGGCGTCCGGAGGCGTCGGTCACGGAGACGTCGAGCTGTGTGCCGGTCGTGTTCGGCGGCACGAACATCCGCAGCGCCAGGTCCTTGGAACCGGAGAGCGAGAGCGGCGCGGCCGGGCGGACACCGGCCGCGGTGCCGGGCGCCGACCACTGCAGCGCGACGGCGCGGCGGCCGGTCTCGCGTTCCGTCTGCCACCACGCGAAGTGCGGCGACGATCCGCCGGCCTCGGGGTCGAGGCAGGCGACGGCCGGGTCGGGGTCGATCGCCGAGCACAGCCGGGCACCGGTCACCGCCACCGGCCCGTCCGGCAGGAAGCCGGCACCCCGGCGGGCGCCGACCGCGTGGGTGAGCACGCGGGCGGGGTCAGCGGAGGGAGCCCGCCTGCCCGTGCCGTCGAGCAGCGGTCGCACCCTGTCGTCGCCGCCGACGAACAGCCGGGCCGCTGCGGCGATGTAGGTGGCGCCGGCCTTGTGCTGCTGGTCGGCGGTCAGCCGGGTGGCGGTGCCCGTCGAGCACACCGGGTCCCGCTGCTCCTCGTCCTCCCAGAAGTCGTCCCAGGCGGGTGCCTCGGCCCGGCCCGGGGTCCACTCGCTGTTGAAGAAGTTGTGGTTGGCGCCGACCATGTAGACCGCGCTGTGCAGGGCGGCGCCCTTGCCGACGCCGCGCGTCCCGTCGACGTACACCTCGCCCTGGAGGTCGGAGACGTCTCCGTCGCAGCCCGGCAGGATCGTCGCCGAGGGCACGTCGGCGACCGGATTCTGGCCGAAGATCGTCGGTCCGATGAGCACGGTGCCGCGGATCTTCCAGCGGACCGGGCCCTTGTAGCCGTCCTGGGCGGCGGGCGCCGGGTAGAGGCTGTCCATGGCGGCCCGGTTGACGCCCTCGCCGCCCCGCGAGTGGCCCACGAGCAGGACACGCGAGAGGTCCGCCTTCGGCGCCTTCGCCACGGCCGCCGGGGCGGTGGCCGGGTGCGAGGCCCAGCCCGCCCAGCGGGCGAGGTGCTGCCGGACCAGGGAGGAGCGGGCCTGGGCGCCGCCGTCCTCGGCCGCGAAGTCCTGCCCGTTGATGCCGTTGGCCGAGATCGACACCGTGACATAGCCCTGGGAGGCCAACAGCTTCTGGTCCTGCAGGTAGCCCTTGTGGCTGGGGATCGGCTTCGTGCCGGTGGGGCAGGGCCACTCGCCGCTGGCGTACTCGTCGTCGCCCGGCTTGTAGCAGGTCGAGTGCCTGCCGTGCAGGAACAGCGCGAGCGGCCGCTTGCCGGTCACCCCGGTCGGCGCCACCACGACCGCCTGCATCTCCACCGGCGCGGCGAACCCGGGCAGTTTCACCGGGTCGAGCCGGTACTCGCCGGTGACCGTGCGGTACGCGCCGGGCTTGCCGGGGTCGACCGTGTTCGCCGGCGCCTGGGCCGGCGGCTGCGCGGCCGGTGAACCGCTGTTTCCACCAGAGAAGTTGTCGGCGGGCGCGTCCAGGCGGTTCCCGCCCGCCAGTACCCGCAGGTCCTTCAGGGGGGTGTCGCCGGCGTCGTCCAGGGCGAGCCGGAAGGTACGGCCGTCCTTCGCCGGCTTCGGTACGCCGAGCAGACGGTTCGCCGCGTGGAACTCCACGCGGGCGTCGCCCATCGGCACGGGCTTCCGTGAGCGCCACACCAGTTCACGTGCGGGCCCCTCCCCGGTGACGCGCCACCCCGGCGGCAGCCCGCTGTCGGTGGTCGTGGCCAACGGTGATGTCTCGGACGGGTGTTGGGCGTGTGCCAGTCCCGGTGCTCCCGCCAGGGCCGCGAGCGCGGCCACGGCGGTGACACCTATTCGCCGGGCACGGATCAAGGGTTCACTCCTCACCACTGTGAGCGTGGGAGCCCCTTCCGTAACAGGAGCCCCTCACGTACCGGAGGAACCCCAAAGGCGGCTGTGGGTTGCCTGTGGTGCGGAATCGAACAGGGGGACCGCAAGGATTCGGTCACCAGGACTGGCGAGGCGACCCCCGGGAAAGGCCACCCCCATGAGCCGAACTCGCCCTCTCCGCGCGGCCGTCGTGGGCACCGGGCACCGCGCCCAGACCTTCACCCGGGATCTCGCCGCCCGCCCCGGCCACACCGTGGCCGCCCTCTCTGCGCCCCCAGCCCGACCCGCATGGCCTTCCACAACCGGCTCCTGGCCGAGGCGGGCGCACCGCCCGCCACCACGTGGGAGCCGGAGCGTCTCACGGACCTGCTCGCCGAGGAGGGCATCGACGAGGTCGTCGTCACCACCGTCGACGCCGAGCACGACCGCTACGTCGTCCCCGCCCTGGAGGCGGGCTGCCGAGTCGTCACCGAGAAGCCGATGACCGTCGACGCGGCCCGCTGCGCCCGCATCCTGGACACGGTCCGCGAGACCGGGAACTCCCTCACCGTGGCCTTCAACTACCGCTTCAACCCCGGTCCACGAGAAGGTCCGCGCGCTGCTCGCCGAGGGCGCCGTCGGCGAGATCCTCTCCGTCCACTTCGAGTGGCTGCTCGACACCCGGCACGGCGCCGACTACTTCCGCCGCCGGCACCGGGAGAAGCGGTACAGCGGCGGCCTGATGGTGCACAAGGCCGGCCACCACTTCGACCTGGTCAACTGGTGGCTCGCCGACACACCGGACGAGGTCTTCGGCTACGGCCGGCTGGCCTTCTACGGCCCCGTGGCGGGCGCCCGCCACGGTCTGCGCCGGGACTACGACCGCGCCCACGGCGCCGAGGCGGCCGCCGGCGACCCGTTCGCGCTGGACCTGGCGGGTGACGCGACGCTGCGCGCCCTGTATCTCGACGCCGAGGGGGACGACGGCTACCACCGCGACCGCAACGTCTTCGGCGGCCCCGTGACCATCGAGGACGACATGGCGGTCCTGGTGCGGTACGCGCGGGGCGCCACGATGACGTACCACCTCACCGCGTACGCGCCCTGGGAGGGCTGTCGGGTGATGGTGAACGGCAGTGCCGGACGGCTGGAACTGGAGGTCGAGGAGAGCCGCTGGCAGGCGCCCCGCACCCGGTTCACCTCGGCGCGCGGTGCGCTGCACGGGGACACGGCGGCCGAGCACGCGGGCGGTGTCCGGCTGACGCTCCGTCCGCTGTGGCAACCGCCGGTGGACATCCCGGTCGCCGTCGCGTACGACGCCCACGGCGGGGGAGACGCGCGGATGCTCGACGCGCTGTTCGGCGGTTCACGGCCGGGCGGCCACCCCACCGCCGACGGCGACGGGACCGCCGAAGGCCACTCGACCGCCGACGGTCACTCCACCGCCGTCGGCCACCCCGCCGCCACCGAACGCGACGGCGCGCTCGCCCTGGCGGTCGGGCTCGCGGCCAACCGGTGCTTCGAGACGGGGCGGCCCGTGCGGGTCAGGGACCTGGTCCCCGGCCTGGGTTGACAGGCCCCCTGACGGGAGGCGTCAGTGCCAGGCCCGGTACGGCTCGTCGACGAGCTGGAAGACCGGCTCGCCGCGGACCGGGTCCTTGGCCGTCGACAGCCGCACCCGGTCACCGCTGTGGATGCCGATGGGCGGGCCCATGACGCGGCCGCGCACCACGAAGCCCTCCGCCATCTCGATCAGGGACACGTTGCGCGCGGAGGGCGTGTTGCGGTGCACCACCGTGGAGTGGCGGACCGTGCCGGTGCCCTCGCTGCGCTCCGTGCGCAGATCGCTGCCCTGGCAGACGGGACACAGCAGCCGGTGGTACATGGCGGTGCCGCACCAGGTGCAGCGCTGGAAGAGGATCGCCTCGCCGTCCGTGCCCCGATGGTCGAGGACGCCCGCCGAGGAGCCCGCCGCCTGCTGCACGGCGCTTCCTGAGTGGTGGTACACGCTGGTCAACTCCCTGCGCTCGGCCGGAATCCCGCGTGCCGGCTCACCCGTGCACGCACGTGCGCGGTTCGCCGTGCCACCGTGCACGCCCACAGAGTATGGCACTCAGTGCCACTCGTAAAGGCACTGCGTACCCCAAAAAAGGGAGAGGGTCCGACCGGCCTTCCTGAGTGCCGAACCGACCCGTCCCGGCGGGTCAGTCCCGCCCGAGGGCCGTCTCGACCTCCTGCACCACCCGCCACAGGGGCGCCCCCCGCCGTGCCACCACCACGACCACGTCCTCCGGCCGTTCCCCGGCCGGGAGGGCGGCCGGGACGGCGGCCGGCGCGGCCGGCGGGGCCTCGAGGGGCGCGCCGAACGCCGACTGCACGAAACCCAGCGCGTGGTCCACCGTCGCACCCGCGTCGCCCTGCCCGTCCGACCGCAGCCAGGACCGTAGGGCGTTGTTGTGGGCGGCGACCACCGCGGCCGCGATCACGTCGGCCCGCAGGTTCCCGTCGCGCGTACCCGCGAAGCGGCCGCGCAGGTACTCGGCGAGGGCCCGCTCGTAGCGCCACACCACCGACAGTTCGTACGCGCGCAGGCCCGGCACCTTCTTGGTGAGCCGGTAGCGCTGGACGGAGAAGGAGGGGTTCTCGGCGTACATGAGCAGCACCAGCCGGGCGGCGTCGCACACCCGGCGCACCGGCTCGTGCTCCTCACCGCTCGCCGCCAGGAAGGCGGTCATGTCGGCCAGGCAGCGCTCGTGGTCGGGGAAGACCACGTCCTCCTTGGAGGGGAAGTAGCGGAAGAACGACCGCCGTCCGACCCCGGCCAGCGCCACGATGTCGTCGACGGTCGTCTGCTCGTAGCCCCGTTCCAGGAACAGCCGGAAGGCCGCCGCCACCAGGGCGTCCCGCATGGGCGGTTTCACGTTCCCCGGCTCACTGCTGCTCATGGCGGGGAACGTAGCACGGGATGGCACTCAGTTCCCTCTACAGGGAACCGAGTGCAGTCGTCAGAGCCGCTCGGCCGCTTCCACGACGTTGGTCAGCAGCATCGCCCGGGTCATCGGGCCGACCCCGCCCACCGGCGGCGCGAACGACCCGGCGACATCGCTCACGTCCGGGTGGACGTCACCGAGGATGCCCTCGACCGTGCGCGTGAGACCCACGGACAGCACGGTGGCACCGGGCTTGATCCAGTCCGGGGTCACCAGGTGCGCCACACCGGCCGCCGCCACGACGACGTCCGCCACGCGCGCGTGCGCGGCCGTGTCCTGGGTGGCCTCGTGGCACAGGGTCACCGTGGCGTGCTCGGTGGCGCGGGTGAGCATGAGACCCAGCGGACGGCCCACGGTCACCCCGCAGCCGATGACGCAGAACTGCTGGCCGGTGATCGGCACGTGGTTGCGGCGCAGCAGGTCGATGATGCCGCGCGGGGTGCAGGGCAGCGGCGCCGGTATGCCCAGCACCAGCCGGCCCAGGTTGGCCGGGTGGAGA
The DNA here is from genome assembly GCF_044548445.1 of Streptomyces sp. NPDC052016. Lineage (NCBI taxonomy): Bacteria > Bacillati > Actinomycetota > Actinomycetes > Kitasatosporales > Streptomycetaceae > Streptomyces > Streptomyces sp. NPDC052016. The sequence continues at coordinate 136,157 of NZ_JBIUBX010000005.1, forward strand.
CCGTCGGCGTCCTTGACCGGGTCGATCAGCTCCAGCACGGCGTGGGTGTCGATGTGGGCGGGCAGCGGCAGCTGCACGATGAAGCCCGTGCACGCCGGATCGGCGTTCAGCCGCAGCACCGCCGCCTCGACGTCGGCCTGGGAGGCGTCGGCGGGCAGCTCGACCCGGATCGAGGCGATGCCGACCTGGGCGCAGTCGCGGTGCTTGCCGGCGACGTAGGAACGGCTGCCCGGATCGTCGCCCACCAGGATCGTGCCGAGGCCGGGGGTGATGCCGCGCTCCTTCAAAGCCTGCACACGGAGGGCGAGTTCGCTCTTGATGTCGGCCGCTGCGGCCTTGCCGTCGAGGAGTGTTGCGGTGGTCACGGAGTCGCGAGCCCTTCGGGAGAACACTGCGGGGTAACAGGAGTGGACGACGGTCCCGGGACCGGTCGTTCGACCCGGCCCCGGAACAGCCATCGTACGTGCCGCCCGCCCCTCGCCCACCGGCCGTCCCACTCCGCGCAGCCCTCACCGCACGGCCGGCACCGCCCACCACCACACGGACTCCGCCCCGCTCGCCGGCACCCCGGAGCGGGGCCCGGCCCAGCCGCGGCGGGTAGGGCTCGGCTCAGCCGGGCAGGTGCGGCCGCGCTTCAGCCCCGAGCGCGCGTCGGCGTGGGCTCGGCTCAGCCGGCGGGCGCGGCGGCGCTCCGGGTCGTGGCGTGGGCCCGGCTCAGCCCCGCGGGCCCGGCGCCGGTTCGTGCCCGCCCGCCCCGGCGCGGGTCCCGCCCGCGCCTCCACGTACGCTGCCCGCACCGCCGCACCGCCGCACCGCCGCACCGTTCGAGGAGAGCCCATGTCCGCCCGTCCCCGCCTCCTCTACGTCACCGACCTGGCCTATCAGGCGCGCGGGCGCCGCTACTGCGACGAGGACATCCTGCTCACCTCCCGGCTGCGGGCCGACTTCGACCTGGCCCTGTGCCATCCCCGGGACGCGGCCGCCCTGATGGACGCCTTCGACGCCGTGGTCATCCGCAACAGCGGTCCCGTCCTCGGCTACCGGGAGGACTACGAGGCCTTCCGCGAGCGGGCGCTGAGCGCCGGGACCCTCGTCTACAACCCGCTCACCGGCCGCGCCGACATGGCCGGCAAGCAGTACCTGCTGGACCTGGGCGCGGCCGGCTTCCCGGTCATCCCCACCGTCGACCGGCCCGAGGACCTGCACCGCCTGCCCGAGGCAGACCGCTACGTCGTCAAGCCCAAGCTGGGCGCCGACTCCATGGGCATGCGGATCGTCACCGCCGACCTCCTGCCCGGTCAGGCCGACGGCACCACCCTGATCCAGCCCCACGTCGACTTCGCCTACGAGGTGTCCTTCTACTTCGTCGACCAGGACCTCCAGTACGCCCTGTACGCCCCGCACCCCGACCGGCGCTGGCAGTTGGAGCCGTACGACGTCACCCCGGACGACCTGGAGTTCGCCCGCCGCTTCGTCGACTGGAACGGCCTCGCGCACGGCGTCCAGCGCGTCGACGCCTGCCGCGCCCCCGGCGGGGAGCTGCTGCTGGTGGAGCTGGAGGACCTCAACCCGTACCTGTCCCTGGACGCCCTCGACGACGCCCGCCGTGACGCCTTCGTCGCCGCGCTGACCCGCTCCCTGCACCGCTTCCTCGCCGGCTGAACCCCGCGCGGCCCGCGCACGTATCCCTCCCCGGGGACACGGGACGGAGGGAGAGCAGCGTGCCGACACCGGCCGAACCCGGAGAGCCGTACGAACGCCCGGTCCTGGAACCCGTCCGGGTCCTCAGGCCGCGCAACACCGACGCGCTCGCGGAGCTGTTCCGCGAGATGACCGAGGACAGCGGCCCTTACGAAGCCGTCCGCCTGCCGGAGCGACGGCAGCCCGGCACCGAGGCCGACACCGAGGAACTCCCGTCGGCGGCCGGCCGCAGGCCGCCGCGGGAGCCCGGCCCCGGACCGCACCGCGCCGCCGTCGCCTCGGTCGCCGTCCTGGCGGCGGCGCTCGCCGGGTTCGCGTGCGCCCTCCTGCTTCCGGCCCGCGACGACGAAACGGCAGCGCGGACGCCCGCGGCTCCCACCACCCCGGCGCCGGCCACGCCCCCGGCCGCCACGACCGACCCGGACGGCGCCGGCACCCTCCGCGAGGGCGACACCGGCCCCGAGGTCACCGACCTCCAGCAACGCCTGCGCCGCATCCCGAACGTCTACGACGACGGCCCCACCGACGGCCGCTACGACACGGCTCTCACCGAAGCCGTGGCGCGCTTCCAGCTCTGGTACGGCATCCGGGGCGACGAGACCGGCGTCTACGGCGACGACACCCGCCGTGACCTGGAGTCCCGCACCGGCTGAGGCGGCGAACGCCTACTTCCCGGCGTGGTCCCCGTCCGCGGGAACCTGGATGTCGAGCACGCACACGTCGTCCCGTCTCCCCGGCTCCAGCATCGCGCCGAGCAGTCGCTCCAGCGGCGAGGGTCCGGCCGCGGCGGGTGCGGTGGCGGCGCGGCCGAGCCGCTCCAGGCCCCGGTCGATGCTCTCCAGCGGCCGTTCGACCAGACCGTCGGTGTACAGCACCAGCCGGTCGCCGGCCTGCAGACGCAACTCCGCCTCCTCGTAGCGCGGGGTGTCACTGGCGCCGAGCAGCATGCCCAGGGGCCGCGCGAGGTAGCGGGCCTCGCCGTCGCGCAGCAGCAGCGGCGGCGGATGGCCGGCCTGCGCCCAGACCAGCCGCCGTTCGCGAGGGCTGTAGCGGGCCAGGACCATGGTGGCGCTGCCGTGCGGGTCGCGGGAGTGCAGCAGCAGCGCGTTGAGCCGGGAGAGCGCTCCGGTCAGCGACGAACCGGTGATGATCATGCCCTTGGCGGTGAAGCGCAGCAGTGCCATCGAGGCGACGGCGTCCATGCCGTGCCCGGCGACGTCTCCCACCACGAACAGGGCGTCCCCGTCGGGGAGTTCGATGGCGCTGAACCAGTCGCCGCCGACGTTGAGCCCGGACTGCGCGGGCAGGTAGGCGATGTCGACCCGCAGCCCGGCCAGCCGGACCGGCTTCTTCGGCAGCGGCAGCAGCGCGTCCTGGAGCCGGGCCGCCACCGTGCGCTCGGCCTGCAGCACGCCGTGCTGGGTGAGGATGGCCCGTTCGCTGGCGGCCAGGGCGAGTTCCGCGCTGCGCTGCGCCGTCAGGTCCTGGACGAAACCGTGCACCTCGACGGGCGTGCCGTCGACGTTCAGGACCGCCTCGGCGACCACCCGCAGATGCCGGACGCCCTCGCGGGTGACGATCCGGAACGGCACGTCGAACGGCCGCCCCTCCCGCACCAGTTCCCCGACCACACGGGCCAGCCCGGGCTTCTCCTCGGGCAGTGCCAGGTGCGGGAGGCGGGCGAGCGCGACGGTGCCCTGCGCCGGGTCGCGGTCGAGGATGGAGAAGACCTGCGAGGACCAGTTCACCTCGCCCGTGACGAGGTTCCAGTTCGCCCAGCCCAGATTGCCCAACCGCTGCACGTCCGCGAGCCGCTGCTCCTGCCGGTCCGAAGGATCGTGCCGGATCCAGCTGACGACCAGTCCGTCCCCCAGCCGTGCCGCCCGCGCCGAGTAGGTGGCCAGCTCGCTGACCCCGGCCACGACCTGCTGCCGGGCGAACGGCTCGCTCTCGTACGGCTCTCCGGAGGCCAGCGCGGTCAGGCAGCCCTGCCACAGCGGAACCTCGGCGAGGTCCGGCCAGCACTCCAGGAAGCGCAGCCCGACCAGTTCCCGGCCGCCGCGGCCGGCCACGTCGTACGTCCCGGCGGTGGCGGCCTCGATGCGGAAGTCCTCGACCGGGCCGGAGCCGGCGCACAGCGGGGTGAGCAGGACGGCGGCGACGGGCAGCCGGTCGAACACCGTCTGCACGGCGTCCGCGTCCGCGCCGGCGGCGGGTTGCTGCCGGGGGCCGAACATGCGCAGCGGCCCGGCGCACAACCGGGCGACGGCCAGCAGGCGGTGGCGGACCTCGGGGGTGAAGGGGCCCTCGCGGCGCCGGAGTATGCCGAGGACGACGTCGGCCGAGCCTCCGGTCACCACCGGCAGCCAGGCCCGGGTCGGCCACCGCTCCGGCGGGCTCCCGATCAGCAGGTACCGCTGACGGTCCTGCGCGAAGTCCTCCAGCCAGCGCGCCTGCCCGGACGTGAGGGCGTCCAGCGCGGCGACCCCGGTCAGCGGCGGCACCCGGCTCCACTGCCCGGCGAGCGTCTCGTCGACGCCGGCGTGCCCGACCAGCTCCAGCCCACCGGAGGGCAGCCGCGCGAAGAGCAGGACCGCGTCGGCGCCGGTGTCGGCGGCGAGGTGGTCCAGCAGACAGCGGGCGAGCTCCCGCGGGCTGCCGACACGGACGAGCGCCTCTCCCAGCCGGGCGAGGGCGACCGCGTCGCACTCGGTCGGGACCGGGACGGCGTCCGGCACGTCACCGCGGGCGGTGTCCTCGGCGGAGGACGGCTCGGCGGCCGTACCGGCCGGTGCTCCCAGGCTGCCGAGGGTGATCCAGCACTCCTCCAGCACCGTCCGCCGTGCCTGCTTGGCGCGCCGCTGCAGCTCCACCTGAGCGGCCTCCGGCGAGCAACCGGTCTGCGCCATCACGGCGCCTTTGGCGCGTTCCAGGACGGCTGAGGTGGCCGCCATGTCCTGCAGCCGGTCCATCTCGGCGCGCTGGCGCGCGACGACCCGCGTCAGGGCGGCCATGTCGGGCACGGCGCCGGACTCCGGGGGCTGGACGGGTTCGCTCGTCACGCCACGAGCATGGCACACGTATCCGCTTCCGATCGCGGTCTTGCGGCATCGCCGCCGCCAGGTGGGACGCCCGGCGCGGACCCGGAACGGAGGGCGCCGTTCAGCGCCCGGAACCGCTGTCCACGAGGGCCTCGGTGACCGCGCGGACGCTGCGCGCGATGTGCTGCAGCTGCAGGACCTCGGCGGCGTACAGCTTGATCGTGTGCTCGATGACCGACTCGGGCATCCCGAGGCGCGGGAGGTCCGCGCGCGCGGTCTGCAGGGCGGTGCGGGCGACGCGGATCTCGTGCTGGACCTGGATCTGCGCGTGGCGGGCGAGCAGCACGGGGTGGCGCAGCAGCGCCGGGTAGCTCGCGTAGCGCGCGGGCACCAGCTCGCGCAGCCACTTGGCCGCGGAGCGCTCCCAGTCGTAGCTCCCGGGCGTCTTGACCTGGCACGGCCAGTCCGGGCTGATGCGCGTCGTCGTCAGGGGCATGATCATCGCTTCCGGTGTGCGGCGTCGTGACGGGTGGTCCGACGGTGTGGGGCGGCCCCGGCCTAGGGGATGACCGGGGCCGCCACGGGCCCTCGCGTCGGCGAGGCCCCGGACACCCTGGCGCCGACGCGGGTAGGGGACGGCGGCTTCGGGTGTCCGTACTCGAGCCCTGGGGGCGGGCGGGTGCGGCCGTGAGCAGTATTTATATATGCCGACGCCTTTGCAAGACGTATGAAAACATTCATGCGCGAAATGCCCGGATTGATCCGCTTGAACATTTTCCTGCAGGGGGGTGGGGCGGGCGGTGGGAGCGGGTCAGTCCCGTAGGAAGAAGTGATGCTGCTCTGCTATCTGCTCGTACTCCTCCAAACGCGCCTGGGTGCGCTCGGGGCCCGCGTCCGTCATCGCCTGGAGCAGCGCGGCGGCCATCACGCCGGGGGCGGCGTACGAGTCGAAGACCAGCCGGGAGCCCGTGCCAGTGGCGAAGGTGACGTCGGCCTCGTCGGCCACCGGCCCCAGCGCCAGATCGGTCACCAGCGCGACCTTCAGGCCGGCACTGCGCGCGACCCGTACGGCGGTGAGCGTCTCCTGCGCGTGCCGGGGCATCGAGAACGCGAGCACCCACGTCCCACCCGCCTCCCGGGACTGCAGCAGCGCGTCGTACGCGACGCTGCCGCCCCGCGTCACCAGCCGCACGTCCGGATGGATACGGCGGGCGGCGTAGGCGAAGTACTCGGCCAGCGAGGCCGAGATCCGCAGGCCCAGGATGGTCAGCGGCGTCGAGGCCGACAGCTGCCGGCCGACGTCGATGACCTGGTCGGGGTCGGCGAAGTCGCGCCGCAGGTTCTCCAGGTTCTCGATCTCCGCGTCGACCGCCGCCTGGAGCTCGTTGCTCCGGTTCACCTCGGCCGCGGCGGGCCCGCCGGCCAAGGTGCCCAGCGCGATCGACTGGAGTTTCTCCCGCAGCGCCGGGTAACCACTGAAACCCACCGCGGCGGCGAACCGGGTCACCGAGGGCTGGCTGACGCCGACGCGGTCGGCGAGATCGGTGATCGACAGAAACGCCGCCTCGGTGATGTTCTCGATCAGGTACTGGGCGATGCGCCGCTGCCCCGGGGACAGGTGGGGCCCGTCGAAGAGGGCCCGGAGCCGTGAGGTGGGGGACACCTCCGCCTCCGGAGCGGTCTTGCCCGAGGTGATCGTGGTCGCCTGTGCGCGTGCCTGCTGAGGCGATGGCACCGGTCCTCCTCCTTTGTCTCCCACGAAGCTCAACATAGCTCACGGCCCGGGACCGGCCCGGGGGCGCGAAGAGGGGTGGGGCATGCCGAGCGGTGACTTGTCCGGTGGAGCGCCTGGGGCGGTACGGGGGGAGGGGCCGGGAGGTGGCGCGAAGGGGGGAAGAGCGGGAGGGGGCCGGGAGGCGCCCGGGAAGGGCGGGAGGCGGCTGGAGGGGGACGGCGGGCTGGAGGGAGAGGGGGGAGGGGACGAGGGACGGAGCCGGTGCCTGATGGTCGGCGGTGCGCACCGGCTCCCGCTCGGGCTAGCGCCTCAGGAGCCGTACCGACAGGCCGTCCGCCGTGTACACGGGCACCGCCCGCAGCGTGTCGGAGTTCAGCTCGACGTGGTCGAACCGGCCGCGCAGCGCCGGGGCGCCGATCACCCGTACGGTGCTCCCGACCGCCGGGGGCTTCTCCGCGTCGACGCGCAGCGACAGCACGCTGCCCTCGCCCAGCACCACCCGACGAGTCACCGTCAGGACCGCCTTGTGCCGTCCCGCGCGCAGAGTCGGCTCCAGGACGCCGGCCTCCTGCGCGAACAGCCCGTGCACCTGGACCGGTTCGTCGATCCGGACGGTACCGCCCACCACGCGCACGTCGCCGTGGCCCAGGGCGTGCGCGGAGGCGGAGACCAGCGTCCCGTGCTCCACGACGGTGCCGCCCGTGTACCGGTTGTGGCCCGTCAGGGTGAGCGTGCCGGAACCCTTCTTCGTCAGTCCGCCCCGGCCGTCGATGTCGTTGCGCCACGTGTCCGCCGCGTGGAAGCCGCCCGCGGCCGCGTCCAGGGTGACCGTCACGTCGGCGTCGAAGGCGCCGTAACCGTCCGCCGCCGCGAACAGGTTGAGACGGCCCCACTGCTCGAAGCCGTCCAGCAGGACGTACCCGGACGGCAGCGCGGTCGTGCGCAGCACCTCGCGGCGCTGCGACGCGTCCAGGTACGGCAGCCGCGTCTCCAGCAGCACCTCCGCGCCCTTGGGCACCGTGAGGGGCTTGTCGCGGCCCTCGCGGGTGAGGACGTACGTGAGGCGCGGCTCGACGGCGCGGGCGTTGGCGCGGCGGTCGGCGTACGGGTCGGCCGCGTCCGAGTGGGCGTACGCGAAGAGGGTGTCGGGCGTGGTGCCGGTGCGCTGGGTGAAGTACGCCAGGGCCTGGGCCCGCGCCGCCTTCTTGAGCTCCGCGTTGGCCGGGTCGGCCAGCGCGGCCGCGGCGAGGGCGGTGGCCATGACGCGGCCGCCGAGGACGTCGACGGTGGAGTGCATCCCCGAGACGATCCGGGTGTGGCTGAGTTCGAAGGCGCGGGTCACCAGCTCCTGGAAGCGCTCCGGCACCGCGTACGCGAAGGCCAGGGACGCCAGGTGGAAGGCGTTGGTGTGGCCGCTGGGGAAGCCGCCGTCGTCGACGGGGGAGGTGCTGCGCTGGCGCAGCAGCTGTGTGACGACGACGACCTTCGAGTCGTACACCGGGTAGCCGAGCGCGTCGGTCCTCCCGGTGTCGACGACCTCGCTGTCCTCGTTCATGCGCCACGGACGCGGATACTGGAAGGCGTACTTGCCCGGATTGCCGGAGGCGAACGGGCCGCGCACGGTGTCGACCAGCTTGGCGACCTGCCCGAGGTCCGAGGTGTACGAGCCCGCGCCGATCGCGGAACCGGCCGGGGCGCCGGCGGGCACGGCGTCGCTGATCGTGGTCGGGGGCGTGGTCTCCGGGGCAGACGTGATCGAGGTGACCGCCTTCGCGCCCGCCCGGTAGAGGCCGGCGAGCGGGCCCAGGGCGGCGATCATCGCGTAGCTCTGGTGCTGGCGGTCGTAGACGAAGGCCTCCCTGGCCTGCGCCTCGGTGCGGGCGGAGGTGACGCGGGCGCAGTACCGCATGTTGGCGCGCAGGACGTCGGGGCGCAGGGGGGTGCCGGTGTTCCAGGCGGAGCCCGTCTTCCAGACCTCGGCCATGCCGCCGAGGATGCGCACCACCGCGTTGGTCTCGGGCGTGAGGTTCGTCAGGACGTTCGTCCTGTAGTCGTCGACGAACGCCGCGGCGGCGGTCGTCGTGGCCGCCTTCGCGTCGGCGGCGCCCAGCCAGGAGACGACGGTCGGGGCGGCGACGATGGCGGCGGTGCCGGCCGCGAGGGAGGCCTTCAGGAAGCCTCTTCTGTTCACGTCTCCGTTCACGTCCGAGGGAGTGCGGTGCCCGGCGGGTGCTGGCATGGGGGTGCCTCTCTTGAGTTCCGGTCGGTGCGAGCGAAGATCTACGGGCGGGGTGTGGCCCGTGGGGGTGGGCTTGGGGGCTGGGGTGTGTCCTGGGGGTGAACGGGGGTGCGGTGTGCGTGCGGCGGCTGTGGCGGTGGCTGGGGTGCTTGCGGCTGCGGGGTTGCGGCCGCTGCCGGTGGGTGGGTCGGGGTCGTGGCGGTGCGGCGAGCCCGTCGCCGGCCGGGCGTACGGCTGCCTGCTGGTGGAAGTTGACGTTGGCTGTGCAGGGCTACGCGACGGGCTGCGCCGCACCGCCACGACCCGCTCCCCGCCGTGGCGGGTGCGGGAGCGTCCGGGGTGCGCGCCGGCGCCACGACCCGCTCCGGTGCGTTGGCGGGTGCGGGAGCGGGTTGGCCGGGCTGCGACGCCGAGCTGCTCCGGTGCGTTGGCCGGTGGGGGTGCGTGGTGGACTGCCCTTCAGGGGGATGGGCTGCTTTCGGCGGGGTGGAGGGCGTGGGGGTGAGCCTCACAGGAGTGACCGGGCGAGGGTCACCGCCCCTTCCACCGGCGGGACGTGCAGGGGGCGTGCCTGTGCCGTGGGTGCGGTGGCGGCGAGTGCGGTGGTGAAGGCCTCGTACAGGGCCGGCTGGGCGAGGATCGTGCCGCCGGCGACCACCACGTCGTCGACCGGGACGCCGCGGGCGGCGAGGCGGGTGACGAGGGCGGCGAGTGCCTCGCCGGCCTGCGTGATCACGGTCCGGGCCGGCCGGGAGCCGCGGGCGGCGGCCTCGAAGACGACGGGGGCGTGCCGGCCCCACTCGGCGGAGAATTCCGAGGCGCCTTCCAGCGCCGCCGCGAGCGCCGGTACCTCGGGCACCTCGAGCGAGGCGATCAGGCCGAGGGCCAGGGAGTCGGGCTCCTCGCCCCGGTCGTGCGCGGCCCATACGGCCCGGGCCGCCTCCCGGACGAGACCGGCGGCGCCGCCCTCGTCGCCGAGGACCGCTCCCCAGCCGCCCACCTGGACGGCGGTGCCGTCCGGCAGCCGGCCCACGGCCACCGAGCCGGTGCCGGCGACCAGCGCCGTGCCCTTGTCCAGCCCGGCGGCCGGCACGAGGAGGTGGGCGTCGCCCACGACCAGCGCGGGCGCGTCGAAGTGCGGTCGGAGCGCGGTGCGGATCCGCTCGCACTGGCGCGGGGTCTCGCAGGCGTGCCCGCCGACGGCGACGGCGGACGGGCGTGCGCCCGCCGGAAGGGCGTCGGCGACCAGCGCGGCCAGCCACCCGGCGGCGGCCACCGGGTCGTTCGGCCGCCAGCCGCCGCTCGTGCGGACGTGGTCGGCCACCGGGGTGTCGCCCGCGAGCGCGCGGAGGTGCGTCTTCGTGCCGCCCACGTCGATGCCGACCACGAGGGGGCGCGCGGAAGGGGAGTCCTGCACGGATCCTCTTTCGTCGTTGCTGCGACGGCGGGCGAACCGTGCCTGGAGGACGGGCAGTCGGTAACTCGGGAAGCCCCGGGACGGGCTTCTGGCGGAGCACGGCAGGCGAGTACCGTGATGTTCGTTAGGAAGTTAACTAACGAAGTACAGTGCGTCAAGAGGCGTCGACCGCTCGGCCGTCCGGTCGGCCCGTACGTGATGCCGAGCGGCCCGTGACCTGAGTGGGGGAACCTGTGGAACACGATGTGGCAAGAGCCCCCCGGCTGACCGAGAGCGCGAGTGCGGTGTTCGCCGTGCTGGCCGAGGCGGGCAGCGCGACCCGGCCGCAGCTCGCGAGCCTGGCGGGTCTGTCCAAGCCGACGGTGTCCTCCGCCGTCGCGGAGCTGGAGAGCGTGCGGCTCGCCGCCCACTCCGGCACCGCCTCCAGCGGCACGGGCCGCTCCGCGGCCGTCTACCGTCTCGGGCCGGCCGCCGGGGCCGTGCTCGCCGTCGACCTCGGCCCCGCCCTCACCCGGGTCCGGGGCTGCGCCCTGGACGGCACCCTGCTCGCCGAGGCCACCGCCTCCCGGAAGGATGCCGCCGACGCCGTGCGCGAGGCGCTCGGCTCGCTGCCCGGGGGCGTTCCGCTGCGCACCATCGTCGTCGCCGTCGGTGACGTGGCAGCGCGCGACCGGCAGGGCAGCGGTATGCGGCCCGCGACCGCCAAGGCGGGACCGGTCTTCGACGCCATGGCCGTCGCGCTGCCGCCGGGTGTGCCCGTCCACCTCGAGAACAACGTCAACTGCGCGGCGCTCGCGGAGCTGCACGAGGGCGCCGCCCGCGGCCGCCGCACCTTCGGCTATCTGCGGATCGGTGTCGGTATCGGTCTCGGCATCGTCGTCGGCGGCGAGGTGCTGCGCGGATCGAACGGCGCCGCCGGAGAGCTGGCCCGGCTGCCGTACCCCTGGGACGACGGCCGTGAGCCGCGCCGGGAGGCCCTGGAGGAGTACATGGGCGCCCGCTCCCTGCTGCGCCGGGCCAGGGAGGCGTGGCAGGCCGCCGACGGACCCTGTCCCCGGACCACCGAGCGGCTCTTCGCCCTCGCCGCGGAGGGCCGGGCCGCGGCCCGTGCCGTCGTCGGCCGGCACGCGGTGGACGTCGGCCGCCTCGCCGCCGCGGTGACCGCCGTGCTGGACCCTGGCCTGATCGTGCTGGGCGGCAGCACCGGCGCGGATCCGCAGCTCCTGCCCGGTGTGCGGGCCGAGTTGGCGCGGCTGAGCTGGCCCACCGAGGTGGTCAGCAGCACGGTCGGAGACACCGGCACCGTCGCCGGCGCCGCACGGCTCGCGGTCGCCCGGGGAGTCCAAACCGTGACCGAGGCCGCGGGGACGGAGGATTGACGGCCTCCGACTCGGTCTGCCAATGTCCGGACAAGCGCTTTCTAAAGTCGGTCGGGACACCGGCTTGGGGTGAGCGTCCCGCCCGTACCCGAGGTACGGCAGCCACGCGAGGGCGTGCTCGCGTGACGACGGCCATGGCGGCCGGGGATCCACACCCGTCAGGACGGCGCGGCCGGGCGAGGCCGCACCCCCGGAAGGCGCCCTTCCGAGCACCATGAGCCCGAGCCGCTGCGACCGGCCGGGAAACCCGTCACGCACATCCAGGGAGGACCCGGTGGGTCACCAGATCTCGCGCAGAACCCTTTTCCGCACCGCGAGCGGGCTCGCCGTCGCCGGCGCGCTCGGCGGCTCGCTCAGCGCCTGCTCCGGGGGCACCGGTGCCGGCAGCACCAGCAGCAAGCTGACCATGATCTGGTGGGGCAGCGACGAGCGTCACGCGGCCTACAAGAAGGCGCTTGCCACGTTCCAGAAGGACAACCCGAAGATCGAGATCCAGGAGACCTACCAGGGTTACGACGGGTACTTCGACAAGTTCAACACCAACGTCGCCGGCGGCAGCGCCCCCGACCTGATGCAGATGGACACCGCGCTGGTCGCCCAGTACGCCCGCAAGGGTGTCCTCGCCCCGCTCGACTCCTACGTCGGCAAGACCCTCGACCTCACCGGGTTCTCCAAGACCCTCCTGGCCAACGGCACGGTCGACGGCAAGCTCTACGGCGTCCCCTCCGGCATCGGTGTCAACCAGCTCACCGTCAACCGCAGCGGCCTGGAGGAGCTCGGCCTGGAGCTGCCGGACCGCGAGTGGACCTGGACCGACCTGAAGAAGATCGCCCAGGACGTGTACAAGAAGAGCGGCGGCAAGACCTACGGCGTCGACGACGGCGGCGGCTCCACCCTCCAGTGCTTCGAGATCTTCGCCCGCGAGAAGGGCCAGACCTTCTTCTCCGAGGACGGCAAGAAGCTCGGCTTCACCTCCGACACCCTCCAGGAGTGGTGGGAGTACTGGGCCGAGATGCGCGGGACCAACGCCTCCGGTCCGCCGGCGATCACCTCGGCCGCGCACAACGACCTCACCAAGAACGCGGTCGTCATCGGCAAGGCCCTGTTCACCTTCGACTCCGGCGTCTACGGCGCGGGCGGCTCGATCACCGACGCGCAGCTGGACTTCCTGCCGACCCCGCAGGGCGACTGGTCCGGTGCCCGCGAGGGCAACTTCGTCAACGGCGGTGTGCTGCTGAGCGCCACCAAGACCAGCAAGCGGATCGCCGACTCCGTCAGGATCATGTCGTTCTTCGCGCAGAACGAGACCGCGATCAAGGACATGCAGCTGCTGCGCGGCATCCCGCCGACGGAGAAGGCCCGCACCCTGATCGCCTCCGGCCTGTCCGAGACCGACAAGCTCAACATGGCGAACGCCGACTACATCTCCCAGCGCGTCGCGAAGGCGACGGACGCGCTGCCCAACCCGGTGCCCCCGCCGCAGGGCGCCGACCAGATCTGGGACCTGCTGTTCCAGTCGAACCTCGCCGTCGCCTTCGGCAAGAAGTCCATCAAGGCGCAGCTCGGCGAGTTCTTCGACCAGGCGGCAGGGATTCTGTCGGCGTAGGCGTGGCGTGGGCGAGAACACCGGGAGAGGGCCAGGGAGATGAGTATGACCACCGCGAAGACCGACGAGGTCGTGAAGGAGCAGCCGGCTCCGGCGACCCCGCCCGACCAGCGGGAGCGCGACCGGATGCGCCGCCGCCTCGCCAGACGGCGGGGCGGGGGATGGTGGCCGTACCTCTTCCTGGCCCCCTGGTTCGTGGGCCTGTTCGGGCTGACGATCTACCCGATGCTCGACTCGCTGTACCTGTCGTTCACCGACTTCGACCTGCTGACGCCCGCACGGTGGGTCGGTGCCGAGAACTACGAGCGGATGTTCGCCGACGACCCGGTCTTCTGGGACACGGTGCACGCCACGCTCCTGTACGTCGCCGTCTCCGTCCCGCTGAAGCTCGCGCTCGCCCTCGGCGTGGCGATGCTGCTCAACCGGGACCTCAAGGGCATCGGCCTGTACCGGGCCGCCTTCTACCTGCCCTCACTGCTCGGCGGGGCGGTGGCCATCGCCATCGTCTGGCGCCAGGTCTTCGGCGGCGACGGCCTCTTCAACGACTTCCTCGGCTGGTTCGGCATCGAGGGCCAGGACTGGATCTCCAGCCCCGACACCGCGTTTTACACCCTGATCCTGCTCGCCGTGTGGCAGTTCGGCACCCCGATGGTGATCTTCCTCGCCGGTCTGAAGCAGCTCCCCAAGGACGTGTACGAGGCGGCCGCGATCGACGGCGCCAGTCCCGCCACCCGCTTCTTCAGAATCACCCTGCCGCTGCTGACCCCGATCGTCTTCTTCAACGTCGTCCTGCAGATCATCGACGCGTTCAAGACGTTCACCCCCGCCTACGTGATCAGCAACGGATCAGGCGGGCCGCTCAACTCGACGATGCTGTACTCCCTCTACCTGTACAAGAAGGGCTTCACCGACCTTCAGATGGGTTACGCCTCGGCGCTGGCCTGGGTGCTGTTCCTGGTCATCGCGGGCTTCACGGCGGTCAACTTCATCGCCAGCCGCTACTGGGTCCACTACGACGACTGATGTCCGACGTCGTCAGAGTCCACAACGACGCCTGAGCGAGGAATACTTCGATGTCCGCCATCACCCCGAACGCGTCGCCGCTGCAGAGGCTCCGCTCCGCCACCGGCACCCGCCGCATCTTCATCCACACCCTGCTCATCGGCGTGGCGATCGTCATGCTGTACCCGCTGCTGTGGATGCTCAGCAGCTCCCTCAAGCCCGACACCGAGATCTTCACCCACCCCGGCCTGATCCCGAACGAGCTCAACCCGCAGAACTACGCCGACGGCTGGAGCGGCTCCGGCAACTCCTTCTCCCTCTACATCACCAACTCGCTGATCGTCACGATCGGCGCGGTGATCGGCAACGTGATCTCCTGCTCGCTGGCCGCCTACGCCTTCGCGCGCTTCGAGTTCCGCGGCAAGAAGATCTGGTTCGGCCTGATGCTCGGCACGCTGATGCTGCCCACCCAGGCCGTGCTGATCCCCCAGTACACGATCTTCTACAACCTGACCTGGATCAACACCTACCTGCCGCTGATCGTGCCGAAGTTCCTCGCGGTGGACGCCTTCTTCATCTTCCTGATGGTCCAGTTCATCCGCTCCATCCCGCGCGAGCTGGACCAGGCGGCCATGATGGACGGCGCCAACCCCCTGCAGATCTACTGGAAGATCATCCTGCCGTTGATGAGGCCGGCCCTGATCACCACCACGATCTTCACCTTCATCTGGACCTACGACGACTTCCTCCACCAGCTCGTCTACCTCCAGCAGAACGACAAGTTCACCGTCCCGCTCGGCCTGACCCTGTTCATGGACCAGACCAGCGGCTCCTCCTACGGAGCGATGTTCGCCATGTCGACCATCGCGCTCGCCCCCACCCTCATCTGCTTCCTCGTCTTCCAGAAGCGGCTGGTCGAGGGCATGGCGACCTCCGGCATGAAGGGCTGACCCCGGTGCACCTCCTCCACCAGCGCGCCCCGCTGCACGACCTGCCGGACACCCCCGAGGCCTACGACGCCGTCCTCGCCGACGTCACCGAGCAGGCCCTGGCCCGGCTCACCCCCGAGGGCAGCCTCGAACACCCCGACTGCGTCGACGACATCGGCGACACCTCGCTCGGCATCACCTCCCTGCTGGCCCTGGCCTGGCAGCGCACCAAGGATCCCCGGCTGCCGGAGGCGGTGCGCCGCAGCCTCGCCTTCCACCTGCGCGAACGGGTCTACCGGGAGGACAACCCCGGTTATCCGAACCTCAGGGTCCGCGACTCGGGGCTGCCCTACGCCCGTTACACGCTCGCGGCCGGAGCGCACCCCGTCGGCGACTGGCCGAGCACGGTGTGGGCGCTGCTCCAGGCCGTGAACGTCCTGGACACGGCGGACGGCCTGGTCGGCGACGACCTGCGCGCGGAGCTGCTGGAGGTGGCGCGCGGCTACTGGCGCTGGCTCACCGAGGCGACCTTCTTCAACCCCCAGGAGGCGGGCAACCAGGCCATCGGCTGTGTGGTGGGCGGGCTGATGCTGGCCCGCCATCTTCCCGCGGAGGACGGCGAAGCGGTCCGCGTACGGGCGCTGACGCTCTACGCCGACGAGATCCGCGCCCACCGGGTGCGCGACCGCGGAGCCCTGCTGCCTCCCGAGCACGGCGGCGCCTACGACAACAACTACGGCCCGATCTCCCTGTCCTTCCTCGCCCAGGCGCACCGGGTCAGCGGCGAGGAGGTCTTCGCGCAGGACGGCGACGCGCTCGCCCGCTACATCGACGCCCGCCTGACGGGCGGCGGCTTCGACAACGGCGGCCCGCGCTACAGCGAGCAGCACTCCGGCTTCGAGTCCGTCCTCGGCCTGCGCTACTTCAGCCGCCGTATCGGCTCCGACCTGGGCCGCTACCGGGGCGACACCCGCTGGGGGCGGCACGCGGTCAAGGCGGACGGCGGAGTCGACGGCCACTTCGCCTGGATGCTGGTCTGGCAGATCCAGGACGCCACGCGCTGGCAGCGCACGCCCTCCGCGTCGTTCAAGCGCCACCAGTTGCGCGCGGGCACCGTCTCGGTGGCCTTCGACGACCGGATGACCCCGTCGCTGGTCGAGGCGGGCGGCACGTACTACCTGCCCGCGGCCGTCGCCCGCCAGCACGGCTTCGGGCCGGTCACCGACGGTTTCCTGCTGTGCCGTCCCATGGGCGAGGTACGCGTCCGCGACGCCCGCGCCGACGGCCTGACCGCCAAGCTGGTCACCAAGCCGGTCGTCGGCCGCGACCACGTCCTGCGGTACGTGCGCTCCCTGTACGTCACCGACGGCGCCACCCTGTGGACCACCGTGGCCGTCGAACGTCTCGACGGCACACCCCACCTGCTGGCCGGCCTGCCGTACGCCGAGGACGACGGCGACCGGGTGCGGCGTACGGCCCGGGGGGCGGTGGCCTCCGCCGGCGCGCTGCGGCTCACGCACCCGGACGCGCGGGGCGCCGCCCACTTCGACGCCCGCGCCGAACTCACCCAGGAGCAGGCCGCCTTCGCCCTCGTCGCGGACCCGCGCGGCTACGGCAACCCCGACGAGGGCTGGAAGCACCTGGTCAGCTCCACCGCCCTGGAGGCCGGCCCGATCCCGGACGCCCCGGACGACCTGCACGTCTTCGCCGTACGGTACGGCTCGCGGGAGCCGCTCACGGTGTCCGTCGAGCGGTGCGCGGAGGGGCTGACCGTGCGGACGGACCGCTTCACCGCCGTCCTCGGGGACGCCGACGCGCACGGCGAGCCGGAGCTGACGCTGCGCGCGGCCTGACCGCGCGCACGCTCAGTCCTCGAGGGTCATCCGCGGGGCGCCGCGCACCGCGTAGGCGGGCAGCCGGGCCTCCCGCAGGTACGCGGGGGAGAGGGACAGCCCGAACCGCCGTTCCACGACCCCCAGACTGCGCCGGTAACCGGTCCTGTGGTCCTCGTCCTCCGGCGCCAGGCAGGTCTTTCCGTCGGGGGCGAGGACCCCGGCGGCGACGAGGTCGGGCAGGAGCAGGTCCGGCTCCCGGCCCCAGCGCCACATCTCCTCCCGCAGCCCGAAGCCGCACAGGAACACGCCGTCACGCGCGTAGTCCACCATCGCGGGCGGATGCTCCTGGACCGGTACGTACCGCACGACCTCGACGCCGTCCCGGGAGATCTCCTCGAGGAGGTCACCGCCGGTGGAGTCCCCGTACTCCAGGGCGAAGGCCCAGTCCCCGGAGCTGCCCACGCGGATCACTCCGTCCCCGTCGGCGTCGTCCCGCCACTCCGTGACGCCGAGCTGCCACACCTGGGCATCGGTGACCGGCTCCGTCGCCCCGTCCCGGGCGCCTCCCATCCGTACGGCGAGCTCCTCCGGGGAGAGACCCCGCGCGAACACGACGCTGGACATCCAGCCCTTGAGGTCGACCAGCCACACGATTCCGTCCGTCATGGCGAGGACGGTAACCGCGGTCACTGACAACGGGGTCGCCCGGGGTGTGGCCGGTTGTTCAGAAGGGCAGCCCCGGCAGGCCCCAGCCCCTCCGTGCCGTCTCGTCGACGACCACGGCCCATTCGCGCAACAGCACCGTGAAGGCGTCGAAGTCCGCGATCCATCCGCCGGGACGCCCCGCGTGCCGGTCGTACTCCTCGCGCAGGCCCTTGAGCAGCGGCTCCGCGCGGGCCCAGTGGGCGGCGATCACGGGGACGACCGGGGGTGGGCAGGCGAGCAGCAGGCTCGGCCGCCAGGGCGTGGAGTCCGACGGGAAGAGACCCGACTCCGGGACCACCTCCGGCGGATCGTCCCCTTCCCAGATGAGGTGGAAGAGGAAACCGTCCAGGGACTCCCGCAGCACGGGGTCGGCGAACTTCCGTGCGGTGTCCCAGCCGTCGCCCGCCCAGAAGTGCGCTTTGTAGGTCCCGGTGGTGCTGTGGAACTCGTAGCGGCCGCACCACGGTACCTTCGGCGAGGCGGGGAACACCCAGCCCGCTCGGGGTTCCGCGTGCCGGTCGGAGTCCTCCGGACCGGCCGCCTCGTACAGCAGGTCCTGCCGTTCAGCCGTGGGAGTCCGCTCCAACTCCCCCCAGTCCAGCCCCAGTACGGTGATGTCCAGCCCCATACGGCCCCCCTGCGACGTGCCGCACCACCAGGTCCGCGCGTTCCCGCGTCGCCGTCACCAGCTCGGCGTTGCGCCGGTCCGTGCCCCGCACCCAGGCCACCGCCTCCTCGGGCCCCTTGCCGAACTCCTCATGCCGGGCGACGAGTCGGCGGACGCGTTCCTCCTCGTCCGTCTCGCAGAACCACACCTCGTCCAGCTGGGGCCGCACCCGCGCCCACGCGCCCGTGTCCAGCAGGAGGTAGTTGCCCTCCGTGACGACCAGGCGGGCGGCCGGCGGGACCGGGACGGCCCCCGCGACCGGCTGCTCCAGCACCCGCTCGAAGCCGGGTGCGTACACGATGTCGTCGCCGTCCGCCTCCTCCCGCAGCCGGCGCAGCAGAGCCGCGTACCCGGCCGCGTCGAAGGTGTCGGGCGCGCCCTTGCGGTCGCGGCGGC
Organism: Streptomyces sp. NPDC052016; assembly: GCF_044548445.1. Classification (NCBI taxonomy): domain Bacteria; kingdom Bacillati; phylum Actinomycetota; class Actinomycetes; order Kitasatosporales; family Streptomycetaceae; genus Streptomyces; species Streptomyces sp. NPDC052016. Next base: position 154,809 of record NZ_JBIUBX010000005.1, read on the forward strand.
CGAGCCGGTCGAGTTCCACGTCGGCGAGGTGGAAGCCGTCCATCGGGACGTGCGCCACCCAGGGCTCCCCGGTGCCGTTCAGCTCCCGTACCAGGTGCTCGGCGAGGGTCGTCTTGCCGGCGCCGGGGCTGCCGGCGATGCCGAGGAGCGCGCGTTTGCCGTCCCGGACGAGGGAACGCGCACGCAGGACGAGGTCGTCGAAGGTGAGCACACAGAAGAGTGTCGCAGTCTGGACAGGCGGGTGACCATGCCGGCCCCGGTCGCCGGAGAGGAGGAGCACGTGTCCGAGGACGAGCGGCGCATCCGCGCCCTGATCACGCGCTGGGCCGACGCCGTGCACCGCGGCGACCTCGACGCCGTCCTCGCCGACCACGCCGAGGACCTCCTGCTGTACAACGTGACCCCACCCCACGACGGGCTGCGCGGCCTGGCCGCCTACCGGGCGATCTGGCCGCCGTTCTTCGCCTGGCAGGCGCAGGGCGCGTTGTTCGAGATCGACGCGCTCGACGTCGCGGCCGGACCCGAGGTGGCCTACGCCCACGCCCTGCTGCGCTGCGGCACGCCCGAGGAGCTGGCCGAGCGGCCGGCGCTGCGGCTGCGGCTGACGTTCGGGCTGCGCAAACGGCGCGGCCGCTGGGTCATCGCGCACGAGCACCACTCCTTCCCGCACGACTGACCCCGTGGCGTGCCGGCGTCCGGCCCCGCGCCATGGCGGCGCCTTGCGGGGCCGATGTGGCGCGCGCCACTCGGTGGCCGGCGCCGTACGGGGGAACCGTTTCCGTATGACGACGACGCTCGGTCTCCCGGACACCATCCAGGCCTGCCTCTTCGACCTCGACGGGGTCGTCACCCGTACGGCCGTGGTGCACGCGGCCGCCTGGAAGGAGACGTTCGACGCGTTCCTGCGCGAGCGTGAGGGGGCGGGCTTCCGGCCGTTCGACACCGCCGGCGACTACGACGAGTACGTCGACGGACGCCCACGGGCCGACGGCGTCCGCACCTTTCTCGCCTCCCGCGGCATCCACCTGCCCGAGGGCGACCCCAACGACCCACCGGACGCCGCCACGGTGCACGGCCTGGGCAACCGCAAGAACGAGCTGCTGCTGGAGAAGATCCGCACGGACGGCGTCGAGGCCTACGAGGGCACCCTGCGCTACCTCGAGGCAGTCCGCGCGCGGGGCCTGCGCACGGCGATCGTCTCCTCCAGCGCCAACACCCTTGACGTGCTGCGCTCCATCGGCGCCGAGGACCTCTTCGAGGTGCGGATCGACGGCGTGGTCGCCGCCGAGCGGGGGCTGCCGGGCAAGCCGCGCCCCGACACCTTCCTCGCCGCCGCCCGCGACCTCGGCGTCGAGCCGTCCCGGGCCGCCGTCTTCGAGGACGCGCTCGCGGGCATGGACGCGGGCCGTGCCGGGCACTTCGGGTACGTCGTGGGCGTTGACCGGGTGGGGCAGACCGACGCCCTGTACGCGCACGGCGCGGACCTCGTCGTGAAGGACCTGGCCGAACTGGGAGGGCACGCTTGATCACCGACCGGTCCTACGCCGTCGAACCCTGGTGCGTGCGCGAGACGCACCTCGACCTGGACGTCCTCGCCCAGAGCGAGTCGGTGTTCGCCCTGTCCAACGGGCACGTCGGCTGGCGCGGCAACCTCGACGAGGGCGAACCCCACGGGCTGCCCGGCTCCTACCTCAACGGCGTGCACGAGCTGCACCCACTGCCGTACGCGGAGGCGGGGTACGGCTACCCGGAGTCCGGCCAGACCGTCATCAACGTCACCAACGGCAAGGTCCTGCGGCTGCTCGTCGACGACGAGCCCTTCGACCTGCGGTACGGCCGGCTCGTCTCCCACGAACGCGTCCTCGACCTGCGCCGGGGCGTGCTGGAGCGCACCTGCGAGTGGACCTCGCCGGCCGGCTCGACGGTCCGGGTGCGCTCCACCCGGATGGTCTCCCTCACGCAGCGCGCCATCGCGGCCGTCGCCTACGAGGTGGAGGCCGTCGGCAGCCGCTCCCGCGTCGTCATCCAGTCCGAGCTGGTCGCCAACGAGAGCCTGCCCGAGCCCAACGGCGACCCGCGCGCGGCCCGCGCCCTGAAGTCGCCGCTGGAGCCCGAGGAGGACGTCGCCGTCGGCCGGCGGCTGCGCCTGGTGCACCGCACCCGGCGCAGCGGGCTGCGGGTCGCCGTGGCCGCCGACCACACCGTCGACGGCCCGGAGCGCACCACCGTCAGCGGCGAGAGCAACGTGGACGTGGCCCGGCTGACCGTCACCTCCGTCCTGGAGCCGGGCGAGACGCTGCGGGTGGAGAAGCTCGTCGCGCACGGCTGGTCCGGCGCCCGCTCCCGGCCCGCGATGAGCGACCAGGTCGAGGCGGCCCTCGCGGCGGCCGGACACAGCGGCTGGCAGGGCCTGCTCGACGACCAGCGGGCCTACCTCGACGACTTCTGGGCGCGCGCCGACGTCGAGGTCGACGGCGACGAGGAGATCCAGCAGGCCGTCCGCTTCGCCCTCTTCCACGTCCTGCAGGCCGGCGCCCGCGCCGAGCAACGTGCCATTCCCGCCAAGGGCCTGACCGGTTCCGGTTACGACGGCCACGCGTTCTGGGACACCGAGACCTTCGTGCTGCCCCTGCTCACCTACACGGCGCCCGAGGCCGTCTCCGAAGCGCTGCGCTGGCGGCAGAACACCCTGCCGGCGGCCCGCGAGCGCGCCGCGCAGCTCGGCCTGAGCGGAGCCGCGTTCCCCTGGCGCACCATCGAGGGCTCCGAGGGCTCGGCCTACTGGCCCGCCGGCACCGCGGCCTTCCACGTGAACGCCGACATCGCCGACGCCGTCGTCCGCTACGTCGCGGCGACCGGCGACACCCTCTTCGAACGGGACACGGGCGTCGAACTGCTGGTGGAGACCGCCCGGCTGTGGCGCTCGCTCGGTCACCACGACGCGCACGGCGTCTTCCACATCGACGGCGTCACCGGCCCCGACGAGTACAGCGCGATCGCCGACGACAACCTGTACACCAACCTCATGGCCCGGGCGAACCTGCTGGCCGCGGCCGACGTCGTCGAACGCCACCCGGAGCAGGCCGCCGAGCTGGGTGTCGACGCCGAGGAGAGCGCGGCCTGGCGGGACGCGGCGCGGGCGGTGTCCATCCCCTACAACGACGAGCTGGGCGTGCACGAGCAGCACGCGGGCTTCACCCGCTACCAGCGCTGGGACTTCGCCGGCACCCGCCCCGACCAGTACCCGCTGATGCTGCACTTCCCCTACTTCGACCTGTACCGCAAGCAGGTCGTCAAACAGGCCGACCTGGTGCTGGCGATGTACACCTGCGACGGCTTCTTCGACGAGGAGCAGATCGCCCGCAACTTCGCCTACTACGAGCCGCTGACCGTCCGCGACTCGTCCCTGTCGGCGTGCTGCCAGGCCGTCGTCGCCGCCCGGGCCGGCCATCTGCGCCTGGCCTACGACTACACCGTCGAGGCCGCCCTGATGGACCTGGCGGACCTGGAGCAGAACACCCGCGACGGGCTGCACATGGCCTCGCTCGCCGGCACCTGGACGGCGCTGGTCGCCGGGTTCGGCGGACTGCGCCGCGACGGCGGCACCCTGTGCTTCGCCCCGCGTCTGCCGGAGCGGTTCAGCCGTCTCGCCTTCTCCCTCCAACTCCTCGGCCGCCGCCTGCACGTGGAGGTCGGCCCCGACAAGGCCACGTACACGCTGCTGTCCGGCCCGGCCCTGACGATCGGCCACCACGGCACGCCCGTGCACCTCAACGGCGAGGGACCGGCCGTGCGGGACATCCCGCCGGCACCGGAGCGACCGGCGCCCGAGCAGCCCCCGCACCGCCGCCCGCACACCCGCTGACCGCCGCCGTCAGTCACCTGGCCGAACTGCACCCTGCGTGCGCGCCCGAGACAGGTTAGTTTGGCCATGTTTTCCACGGTTTCGCGGTTCCTCCGTTCCGGAGCAAGGGGTGGACGATGGCCAACGGCACGAACGCCACGCTCGTCGGCGTACGACGACGCACCCCGGCGACCGTGCCCGGGGCACCCTGGCGCAGACGCGACGAGTGGCTCCTCGCCGCCGTGGCCGCCGCCTTCACGGTGGCCCAACTGGTCCTCGTCGGACCGGGCCTCGGCCTCGGCTGGGACGAGACGGTGTACGTCAGCCAGCACAGTGCCCAGGCGCCCCCGGCCTTCTTCAGCGCACCGCGCGCCCGGGGCGTGTCGCTGCTGGTGGCACCGGTCACCTCCTGGTCGACCTCCACCGAACTGCTCCGCGTCTACCTCGCGCTCCTGTCCGGCCTCGCCCTCTGGGCGGCCCTGCGCGTGTGGCGCGGGCTGTTCCCGGCCCGCGTCCTCGCCGCGGGCGGCGCCCTCTTCGCCTCCCTGTGGGTCACGCTGTTCTACGGCCCGGCGGCCATGCCCAACTACTGGGTCGCGATCGGCGCCCTCGCCTGCGCCGGCTGCTGCCTGCGTGTCCGTGCGGACCTTGGGGACCGCGCCGCCCTGTGGGGCGTGGCGGCGGGCGCCGCGCTGATGGCGTGGATGCGGCCCACCGACGCCGTGTGGATCGGCCTGCCGCTGCTCGTCCTGGTGGCGGTCGGCCGGCAGGTGCGCCTGGGGCTGGTCCTGGCGGCGGGGCTCGCCACGGGCATCGGACAGTGGGTGATCGAGGCCTACCTCTCCTACGGAGGCCTGGCCGAGCGGCTGTCCGAGGGCTCCCGCGTCCAGGGCGGCCTCGGCTGGAACATCGCCGTCGACGACCAGATGCGCAGCCTGGTCGGCCGGGCCCTGTGCCGCCCCTGCACCGGCTCCATGCCCCACCCGGTCGTCATGGCCTGGTGGTTCGTCCTCCCCCTGCTCGCCGCCGCCGGTCTGGCGATCGCGGCCCGGGCCCGGCGCACCACCCCCACCCTGCTCCTGCTCGCCTGCGCCACCACGGCCGCCCTGCCGTACCTGTTCATGATCGGCTACGCGGCGCCCCGCTTCCTCCTCCCGGCCTACCTCCTGCTCGCCATTCCGGTCGCGGACGCCCTGTTCCACCTGGTCACCAAGGCGAACGGCCGGTGGCGCCCCGTCGCCGCCGCGGTGGTGGCGCTGGGGCTCGCCGGGCATCTGGCGGTGCAGTACGTCGTCCTGGACCGCACCGTGGACCGCACCGCCGCCGACCGCCGAGACTGGGGCCGTGTCGCCGCCGACCTGCACCGGCTCGGCGTTCGCCCACCCTGCCTGCTGACGGGCACCGAAGCCATCCCCGTCGCCTTCTACGCCGGCTGCTCCTCGGCCAACCCGCGCGGCCACAACGTCAACATCACCGAGGCGGGCATCCTGAGCGCCACGCGCCGGGTGCCGACCGCCGCCCTCTCCGAGCCGGGCCGCCCGCCGGCCCGGTACGCCCGCGGCTGGGAGCGCCACCCCTCCGCCGGCCTCGACCTGCACCTCGCGCCCCCGCCCCGCGCGAACGGTTCCCCATGACGTCCGAGCAGGTCTCCGTCGCGGCGCCCCGCAGGGGCGCCGTCGCCTACGGGCAGACCGCCCTCACGGTGACGGTCCTCGTGGCCGCCGTGTGGCTGGCCCGCCGGTATTGGCCCGTGCTGGAGACCGGTGCCCTGCGGCTCGCCGGGGCCGACAAGGGCTGGCTGCTGGTCGGTGCGGCGGCCGCCTGCGGGACCTGGCTGTGCGCGGCCCTCGCCCAGCAGGGCGCCGTGCTCCCCCCGCTGCCGCGGGGGCGGCTCGTGGCCGCGCAGTTCGCCGCCGGCGCCGCCAACCACGTCCTGCCCGCCGGGCTCGGCGCGGGCGCCGTCAACCTGCGCTTCCTCATGCGCTGCGGACTGACCGCGGGCCGCGCGGCGACCGCCGTCGGGGTCAAGGCCACGGCCGGCGGCGTGGCGCGCGGCGCACTGATCGTCCTCCTCGCCGCCGCCTGCCCGGGAACCCTGCGGATCCCGCACGACGGGGGCGGCTGGGCGGCCGTCGCCGTCGCGGCCGTCGCGGGGTGCGTCCTGCTGGCCGGCCGGCGGTGGCCGCGGTGCCGACGGGTCCTGGCCGCCGTGAGCGCCGACATCGGGGCCGTCCACGCGCGACCCCGGCGGGCGGCGGCCCTGTGGGGCGGGTCGGTGGCGTTCGCCGCGCTGCACGCGTGCGTGCTGATCGCCGTCACCCGGGCCGTCGCGCTGCCCCTGTCCCCTGCCGTGGTGGCACTGCTCTACCTCGCCGCGAGCAGCGCGGCCGCCCTGCTGCCCACCCCGGGCGGGCTCGGCTCGCTGGACGCCGCGCTCGCCCTCGCGCTGGCCTCCACCGGCGCCCCGCCCGCCGCGGCCGCATCCGCCGTGCTCGGCTACCGGCTCCTGACGGTGTGGCTGCCGCTGCTGCCCGGCCTGCTGGTGCTCGGCGTCCTCGTCCGCCGCAAGGCGCTGTGACCGTACCGGGCGTTTCCCGTCCGCCTGCATCTGGTAGGAGTCCGGGTGTCGGTTCGGCGGGACGAGGGGGAGTGCCATGGCGGGGGACGACAACGGCGGGCGGTTGGGGGCGGAGTTCTTCACTCCCGGAACCTCGTCCTTCACCGAGTTCCTGGCGGCACACCGGCCGGAACTGCTCAGCACGCGCCGCATCCTCCCGGACGGTGTCCGCGCCGCGCCGGACCGGGTGCCGCACGGCACCACCGTGCTGGCCCTCGCCTTCCGCGACGGCGTGCTGATCGCCGGAGACCGCCGGGCCACCATGGGCAACCTCATCGCCCAGCGCGATCTGGAGAAGGTGCACCCCGCCGACGACCACACGGCCGTCGCCTTCGCGGGCACGGTCGGGCTCGCATTGGACATGGTGAAGCTCTACCAGGTCGAGCTGGCGCACTTCGAGAAGATCGAGGGCACCGCGATGACCCTCAACGCCAAGGCGCGCCGCCTGGCCGGCATGATCCGGCAGAACCTCGGCCAGGCCATGCAGGGCCTCGCCGTCGTGCCCCTCCTGACCGGCTACGACGCCTCCGCCCCCGAGGGCGAGCGCGGCCGCATCTTCAGCTTCGACGTGGCGGGCGGCCTGTACGAGAAGCGGGACTTCCACGCCGAGGGCTCCGGATCGCCGTACGCCCGCGGCGCGTTGAAGAAGCTGTTCCGCAAGGGTATGGACCGGCGCGAGGCCGCCCTCGCCGCCCTGCAGGCACTGTGGGATGCCGCGGACGACGACTCCGCGACCGGCGGACCGGACATCAACCGGCGGATCTTCCCCATCGTCTCGGTCATCACCGAGGACGGCTTCGAGCGGCTGCCGGAGCCGGAGACGGCGGAGCTGAGCCGCGAGATGGCCGAACAGCGCAGCGCACGGCCGGACGGGCCGAACGCGGCCCCGTGACCCGGGGCCCGCTCGTCACCCGGTCCCTGCGACCGGGCCCTTTCCCCAGCCCCGTCCCCCGGCCCGTCACGTCCTCAGCCCCCACTCCCTGCGCGACCGCAGGATCTGCTGGGCCGGATCCCCGGTGTACGACCACGGAGTCCGGGTGGCCCGTCGGTCCAGCATCCGCAGGAGCGGCTCCGCCACGTCACCCACCCCCGCCGAACAGGCCGCGTGCGCCAGGTAGTTGAGGTCACGCAGCTCACCGGGGGCGATCCCGGTCCCTGTGCGGCCCACGATCCAGCGCTCCCACGTGCGGCGGAGGTCGCCGACGGCGCCGTCGTGCGCCCAGTGCCGGCCCAGGCCCACCGCCGTGGACCGGTCCGGCGCCGCTTCGAGGGCGAAGCGGTACTCCTCGACGCGGGCGTACTGCACCAGCACCGGCAACGGGCAGCCCGGCGGGGCCACCCCGGCGGCGTCCCGCGCGAAGTCGTACATCAGACCGTGCGTGCCGTGCCAGCGCGCCGAGTAGTAGTGCAGCACCTGGAGGTGCCCCTCCATGCTGTACGGGTCCCGCCGGTGCAACTCGTCCCACCAGCGCGCCAATTCCTGCCGGCGCACCCCCGACGGATACAGCCGCGCCACCGAGATCAGTGAGATCCACGGCGTCGGATCCTCCGGGTACGCCTCGGCCGCCGCCAGACAGGCCAGCACCGCGGTGTCCACCCGCTGCCGGTCGATCGGCACGCCCCTCCCGGCCGCGATGGCCAGGTTGAAGGCGCGGGCGGTCTCCGTGGCCGCCCGCAGCACCAGCGCGTCGGCACCGCGCGGCTCGGCCGCCAGCCAGGACTCCATCGTCGAACTGCCCGCGCAGGCCTGGGCCAGCATCCGTACCCGGTGCCCGCGGGCGAGCCAGTCGGGCCCGGTCACCCGCAGCAGGTCCCTGAGGCCCTGCCAGCGGCCGATGACGATGTCGTGCCGGGCGGAGGTGAGGGCCGTGTCCCCGCAGTCGGGGTCGAAGTCGGGAGCGAAGCGGTCACGTGCCATCGCCGGTCCCCCTCTAGAAGTCGGTGGGCAGGCCCTCGTGGGCGGCGGAGTGCGCGGGCGCGGGACCTCCCGGTACGTAGTCCGCCTCCACCGTCCGGGAGGCGTCCAGCCGGGCCGGCCGGTAGTACTCGCTGCCCTGCCGCCAGTACCAGAGCATGGGCACCAGCCCCACCGCGAGCCCGCCGAGGCCGATCGCGACCGCCGCGGAACTCAGCTCGCCGAGCGACTCGACGAAGATCCAGAACATGAACAGCGCGCCGCACAGCGGCCACAGCCCGCCGAAGAGGAAGTCGGACGGCGACCGCGTCAGCCTCTTGCGGTAGGCGACGACGACGGCGAGGCCCGCGAGACCGTAGTAGACGGCGATCTGCAGGCCGATCGCCGAGATCGCGTCGGAGAGGATCTCCCCCACGGAGCCCAGCGCGTTGGAGGCGACGAACATCCCCAGCGCCACCGTGCCGACCACGGCGATGGCCACCCACGGGGTGTTCCACCTGCGGTGCACCCGGCCCAGCGCCGCCGGCATCGTCCGGTCGCGGCCCATCGCGAACAGCGAACGGGTGACCTGGATGAGGGTGGTCTCCAGGGTGGCGACGGTGGACAGCATCACGGCCACGATCAGCAGCTTGCCGCCCCAGCCCGGCCACACCTCCTCACCGAGCACCGCCAGCACGTTCGCGCCGTTCTCCTCGATCTGCCGCGCGCTGAGGATCATGTTCACCGCGATGGTGAACACCTCGAACAGAAGGAAGACGACGCCCACGCCGATCAGGCCGGCGAGACCGGTCGTACGGCGGCTGTCGCGGGTCTCCTCGCTGAGGTTGCTGGTGACGTCCCAGCCCCAGTAGTAGAACGCCGCGACCAGCGCCCCCGACGCGAACCCGGACACCCCGTCGAACTGGCTGAAACCGAGCCAGGACCAGTCGAACGCGCGGGCGTTGTCCGAGTGGAGGAACGCCAGCACCGCGAACAGCGCCAGGATCGCCAGCTCCACGCCCGACATGACGAGCTGCGCGCGGACGGTCAGCCGGGCGCCGCCGAGGACCACCCCCAGCATCAGCAGGAACCAGCCCGCGCCCACCAGCGTCGACAGCGCCGTGTCGTCGGCGAGGCCCTCGTCGAACAGCGCCAGCGTCATCGATCCGGCCGGCAGCGACCCCGCCACCATGAAGATCGTCGCCGACATCACCAGCGCCCAGCCGCTGACGAATCCCAGGAAGGGATGGAGGGTGCGCCCCACCCAGGAGTAGCTCGCACCCGCGTTGACGTCGATCCGGCTGAGATAGCTGAACGCCAGCGCGATGCCCAGCATCGGTATCGCGCAGTACAGCAGCGCCGCGGGACCGGCCAGCCCCACCGCACCGGCGAGGACCGCCGTGGTGGCCGCGATCGAGTACGCGGGCGCGCTGCCCGCCACCGCCATCACCACCGTGTCGAACATGCCGAGGGCGTTCGCCTGCAGCCCTCTGCCGTTGTTGCTCATCTCGCTGCTTTCCGTCGTGCACACCGCCGGAGCAGGGGACGGCCCGACGGCATAGAAGGGTGGGGGGTGGGGCTCCGCCGCGCCGGCGCGGGGATGACCGCGGGGCGTGGACGGGGAAAGCGCGGTGGATACCGCCCACCTTGCGTCGGCGGCCGGTCACACCGAGTGTGCGAGTGATGATAGCCCCAGCTCTTGACCCTTCAAGATGACGGACCGGTAATCTCCGGGCCGGCCCGTGCGTCCGGCATGTGCCGGGGTTGGGGCGCGTGCGGCGGGGATACCCGGACGAGCGAACGGGGGACGACGCAGCGAACCGAAGGCTCAGGGAGGATCCATGGGTACGGAGCCCGAGACGATGGGCGACGACGCCTACCAGCCCACCGGCAGCAACGAGGAGCAGGAGGACGCCGCGCCCCTCGACCTCCAGGACGCCCTCGACGAACGCACCTACGACGAGACCCTGGACGAGGGCTACTCCCCGCCGGAGAAGCCCCTCGGCGTCACCAAGCACGGCACGACCGCGGCCGAGCAGCACGAGGGCGAGACCCTCGACCAGCGTCTGGCCCAGGAGGTCCCGGACGTGTCCGAGCCCGCCGGCGACGGGATCGGCGACCTTCCCGGCGGTGAGGGCGAGCCGGTCGACCCCGAGGCGGGCGGGGAGCGCGCCGGCCGCCTCGTCGCCCCCGACGAAGGCGCGCACCGGGACGTCACCAAGGAGGAGATCGCCGAGGACGTCGGCATCGACGCGGGGGCGGCGGGCGCGGAGGAGGCCGCGGTGCACGTCGTGGACGAGGAGGATCTGCCCTAGGGGGCGGTTGCCTCCGGGTGTGTGGCGTTTTGGGGCGTCGGCCTCAGGGGTGGCCTGCCCTCGGGGTGGTGCTCCGCCGGCGGGGGTGGGTCGCTCTGTCCCGGCGGCGAAGTTCTGACCCCGAGGGCAGAGCTTTGCCCCGGGGGCCAGCCTTGGCCCCGAGGGCAGAGCCTTGGCCCCGAGGTGGTGCTCCGCCCTCGAAGGGTGTTGTGTTCCCCGGGCTGGTGTTCTGCCGTGGGGGTGTTGTGGTCCCGGGGTGATGCTCTGCCGTCGGGGGATCTGTCCCCGCGATGTTCTCTGCCGTCGGGTGTGCCCTGCCCAGCCGGGGGGGAGGGCACGCCCGTACCGTTCAGTCCCCGATGCGGTCCAAATGCCGCAGCCGGTTGGTGGCGTCGAGGGCGGCGACCTTGTAGGACTCGGCGAGCGTCGGGTAGTTGAAGACGGCGTCGACCAGGTAGTCGACGGTGCCGCCGAGGCCCATCACGGACTGGCCGATGTGGATCAGCTCGGTCGCGCCGGTTCCGAAGCAGTGCACGCCCAGCAGCGTGCGGTCCTCGGGGGAGACCAGCAGCTTGAGCATGCCGTGCGCGTCCCCGATGATCTGCCCGCGGGCCAGCTCGCGGTAGCGGGCGACGCCCACCTCGAACGGCACCCGGTCCTCGGTGAGCTGGTCCTCCGTCCGGCCGACGAAGCTGATCTCCGGGATGGTGTAGATGCCGATCGGCTGGAGCCGGTGCATCCGCCCCACGGGCTCCCCGCAGGCGTGGTAGGCGGCCGCGCGGCCCTGCTCCATCGCCGTCGCGGCCAGCGCCGGGTAGCCGATGACATCGCCGACGGCGTAGATGTGCGGCACCTGGGTGCGATAGTGCTCGTCCACCGCGATACGCCCGCGCGCGTCCGCCGCCAACCCGGCCTTGTCCAGGTCGAGCCCCTCGGTCAGGCCCTGCCGGCCCGCCGAGTACATCACCACGTCCGCGGGGATCTTCTTGCCGCTCTCCAGCACCGTCAGCGCGCCCCGCGGATGCCGCTCGACGGCGGCCACGGTCTCCCCGAACCGGAAGGTCACGGCCAGGTCCCGCAGGTGGTACTTGAGCGACTCGATGACCTCGACGTCGCACATGTCGAGCATCCCGGCCCGCTTCTCCACCACCGTCACCTTGCTGCCCAGGGCGGCGAACATGGACGCGTACTCCATGCCGATGACCCCCGCGCCGACGATCACCAGGGACCGCGGGACCCGCTCGATCGTCAGGACGTTGTCCGAGTCGAGGATGGTGCGTCCGTCGAACTCCACGCTCTCCGGCCGCGCGGGCCGCGTACCGGTGGCGATCACGATGTGCTCGGCGTGGATCAGCCGCTCCTGGCCGCCGGCCTCGCGCAGGGCGACGGTGTGGTCGTCGACGAAGCGGCCGGTGCCGGAGAACTGGGCGACGTGGTTGCGTGACAACTGGCTGCGGATGACGTCGACCTCACGACCGACCACGTGCTGCGTGCGCGCGGTCAGGTCCGCGACGGTGATGTCCTCCTTCAGGCGGTAGCTCTGCCCGTAGAGGTCGCGCTGGGTGAGGCCGGTGAGGTAGAGCACCGCCTCGCGCAGGGTCTTGGAGGGGATGGTGCCGGTGTGGAGGGAGACCCCGCCGAGCATGTCGGGGCGATCCACGACGGCGACGCGGCGGCCGAGTTTGGCCGCGGCGATGGCGGCCTTCTGACCGCCCGGACCGGATCCGAGGACGAGCATGTCGAAGTCGGGCACCCTCCGGAGTCTGACAGCCCGGAGGGTGCCTTCGAAAGGGCGGACCGGCGACGACTCCGCACGCGGCGGGGGCGGTCTGCGCGGCAGGGGCCCCGGTCGGCGACCGCTGGAATCCGTCACCCGGCCAGGGTCCCGGCACCGCGCTCAGGGATCAGGGATCAGGGATCAGGGCAGCAGCTTCTCGATCGCGTCCGGGCCCTCCTCGTCGAGCTTGCGCCGCGCCCACTCCAGGTTGCGGGGGGTGAGGTCCCTGCCCGTGACCAGGACCATGTCCTCCGGCGACACCTCTGTGCCGGTTCGGGTGTGGAGCAGGTTGTCCGGGGTGGTGCGGTCGGGGGACGGCCGGGAGGCGTCGGGCTGTGAGGTCGACATGGTCTCTGCTCCTCGGTCCGGAGGGCTGCTTCGTTCCCGGCGCTGTCACCGGGTCCACTAACACCATTCACCGCGAGAGCGCACCCTGCATCCGGAGGCCCCGATCCACCGGGGCACCGGTCCGGAACCGGACGCTCCCTCGCGGGCAGGAGTACCGCTCCGGGCCGGAACATAACCTCCGGATCCTGCGGATTCGCCACCTGCCCCGGACCGCCGGGCCGTGACGCCGGTGGCCGAGGGTGGCCGAAGGGGGCCGAGGGGGGCCGACGACGCGGTCCGTGACCGTGGTGCGGACGCCGGTCGGACCGATGTCGGTGGGCGATGGTGGTCGACGATGCCACGGTCCATGGACGACGTGGTCCGGCCGCCGGCGGGTGGTGCCGGAGGGGAGGGTGCGGTCCGTGACGCCGATCCGGGGCTGCCGCCCGTGACTGCGGTCGCGTGAGGCCGGTCGGCGATGCCGTTCCGGGTTCCGGGTGCCGGGTGCCGGGTGCCGGGTGCCGGGTCGCCGGGTCGCCGGGTCGCCGGGTCGCCGGGTCGCCGGGACGGCCGTCTCAGGGCACGGAACAGGTCGTCCCGCTGTTTCGGCGGCTGTGAAGGCCGGTCGCCCATGGAAGCCACCGCCACCGATCCGGAAGACGGCCGGCGATGGTGACGCGCGGGCGCGGGCACGGGGCCGCGGTCGCCGGACGGTGGCCCGTGAGGCGGGAGGCGCGGAGGTTACGGCGGGCGGGGCGCGAGGCGCCGGGCTCGGTCGACAGCGGGCGCAGCGGTGACGTGCGGGTGGCAGCGCTCCGGTCAGTGGCGCGCGCGTGGCGGACAGGCGCGCCAGCCCCGGAGCTGCCCGGCCAGGTCGGCACACCCGGGGCCTCCACGTCGGCGTGGCCGGACGCTGCCGCACCTCGCCAAGGGCGAGGCGGCCGGCCTCGTGGACCGTTCATCGGAAAACCGGTGGACGGGCCGGGAGCCCCGCTCCTACTGTGTGACCGCACGCCCACAGACTCACGGAAGGAGGCGAGTGCCATGCAGTTCACGACCGTCCCGCGCTCCCTCACCGTGACCCCGGCGTGCCGAGTCTGACCGACGTCCGACCGCCCGGGAGCGCACCACGTTCCGCATCCCGGAGGAATCCGTGACCGATCTGGTCATCCGCGCGCTCGACGAGCGCGACGTCCATCTGTTCGACACCCTGCCCGACCCGCTCCGTGCCGCCGAGGCGTTCCGCAACGCCACCTACCGCCCCGAGTGGAAGCGGGTCGCCCTGCGCGACGGCAGGGTCGTCGCCCGGGCCGCCTGGTGGGGCGGGCCCGACGACACCGAGCCCCTCTCCGCGGAGTGGTTCGACTTCGCCGACGGCGAGGAAGAGGCGGGCGCCGAACTCCTGCGCAGCGCACCCTGGAAGGAGATCGGCCTCCAGCTCGTGCTGCCCAGCGGCTGGCGCAGCGACCCCGTCCAGCGCGCCGCCGCCGAGGCCCGCTTCGCCGCCGCCCGCGCCGCCGGCCAGCGCCTGATGGTGGAACGCTTCATCTACCGCTGGACCCCGGAGTGCGGCCTGCCCGACCGCCCCGGGCGGCTGACGTTCGCTCCCGAACCGGACGACGCGGTGTTCTTCGACGCCCTGCGCCGCATCCACTCCGTCACGCTCGACGCCCACGCCCGCAAGGCCGTCGAGAAGGGCGGCCTCGACCTCGCCGCCCAGGAGGAGATGGACTTCTTCCGCTGGTGCCCCTCGCCCCGCGAGTGGTGGCAGGTCGCCCGGACCGCGGACGGGGAACTCGCCGGAATCCACATCCCCGCCCACAACCCCTCCGGCCCCTGCATCGGCTTCATCGGGGTCCTGCCGGAGCACCGGGGTCACGGGTACGCCTACGACCTGCTCGCCGAGTGCACCCACTACCTCGTGGAACGCGGCGCCGAGTTCATCGCCGGCGCCACCGACCAGGGCAACTTCCCGATGGCCGCCCACTTCACGAAGGCGGGGTACCCCGTCGTACGGGAGCGGGTGCACTTCGAGGTGGGGTGACTCGAGGTCGGGTGACACGGTGTCCCGCGCGGTGATCGGGCACGGGTGACCTTCACCCGCGAGCTCACGCCGCCGTGGGAGCACGCGGACGCGAACCCGGGGGAGGGGCAGGCCGAGTACGCCGCAATGCGGAGGCGCTTCCCGCTCACCTCCCCCGACGGCCCGGTCCCCGAGTTCCTGCTGCACGTCGAGGGGGACCGGGCCTGGTTCCCGTGGAGCGGCTCGCCGTTCGAGGACGGCCAAGGCGTTGTCGACAGGTTTGCGAACGCCGTGTCCGTGCATTCGGGAGACGTACACGTTTTCCGACGGAGACGGGAGGAACCGTGGGCATCATCGCCTGGATTCTGATAGGCCTGCTCGCCGGTGCCATCGCCAAGCTGCTGCTGCCCGGGAAGGACCCGGGCGGCATCATCGTCACCATGCTCATCGGCATCGTCGGCGGTCTGCTGGGCGGCTGGCTGGGCAAGGTGATCTTCGGCGTGGACTCGATCGACGGATTCTTCGATCTGTCCACCTGGATCGCCGCGATCGTCGGCTCGCTCATCCTGCTGGTCCTGTACCGGGCCGTCACCGGCAACCGGCGCACACACCGGCACGCCTGACCGGCCTCGACCACCGCGTACTCAGCCGGCGCCGCCGTCCAACCGGGCCTCGGCCTCGGCGAGTACCTCGGTGACACGCAGGCCGAACGCCGCGTCACACGCGTGCGGACGGCCGTCCCGGGCCGCGGCGCCCAGTGCGTCCGCGGCCCGGCCGAACGCGGTCACGGCGTCCGAGGAGCTCTCGGGCAGCCGTACCACCCCCGCCTTGCCGCGGATCTCGACGCCGGAACCCGACGCCGACGGCGGGGCCGTCAGACTGAGCGTCAGCGTGCTGGAGGCGCCACCGGCGTGGTCCAGCACCACGTGCACGGTGTCCCCGGGGCCCCGCCCGGCGGCCGACACCCGACGCACGTCGCCCAGGACCGGGAGCAGCACGGACAGCGCGTGCGGCCCCACGTCCCACAGGGCGCCCTTCTCCCTCCGCCAGGGCGTGGCGAACGGGCTGTCCCCTGTGAACACCGCCCCGAGCCAGTGGGCGTTGCCCGTGAACCACCCGCCCGCGGAGGCCTGTTGAGCTATCCAGGCCTCGGGCTCCGGCAGGAAGCGGGTGGTGAAGAAGACCACCGAGGCGACTCCCGCCTCCTGGACCGCCGACGCCACCGCCCGGGCCCCCGCCGCCGTCGCGGCGACGGGCTTGTCGAGCAGGAGATGACAGCCGGCCCCGGCGGCACGCACCGCGAGGTCCGCCTGGACGTCCGGGGGCAGCGCGACCGCGACCGCGTCCACCTCCGCGAGCAGCGCGTCGACGTCGTCGTAGGCGCGGGTGCCGTGACGGTCGGCCAGTTCCTTCGCGGCGGCGGGGCGGCGGCCCCACACACCCACGAAGTCGAGGTCCTCGTGGGTGCTCAGAACGGGGGCGTGGACCATCTGCGCCCAGGGGCCGGTGCCGAGCAGACCGATACGCATGTCGCTGACTCTCCCTGCTGCCGGAGGAGGTGGCGGCCGACACCGTGGGCGGCGCCGTCCGTGAGCGAGCCTCGCACACGGGCGGCGCCGCAGGGAGCCCGGGGCCGGTCAGGCCGCCCGGGGCTCCGACCGGCCGTCGTTCGTGGCCGGCTCCCCGCTCTCGGCGGCACCTCGGACCAGCCGCAGATGCCGCTTGCGCGCGGCATGCCGCGGCTTGGCCGGGGCGGGGGTGAACAGGCGGTCCTCGACGCGATCCATGACCACGAGCAGGACGGACAGCAGCGGCAGCAGCAGTACGGCGACCCACAGCACGGTGTTCTCCTCGTCAGGCGACACGATGCGGGTGCTCCGAATCGAGCACCTGATGCGCGGGAACGCCGTCAGGACGGTGAGGGAGCCGTGAAGCCGGTCAGCAGCGCGTCCGCCTGGGCCAGTCCGCTCTCCGCGGAGATCTCCCGCACCGTCTGCGCCTGACGGACCGTGGCGAGCGTGACCCGGTCGTCGCGCAGCAGGTACCCGTACACGCCGGGCCGGGGCATGCTGTTGTACGCCCAGGGCGCGGAGAAGTAGTAGGCGCCCGTGTCGTGCAGCACGACCAGGTCGCCCTCGGCGAGTTCGGGCAGGGCGCGCTCGTGCGCCACCACGTCCCCGGCGAAGCAGAGCGGGCCGGCGACGTCCTGCCGCAGCGGCGCGGTCCGCTTCGGCGTGCCGTCCGGGCCGTGGGCGGACACCCGCAGCGGCCAGGCACCCGGCATGAGGACGGTGCGGGTGGCGACCTGCGCGCCGGCGTGGGTGACGGCGATGCGGCGGCCGCCCGCGTCCTTGACGTACTCCACACGGGCGGCGAGGAAGCCGTTCTTGGCGAGGAGGGAGCGGCCGAACTCGGTGACCAGTTCGTAGCGGCCGTCCAGCAGGGCCGGTTCGGCGTCGGTGAGCGCGGCGACGTAGTCGGCGTAGGTGGGGGTGACGGCGTCGTCGATGAAGTTCACCGGGAGGCCGCCGCCGAGGTCGAGGCTCGTGATCTGCCGGTGGCCGACGCGGGCGTTGATCTCCTCGGCGAGGTGGTGGAGGGCAGCGAGGCCCTCGGCGATCAGCGGCAGGGGGCACCCCTGGGAGCCGACATGCGCGTGCAGCCGGGTCAGCCACGGCCGGCGCGCGCAGGCCTCGACGACCCGGGTGCGGGCGCCGGGATCGCGCAGCGCCACGCCGAACTTCGAGTGCTCCGTCGCGGTGCTCATCGCCCCGATGGTTCCGCTGCCGACCTGCGGGTTCACCCGCAGCCCGACGACCGACGCGCAGTCCGCCGGGCGCAGCGCGTCGACGCGTTCCAACTCGGCGAGGTTGTCGGCGTTGACGGCGATGCCGAGGGCGAGCGCCTCGCGGATCTCGGAGCGGGTCTTCGCGGGGGAGTCCAGCACGATGCGGGCCGGCTCGAAACCGGCGTCCAGTGCCAGCCGCAGTTCTCCCGGGCTCGCCACCTCGCAGCCCATCCCGGTGTCGGCGAGCAGCCGCAGCACAGGCACGAGCGCACAGGCCTTGGCCGCGAAGGTGTGCAGCACGTCCGGTACCGCTGCGAAGGCCTCGTGCAGACCGGCGACGCTGTCGCGCACGCCCTGGACGTCGACGAACCCGGCCAGCGGCCGGTCCTCGCCCAGCAGCCCGTTGGCGACGGCCCGGCGGACGACGGGGGCGACGCGCGCCGCGCCGATCTCGACGCTGTACTCGTCGGCGGGCTCGAGGGCGTTCTCGGTGGGCTTCGCGGTGGCGTTCGTGGTGGCGTTCTCGGTGGGGAGCGACACGTCCTGATCTCCTTCGGCGCGCCGGGCACGGGCGGTCGCTTCCAGGTTCGTCGCTTCGGGACCGTCCGTCTTCGTCGGCTCGCACAAGGACGGACGGGACTTTCGTCGGGGCGCACAACCTCAGGGCCGGTCCTGTCCGGGGCACAGGTCGAGGGGGTCGCACAGCTGGACCACCTGATAGGCGTCCTCGTCGACGTCCGCGCCGCGCAAGCGGTGGGTCTTCGGCACGAACCGCCACTGCGAGGCCTTCACGTGCCCGGTGTCACCGATCTTCTCCACGTGGGCGTGGAGTGTGCGCGTGGCCGGATCGTTGGTCTCCACGACGACCTCGTCGGCCTCGACAGGGAAGTGATCGTGCAGCAGGCACAGGCCGAAGCGGTCCAGATTGCCGTGCCTCTCCAGCACCTCGACGAGGTCCCGCACGAACTCCGTGTCCCGCGGACCGAGCCCTTCCACTTCTTCGAAGCGGGGGAGGGGCCGGCGTGTGGCGGTCGACTTCTCGTTCGTCATGATCTTTTCCTCCCGTCAAGTAAGTCACCTGATTTCACTTACATGCTGAATCCCGAATTGCATTCCTGCAATGGGAGAAGAAAGGTTTCCCTTTCCGTTTCAACTGTAGAACCATTCCACTAATGCGTGTCAACGGTTATTCGGATGCGCCACCGGGGTCGAACCCCGGAATCTCGGTGCGTGTCTTCGGAGGAAGGCGGACTCTCGCGATTAAGGTCCTGCACACTTCGACGACCGATTTTCTTTGGGCTGGATGAACGGGGTGTGCCGTGGGAAAGGTCCGGTGGAGACGCTGGATTTCACTGCTCGTCTTCACTGTGGGGTGGTGGGGTCTGTGGCCGGCCGAGGTGCTGGGAGCCGCTCGGGACGCCTGCCGCACGGACCAGGTCAAAGCTCGCGTCGAGAATGCCGTCATTCGATTCCATCACCATGGGCGAATGCTTGTGGAAGCGCAGGTGAATACGACTGTCAAGGTCCCTGTGCACGGCTGGGATCTCGCGCCTGGTCTGATGCTCGGTGAGGAAACTCCGGGGTATCGAGAAGCCATGCGTTGCCTGTTCCGTGGACCGGAGGAAGTCAGGTACGGCCGCAGGCACGAGTGGCGCTTCCGCGATCCGGAGGTGACGGCGCAACGCGGCTGGATCACGGTGGAGTACGAGGCGGTCACCTGGGTGGAACGTGAAGGGCCGTCGCGGGTGGGACCGTGGGTGATCAGCAAGGGGGAAGAGGAGTGGCGGATCGAACTCCGGCCGCCGAAGGCGTTGGTGAACGTCCGCTGGGATCGCGTCGAGGTGAAGCTGGGTGACCTGGATGCCCACCGCGTTGTTCCGCCTGCGGCTTCCGCCGGCGACGGCAGCCTGGTATGGACCGGGCAGTGGCCGCTGGGGATGCGGGTCTCCTTCGAGCCGCCTTGGCAGGACTCCTTCGCCGCGAGAGCGTCCCGACAGGCCTCGTCGAGTCAGGTACGCATCGCCACCTGGTGGGTGGCCGCATCACTGCTGATCGTGGTGGCGGCCGTCAGGTACCGGTGGCCGCCGGAGCGAGCGTCGTCCGGCCGGTGGCTGTGGTGGCGGGTTCACAGGGGCGGCGAGGGCGGACCCAGCAGGAGCCTGACGTGGGCGGCTCTGGTGTGGGCCGGGCTCAGTGCGGCGGTCGCCCTGATCCTGCTCGAGGTGATTCCGGGACCACCCACAGCCGACGTGCAGCCTCGCTACACGATCATCAGTATCGCGGCCGGGCTGGTCATGATCGTCCTTGCCTTCCCGTGGTCACCCGTCCCGACTCCGGACGCGCACGGATCCGAGGCCGCGGGCCCGGCCGACCTGAGAACCTCCCGGCGCCGCCATGCCCGCGCCGTGCTGACGGCGGCTTCGGTGGTCGCCTCGGTCGGCTTGCTGGTGGCCTTGGCGCCTCGGCTCTTCGGGCTGCCGAACCTGGTGCCGCAGACGTCGCAGTCCTCCCTGGCCCTGGCTGGGCTCGCCTTGATGGGAACGGCGGTGATGTGGCTGTGGCTCGCGGCGATGGTGGCGTGGGCATGGCGCTTCGCGCAGGAAGGAGGACTGGTCAGGAGATTGGCGCCGGCCTGGGCGAAATCGCCCGTCCTCTGCGTGGTGGTCGTGACGGTCGTCCTGTTGCTGATGGCAGGAGCGATGCTCACCTGCTTCTGGTGGGCTCGCGTGCGCCAATGGGAGCGGCAGACCTGGCTCAGCGGTGCCACCCCGAACCTCCGCACCATCGACCAGGGCGAGTTCCTCGCGGCTTTCTGGGCGACCGGCATCAGGTGGGTCTACTCCTATGCGTGGGTGCTGGCGGGCGTCGCGTTCCTGGCGTTCCTGCGCACCCGGGTCAGGGCCGAGCGGCCGGCGGGCAAGCTACCGCCGGAACTGGAGCCGCTGAAGCAGGATTTCCTGTTGGTGACCCTGCTCTTCGCTTTTGTCGTGGGCTTGCGACAGGTGCCCCTGGCAGGCTCCGCCGCCCTGTACGGGGTCTGGCTCCCGCTGACCATCCTCTCCCTGTACGCCCTACGGGTGGTGACCGGGCCATGGTCGGTGCTGGCTCGCATGCCCGAAGGGTTCAGTCCCACGAGGCCGGGTTCCGAGCAGTGTCGCGAACAACTGCTGGAAAAGGCCCATCTGTATCGCAGGGTGCACCATCAACTGATGTTGATGGACCGGGGACACGAGGGGAGCGCGGAGCGCGAGAAGCTGGAAGACCAACTGCGTGACGTGCACGAGTGGCTGCGTTGTGAACCAGCCGACGGCCGGCTACCGGACCGTGTGTCCGTGCTGGACGTCGCCCTGAGCTGGGGACCGAGGGACCACTGGTGGGACAACGCACGGCACGCCGCGCGTCTGGCCTTCTGGTTCGGGGTCCCGGCCACCCTTGCCCTCACCTGGCTGGACTACCTCAGGGATTCCAGAACCCGGCTGGTCACGCAACACCACCCCATCGGACTCGTCGAGATCGCGGCGAACCTCGCCGTATGGCAGCTTGCCTGGGCGGCGGCGGGCTTCTTCCTTGGAGCGTTGTGGCGTGTGCTGCCCGGTTCCCGCGGTCCCGTGCGCGCCGTGGCCGTCACCGTCGGCTATGCCGCACCGATCGGCGTGGCCGCCCTCTTCGTCAACGTCGCCGACACCAACGCCGGGTACGCACTGCTCCACGTCCTCCTCATGCTCAGCGTCCTCACTCTGACCAGTATCTGGATGGACATGGCGACCTTCAGCGGCGAGAGGAAGTTCTGGCCCACCCGCCTGGGCCTGCTGCTGTCGATCTACCAACTGCGCGGCATCTCCACACAGATCGCCTACCTCCTCACCCAGGCGGGCGTGGCGGCTTCCATCTGGATCCAGTTGGCCGCAAGCGACTCCGACCCGCCGTTCTAGCCGACGCGGGCCGGTGCCTGGCGCGACCCGGCCGACAGTCCCCCCGGCGGAAGGGATCAGGAAGACCCGCCGAGCCGCGCCGCGAGGATCAGCAAGAGCCGGGTGTCGGGGTCGTCCAGGTCGACGCCGTGGCGCTCCCGCAGTCGGCCGAGGCGGTAGCGCAGCGTGTTGGGGTGCACGACGAGACGGCGGGCCGCCGCCGGGACGTCGCCGCCGGCGTCGAGGTAGGCGGCCAGGGTCCGCACCAGGTCGCCGCCGGTGGCGAGGTCCGTGCGGATCAGATCGTGCACCGGGCCGCTCCCGGACTCCCACACCGGACGCACCGCGTCCAGGACGCGCAGCACCTCCAGCGCCGGCCCCGCGCCGCCCGCGTCCGCGTACCGCGGCGGCCGGGGCTGTCCGCCCGCCAGAGCCCGCCTCTCCCGTTCCCGCAGCGCCCTGACCACCAGCGTCGCCCGCTCGTGCGACTCCGCCGCCCGCTCCGGCGGCACGACGGGACCCGCACCCAGCCACACCGCGGCGCCACCCGGCAGCGACGCCACCACCGCGTCGAGTTCCCGTACGACGGCCAGGACGGCGGCCTCGTGGTCCGCGGCGGAGCCGTCGCCCGTGAGCAGCAGGGTCAGCCGGTCCCCGTCCCGCAGCACCCCGGTCCCGGGCCGGTGCGCCGCCAGCTCCAGCACGAGGACGTCCAGGGACCGGTCGTCCACCGGCCCGCTCGCCTCCCGCTCGGCCACCACCACCGCACAGGGCGCGTCCGGGGACAGGCCCAGGGACCACGCGTGCGTACGGCGGTCCCCGAGGCCGTGCAGCAGACCGCGCAGCGCGGCCTCCCGCCGGTGCGCCGTACCGCTCTCGCGCAGCCGCTCGCGTACGAGGAGCGGGGCGGCCAGTCCGGCGGCCGTCCGCAGATGGCGCGCGGCGTCCGGGGCGAGGGCCTTGCCGTCCGCGGCGGCCCAGATCGAACCGAGGACCTCCCGCCCGCTGCGGACCGCGACGACCAGCCGCTCGGGCGTGTCGCCGTCGGCGGGCCGGTGCAGGACGTCCCCCGAGGTCCACAGCGCGCGCAGCAGGCCACTGCGGCGCAGCTCCTGCGACCCGCCACTCGGGCACCCGGCCGCCGAGGATGACGGCGCGGCGCAGCGGGTCGGCGTCAGGACCCGTCGCGGAGTGGGCCAGGACGCGCAAGCTCGTGTCCTCGATCGTGATCGACCCCCGCACGTACCCCGCGACGCGGGCCGCCAGGGCCGCGAGGGACCCGATCGTCTCCGGGCCGCGCGACACGTCGGAGGCTTCGGCATCCCCCGCGGAGACATAGCTCAGGGCCGACCTGAGCAGCGCGGCCGCCTCCGCCCAGTCGGCGCCCTCGGCGCGGACCAGCAGGGCCACTCCCGTCTCCCGGGCCGCCGCCACCAGCTTCTCACCGGTCGCGCCCGCGTCCCCCAGGACCACGGCGCACGCGCCGCGCCGGGCGGCCTCCCGCACGGTCGCGGCGTCCGCGGGGGCTCCGACGGCCAGCAGGAGCGTGCCCGGCTGAGAGGACGTCAGGTCGTCCATGCCGAGAGCGACTCGGCGTACGACCGCGTCCGGCACGGCGGGCGCGCACAGCAGGCGCAGCGCGTTGCCGTCCTCGAAGGCGAGCAGGGACCGCAGGGTCGGGGGCGGGGCGTCCGGGGGGTGGGTGCCGTAGGACGGGCCGTTCGGGGCTGGGGTGTTTCGGGTGGCGCAGTCCGGCGTCGAGGTGTTGTGGGTGGCGTCCCGCGGGGCCGAGGTGTTGCGGGTGGCGTCCTCGGGGGCCGGGGTCTTGCGGGTGGCGCTGTCCCGGGCCCGGGTCTCGCGGTTGGCGGCGTCCGGCGTCGAGGTGTTGTGGGTGGCGTCCTCGGGGGCCGGGGTCTTGCGGGTGGCGCTGTCCCGGGCGGAGGTCTCGCCGTTGGCGGCGTCCGGGGGCGAGGTGTTGCGGTCGGCGCCGTCCGGGACTGGGGGTTCCTCGTTCACCGGCCTGCTCTCCCGCTGTCGGCGGTGCGACGGGTGTCGCGCCGTCGCCGACGAGGATAAGTCCCCGGCCTTTCGTCGCCCGTCGCCCGGGCCATCTCCGGCCCTCGACACCTCCGTCGTCCGGAAGACCGGTGACATTGCCGATCCCCCCACCACCACGTCCCTCCGACAGTGGCACCGCCAGCCCGTCAACGGGCCCGCCCGTCCGGGCGGGCCGTCGCGACAGAGAGGACGACTCGTCGTGCAGCAGCAAGCGCGCACCGGTGCCACCCCTCACGTGTCCACCCGCACCAACCACCGCAGGCCCGGCCGGATCGCCGGCCTGGCGGCGGCGATCGCCGCGGTCGTCGGCCTCACCACCCTCAGCGGCCCCGGGGCGCAGGCCGCGGACAACCCCTACGAACGCGGCCCGGCGCCGACCAACGCGAGCATCGAGGCACTGCGGGGCCCCTACGCCGTCTCGCAGACCTCCGTCTCCTCACTGGCCGTCACCGGCTTCGGCGGGGGCACCATCTACTACCCGACCAGCACCGCCGACGGCACCTTCGGGGCGGTCGCCGTCTCACCCGGCTTCACCGCCACCCAGTCCTCCATCGCCTGGCTGGGACCGCGCCTGGCCTCCCAGGGCTTCGTCGTCTTCACCATCGACACGAACACCACGGTGGACCAACCCGACTCCCGTGGCCGCCAGTTGCTCGCGGCCCTGGACTACCTCACACGAAGCAGCTCCGTCCGCGGCCGGATCGACGCCACCCGGCTCGGCGTCATGGGTCACTCCATGGGCGGCGGCGGCAGCCTCGAGGCGGCCAAGACACGGCCCTCTCTCCAGGCCGCGATCCCGCTCACGCCGTGGAACCTCGACAAGACCTGGCCGGAGATCAGCACGCCCACCCTCATCATCGGTGCGGACGGCGACACGATCGCCCCCGTGGCCAGCCACTCCGAGCCGTTCTACGCCTCCCTGCCTTCCGGGCTGGACCGTGCCTACCTGGAGTTGAACGGCGCCACCCACTTCACCCCGAACACGTCGGACACGACGATCGCGAAGTACAGCATTTCGTGGCTGAAGCGGTTCATCGACAACGACACCCGCTACGAGCAGTTCCTGTGCCCGCTGCCGCGGCCGAGCCTGACGATCGAGGAGTACCGGGGCAACTGCCCGCACGGCTCCTGACGTCAACGGCCCACGGCCGAAGGCCCGAGGACCAAGGGCCCACGATCCACGGCCCGCTCCCGCGCCGGGCGAGCGGCGGCCGCGCACTCCGCGCGACCGCCGCTGTCGGCGTTGTGCCCGTGCACGCCACGAGCCGCCGGACGTTGGGCAGCAGCACAATCCACATCCCGTCCGTCGTCCGTGAACGCGCAGGCCACAGCTCGAAAGCGCTTCCCCGCCGGTGTGGACGCACGCCTTCCGTCTCTCGTTACGCGTGCGTAACGTCGCGGGAATGACCGGACCCCAGACGAGCGTGCAGGGCGGGTGCGTACGGGTCGTGACAGGCGAACCCGGTTGCGGCCGCACGTGGTTCCTCGACTCGGCGGCCCGCGCCTTCCGTCGTGGAGCCTACAAGGCGACCGGGGCCTCGGGGGCTTCGGGGGCCTCCAGGGCCTCCGGGGCCTCCAGGCCACGGACGGTCACCGGGACGCCCGTACCCGCCCTGGCGCCCGTGGCCGCCGGGGCACCCGTGGCCTCCGGTGCCGACGGAACCACCGGCGCCGTGGTGCACGTCCGGGCCGACCCGGCGCGGGCGGCCGTCCCCGGCAGCGGTCTGCGCACGTTGCTGGGCGCCCTCGGCGAGGCCACCGGGCGCGTGCCCGCGGGGTCGTCGGGAGGGGCGCTGCTGGACACACTGCGCGCCGCCACCATCCCCTTGCTGGTGTGCGTCGACGACGCGCACCTGTGGGACGCGCCGTCCCGCGCCGCCCTGGGCCACGCCGCCGCACGCCTGGGCGGCACGGAGAACGTGCGCCTGCTCCTGAGCGTCCCCGGACACCGCCCGCCCGGCCCGGAGTTCGCCGGACTGCCGCTGCTGTGGATCGACCCGCTCTCCTCGGAGGAGGCGGCCGCCCTGCTGGACGAGGCGACGGACGGGGCCGTCGCCTCGGGCGTACGGGACGACGTGGTGGACGCGGCCCAGGGCAACCCGGCGCTGCTGCTGGCCGTCGTCCGGCGGCTCTCTCCCGCCCAGTTGCGGGGCGAGCGGCCCCTGCCCCTCCCGCTCGCGGACGGCGAGGTGCTGACGGGCCTGGTCGGCGGGCTGCTGTCCGGACAGACGCCCGAGCAGCACGACGTCCTGCTGACGGTGGCGGCCGCGGTACGGGACGCCGGGAACCCGATGGACGCCGGGAACCCGATGGACGCCGGGAACCCGGTGAACGCCGGGTACACCGGGACCGTGGGGACGGCCGAGGCCACGGAGCACCCGGCCGTCGGCATCGGCCTCCTCCTCCGCGCCATGGAGCGGCTCCACGACGGCGGCCGCCGGGCATCCGCCGATCCGCTGCCCGACCTGCTCGCCGTCGCCGACGGAGAGGTGCGCTTCCACAGCGAGCTGCTGCGCAGGGCGGTGTACGCGGGGGCGCCGACCGCGCGGCGCCGGGCCGTACACCGTGCGCTGGCCCACGCCTTGGAGAGCGAGGGCCCGGTGCTCCGTACGCTGCTGCACCGTGCGTGGGCCGAAACGGGGGCCGGGGCGGGTGCCGCTCCACGGCTCGCGGCCGAACTGGCGGCCGCGGCGGCCGACCCGACCGCTTCCGTTCCGCACGGCCTGCGGTGCGCCGCGTACACGCGGGCCGCCGAGCTGGCCGACGACACCCCGCGGCGCGCCGAGTGGTACACGGCCGCCGCGGAACAGGCCCTGTTCGCCGGGCGCTCCCACCGCGCGACACGGCTGCTCGACGCGGCCCGGACCGTCGGGGCGCCCGCCGTCGTGCGGGGTCGTGCCGAGTTGCTGCGCGGGACGACCATGCTGCACGACGGGCCGGTCGACGAGGCCCGGGCCTCCCTCCTGCTCGCCACCTCCCTGCTCGCCGAGCGAGCCCCCGGGCAGGCGGAGGCCGCAGCGCTCGCCGCATCGGACGCGGCGTGGGCCGCGGGCGACCCGGCCGGCTGCCTGCGAGCTCTGGCGGCATCGGGTGAGCGCGTCACGGCAGGGCCGGGCCTGGTCGGCGTCGTGGATGTAGGCGCGGGCGGGGCAGTCGGCGTGGGTGCCGGTGCGGGCGATGGTGCCGACGGGGGTGGGGGCGTGGCTTCGGGTGAGCGCGTCGTGGGAGGGCCGGGCCTGGTCGGGGGCGTGGATGTCGGTGCGGGTGGGGCAGTCGGCGTGGGTTCCGGTGCCCCGGTGGGTGCCGGTGCGGGCGATGGTGCCGACGGGGGCGGGGGCGTGGCTTCGGGTGAGCGCGTCGTGGGAGGGCCGGGCCTGGTCGGCTGCGTGGATGTCGGCGCGGGCGGGGCAGTCGGCGTGAGTTCCGGTGCCCCGGTGGGCGCCGACGTGGGCGATGGTGTCGACGGCGACGGCGACGGCGACGGCGACGGGGCCGGGGGCGCTGCGTCGCGTGAGTGCGTCGTGGGGGGTCCGGGCCCCGTCGGGGGTGTGGCGGTTGTCCGTGACTACCGGCGTGGGATGCGTGCCCTGCTCGAGGGGGACTTCCTGGCGGCGGCCGAGCCGCTGCGGCGCGTGGTGGAGCGCGCGGAGGGAAGCGGCGATCCGGGGGAGGCGCTGCGCGCGGCGGCCGCGGCGCTGATGCTGGGCGACCTCGACGCCGGGCGCCGCGCCGGGGCGCGGGCGCTGGCCGCCGCCCGCACGCTCGGCACCGCCCCGGCGGTCCCCAGGGCGCGGGAGTACCTCGCGTACGTCGAACTGCGCGCCGGACGGCACGCCCTGGCCCGTACCCACGCGGAGGAAGGACTGCGCGCGGCCCAGGGGGCCCGGCAGCGCAACACCGCCGCCCACCACCACGCCGTCCTGGCGCTGGCCGCGTCCATCGAGGGCGAGACCGACCTGGTCGCCGGGCACGTGGCGGCCGCGCTGGCCGTCGCCCGGCGCCACGGACTCGCCCAGGCCGCGACCCTCGCGGAGTGGGCGACGGCCCGGGCGGACCTGGGCCGCGGCCGGCCCCGCGAGGCGGCGGACCGGCTCGGACCGCTGGTGCGGCCGGGCCGCCGACGCGGTCACTTCGCGGTCTGGATGCTCGCTGCACCCTGTTTCGTGGAGGCGGCCGTGTCCGCCGGACGCCCCGACGGAGCCTCGGCCATCGTCGAGGACCTCGCCCGGTGGGCCGGTTTCGGAGCCGACCCGCAGGCCCCCGCCCAACTGCTGCGCTGCCGTGCCCTGCTGGCCCCGCCGGACCGGGCGGACGCGCTCTACCTGCGCGCCCTCGACCTGCACGAAGCGGCGGGCGGTGACTTCGAACGGGCCCGGACCGAACTCCTCCACGGCAAGTGGCTGCGCCGCCGTCGCCGGCTCGGCGAGGCACGCGACCGCCTCGGCGCCGCCCTGGTCGGCTTCGAACGCTGCGGGGCCCGCGCCTGGGCGGAGCAGACCCGCGCCGAGTTGCGCGCCAACGGCGTCTCCCCGAGCGGGACCCGGGCCCCGACCGGTCTGTCCCTGCTGACCCCACAGCAACTGCGCATCGCGCGGTGCGTCGCCGAGGGTGCCACCAACCGGGAGGTGGCCCTGACCCTGTCCGTCAGCACCCGTACCGTCGACTACCACCTGCGCAAGGTCTTCGCCGCGCTCGGCGTGCGCTCCCGCGTCGAACTGGCCCGGCTGGTCGAACAGGCCGAAAAGAGCGGTGCACACCCCTAGGGACCGACCGGACGGTATGTCATCCTGCGGGGCAGGACGACCCGACGGCGGGACCGCGCGGACTCCACGGCCGACCCGGAGCCGGGAGGAGCCCCGCCGCGCGGGGCCGCCGGCACACCGAACCTGGGGGAGGACCGCGATGCACCACGCCCTGCGGCCAAGAACCGCGTTGCGTCCGGCAGGACCGGGCGGAGCGGCAGGACCGGCCCTGCGACCGCGCCCGCCGCGCGTCCGCTCACTGATCGACGCCGACGCCCTGGACGTCCTGCACCGCGCCGCCCGGGTGCTGCTGGACGATCTGCCCGACCTCACCGACAGGCTGGTCGCCGTGATCCAGGAACAGGAACCGGCCTACCGCGCGGCCGTGGAGATCGACCCGGGCGCCACCTGGCAGGAGGTCCACCGCTCGCTGCGGCACAGCGTGGCCTCGCTGCTGGATCCGCGCGGCAGCCGGGACGCGGCGCGCCGCTGCTCGTGGAAGATCGGGGCGACCCGCGCCGAACAGGGCCTGCCGCTCGACGCCCTGCTGCACGCGTTCCGGCTCGGCGGCTCCCTGGTCTGGCAGCGCCTCGTCGAGGAGACCTCCCGGACCGCTCCCGAGGACGTACGCCTCCTCGTGCACGTCGCGGCCGACGTGTGGAACTTCGTCGACGAGCACTGCACGCTCGTCGCGGACGCCTACCGGCAGGTCGAACGGCAGCTGGCCTGGCGGCGCGAGAACCGGCTGCGGCTGCTGGCCGCCGCCCTCCTCGACGGCGCAAGCCGCATCGCCGACCTCCCGGAGACCGCTCAGGCACTGGACCTGCCCGAACAGGGCCGCTACGCGGTCGTGGCGGTGGCCGGCGGCTCCCCGTCCGAAGCCGCGGCGGCCCGCGCCGCCGCCGCGCGGGGGATGCGCGTGCACTGGCACACGGGCGTGGAGGTCGACTACGGCATAGTCCTGCTGGGCGACGGTGACGGCGGCGGCGTTGGCGTCGTCGGCGCCGGCAACGGCGTCGGCCATGGCGGCGGCGACGGCCACAGGGGCGGCGGCAGGGGCACGGAAAGGCACACGGACAGACACGCGAACGGGCATGAGCACGGGCGGGCGGCGGCCCCGCGTCCGGGGGCGGCCGGCGCCGTCCCCTCCTGCGGCGCGCGCGTGGGCGTCAGCACGGCCGTGTCGGGGCTGGCCGCCGTCGGGGACGCCCGCCGGCTCGCCGACACCGCGCTGCGCATGTGCCCGCAGACCGGCGGCACTGTCCGCCTGACCGAACACCTCCCCGCGGCCCTGGTGATCTCCTCGCCCGATCTCGCCGCCGCCCTCGCGGAGCGCGTCCTCGGCCCGCTGCGCGCCCTCGAACCCTCCGACGCGGCCGTCCTGCTGGACACGCTCGCCACCTGGCTGGCGTGCGACGGCTCCGCACAGCGGGCCGGGGAGCGGCTGTACTGCCACCGCAACACCGTCCTCAACCGCCTGCGCCGCTACGAACAGCTGACGGGCCGCTGCCTGTCCCGTCCGGCCGACGTGGTGGAGATCAGCCTGGCGCTGGCGACGCGGTCCTCCCCCTGAGAACACCCACCCGGCGTCTGGGCGCGCGCACAACCCCGCCCACCTCCCACTGGGCCCGCGCAGCGAGCCCGCCCGCACGCCTGTACCGGCGCGTAGCCCCCGTGCTGTCGTGAGCTCCCCTTCCCACGAAGCGCCGTGTCCCCCGAGGCACGGACCCGAGGAGCCGCGATGCCGGAAACACCCCAGCAGGACCCGCCCGCGCTGCACGTCGAAGGCCTGGACGTGACGTACGGGCGGGCCCTGTCAGCCCTGCGCTCCGTGTCCCTGACCGTCCCGCACGGCGCGGTGGTGGCGTTGCTCGGCGCGAACGGCGCCGGCAAGTCCACGCTGCTGCGGGCCCTCTCGGGCACCCTGCGCCTGCACCGCGGCACCGTCACCGCCGGCCGCGCCCGCTACGGCGACACGACCCTCGACGGACGCGATCCGGTCGCCGCGGTCCGGGCGGGCGTCGTCCAGGTCCCCGAAGGACGACGGGTCTTCGCCGGTCTCACCGTCGAGGAGAACCTGCGCAGCGGCGGCCTCGGCCTCGGCCGCCGCCGGCCCGCCCAGGTGCAGGAGGCCCGTGACCGGGTCTACGGCCTCTTCCCGGTGCTCGCGGAGCGCAGCCGCCAGGCGGCCGGTCTCCTGTCCGGGGGCGAACAGCAGATGCTCGCCATCGGCCGCGCCCTGATGGCCGCCCCGCGCCTGCTCCTGCTCGACGAGCCCTCCCTGGGCCTGGCCCCGCGCATGGTCTTCCGGATCGCCGAGGTGATCCGCGAGATCAACCAGCAGGGCACGGCCGTCCTGCTCGTCGAACAGAACGCCGGGATGGCGCTCTCCCTCGCCGACCACGCCTACGTCCTCGACGTGGGCGAGATGCGGCTGTCCGGCCCCGCCGACGACCTCGCGCGCACCGACGCCGTACGCCGCCTCTACCTCGGCGACACCGCCGGCGACCAGGGGGCCGCGTGAACATCCGCCCCACCGGCCGCACGACACTCCGCCCCACCGGCCGGACGCCGGGCCGCTCCGGCGGCTCGCTCACCGACCGCCGCCCGGCACCGCCCCCCGCGCTGCGGGTCCGTGACGTCACCGTGCGCTTCGCGGGCCTCACCGCCCTCGACGGTGTCTCGTTCACCGTCGCGCCGGGTTCCGTGCACGCCCTCATCGGGCCCAACGGCGCCGGCAAGTCCACCTGCTTCAACGTCCTGTCCGGCCTGTACCGCCCAGCCGCGGGGCAGGTCCTGCTCGGCGACACCGAACTCACGGGGCTCGCCCCGCACCGGATCGCCGCACAGGGGGTCGCCCGCACCTTCCAGAACATCGTCACCACCGAGGGCACGGTCGCCGACAACCTGATGCTCGGCCGGCACGCCCTCTCCCGCGCCGGCTTCGCCGCGAGCGCCCTGCGCCTGCCGAGCGCCGTACGCGAACAGCGCGAGCACCTCGAGAAGGTCCGCGAGATCGCCGAACTCACCGGCCTCGCCGACCACTTCGACACCCCCGTGGCCCTGCTGTCGTACGGCGACCGCAAGCGGGTCGAGCTGGCCCGCGCCCTCTGCCTGGAACCGCGCGTCCTCCTGCTCGACGAGCCCGTGGCCGGCATGAACGGCGCCGAACGCGCCCGCACGGCGGAGGTCGTGCGGACCGTCCGCGAGCGGCTGGGCCTCTCCGTCCTGCTCGTGGAGCACGACATGGGACTGGTCATGCGTCTCGCCGACGAGGTCACCGTCCTCGACTTCGGCCGCCTCCTCGCCCACGGCACCCCCGAGGAGATCCGCCGCCACCCGGAGGTCCTGCGCGCCTACCTCGGCAGCGGAGCACCCGAGGAGGACACCGAAGGCGCCGCGAGCACGGCCGCCGCCGAAGAGAGCACCGAGGGCGCCACGAGCACGGCCGCCGCCGAAGAGAACACCGAGGGCGCCACGAGCACCGCGGCCGCCGAGGAGGACGCCCGATGACGACCTTCCTCGACACCCTCCTCAACGGCCTCGCCCTGGGCGCCGTCTACGCCCTCGTCGCCCTCGGCTTCGTCGTCATCTTCAAGGCGTCGGGCGTCCTGAGCTTCGCCCACGGCTCGCTGCTCCTGTTCGGCGGCTACCTCGTCGCCGTCCTCCACGACGACCTTGGGTTCGCCGGCGCCCTCGCGGTGGCCGTCCTGGCGACCGCGGCCGTCGCCGGAGCCCTGGACCGGCTGCTTCTCCAACGCGGCGACCCCGACCCGAAGGCCGCCCACGTGCAGACGATCGTCACCATCGGCGTGGACATCGTGCTGCTGACCGACCTGGCCCGGCGCATCGGCGGCGACCTGCTCACCCTGGGCGACCCCTGGGGCGACTCGGTGACCGCCCTCGGTCCGGTGACCGTCGCCGACAGCCGGCTCGCCGCCATCGTGGTCTCCGCCGTCGTCATCGGCGCGGTCTTCGCCGCGTTCCGGTTCACGCCGTGGGGGCTGTCCCTGCGGGCCGCGGCCGAGGACGTGGAGGCGGCCGCCCTCATGGGCGTACGGCTCAGCCGCGTGCGCATGCTGGCCTGGTGCCTGGCCGGCGCCCTGGCCGCCCTCGCCGCCGTGTTCCTCGCCGCGTTCCCGGCGCCCGGCCTGGAACGCACCACCGGCCAGATCGCCCTCAAGGCGTTCCCGGCGGCGATCCTCGGCGGCATGGCGTCCCCGCCCGGCGCCCTCGCGGGCAGCCTGATCATCGGCCTGACCGAGGCGCTCGCCGCGGGCTACCAGTCCGAACTCCACGTCCTCGGCGAGGGATTCGGCGACGTCGCGCCGTACGCCGTGATGGTCGTCGTCCTGCTGGTGCGGCCCACCGGACTGTTCGGCGGGAAGGGAGCGGTCCGTGTCTGAACCGATCCGGAGGACGGTCCGCCTCCTGCTGCCCGCGCTCGTCCTGTGCGCCCTGCCCTTCTACCTGGACGCCTTCTGGCTGCGCATCGGCCTGTTCTCGATGGCCGCCGCGATCGGCGCCGTCGGCCTCGGCCTGCTCTCCGGCACCGCGGGCCAACTCTCCCTCGGCCACGCCTTCTTCCTCGCCGTGGGCGCCTACGGCTACACGTGGCTGGCCGGCGAGCCCGGACCGGCGCTGCCCCCGGCCCTCGCCGCCGTCCTGGCCGTGCTGCTGGCCGGCGCCGCGGGCGGCCTGTTCAGCCCCGTCGCCGGACGGGTGCGCGGCATCTACCTGGGCGTCGCCACCCTCGCGCTGGTCTTCCTCGGCCACCATGTGCTGCTGACGGCCGACTCGGTCACCGGCGGCTTCAACGGCCGCTCCGTCCCGCCGCTCACCCTGGGCGGGTTCGGGTTCACCGCCGACGACCCCGAACTCGTCGTCCTCGGCGTGCCGTTCGGCGCGGAGGAACGGCTGTGGTACCTCGGCCTCGCGCTGTTCGCGTTCACCTGGTTCACCGCGCGCGGCCTGCTGCGCGGTCGCCCCGGACGCGCCCTGGCCGCCGTGCGCGACAGCGAGACCGCGGCGGCCGTGCTGGGCGTGAACGTCGCCCGCCACCGCTCGGCGGCCTTCGTGGTCTCCTCGATGTACGCCGGACTGGCCGGCGTTCTGCTCGCCCTCTCCTTCCGCAGGGTCGTGCCGGACTACTTCGGCCTGGCCCTCTCCGTGGACTACCTCGCCATGATCGTCATCGGCGGGCTCGGCTCCGTCGCCGGCGCCACCGCGGGCGCCGTCTTCGTCACCGCGCTGCCCCTGCTGATGACCCGCTACGCCGACCAACTGCCCCTGGTCACCGCCCCCGGAGCGGGGGGCGAGGGCGCGGTCGGCCCGACCGAGGCGGCCCGCTACCTCTACGGCGCGGCCATCGTCCTCGTCTTGCTGTACGCGCCCGACGGACTGCACGGCCTGACCCGCCGCGTCCGCGCCCGACTGCGCCCCGCCCCGCCCCCGGACGGCGCACCCGCGCCCCGGCCGCCCGCCTCACCCGCCTCACCCGCACGAGCCAAGGAGCCCACCCCGTGAACATCGAGCACCGCAGGCACCGCACCTCCGGCACCGCCCTCGCCGCGGCCCTCTCCGCGCTGCTGATCGCCGCCACCGGCTGCAGCTCCAAGGCCGACGGCGGCAGCACCTCCGACGCCGCCGACGGCGTCAAGTCCGGGCCGGGCGTGAGCGCTAAGACCATCCGGCTCGGTGCCCTCACCGATCTCACCGGCCCCTACGCCACGCTCGGCAAGAGCATCGTGCAGGCGCAGCAGATGTGGGCGGACGAGACCAACGCGGACGGCGGCATCTGCGGCCGCAAGGTCGAGATCGTCGTCAAGGACCACGGCTACGACGTGCAGAAGGCCGTCACCGCCTACGCCGACATCGCCCCGGACGTCGTCGCCCTGCCCCAGGTCATCGGATCGCCCGTCGTCGCGGCCCTCCTCGACGACATCGAACGCGACGAACTGCTCACCTTCCCGCAGGCCTGGGCGGCCTCCCTGCTGGGCAAGGACCCCATCCAGGTGCTCGGCACCACCTACGACGTCGACATGATCGCCGCGGTGGACTTCCTGACCCGCACCAAGGGCCTCACCGGGGGCGACACCATCGGTCACGTCTACTTCGAGGGCGACTACGGCGCCAACGCGCTCGAAGGCTCCACCTGGGCCGCCGAGAAGGCCGGACTGAAGGTCGTCGCCCAGAAGATCAAGGCGACCGACACGGACCTGTCCGCGCAGGTCACGGCCTTGCGCAAGGCGGGCGTCAAGGCGGTCCTGATCAGCGCCGGACCCGCGCAGACGGCCTCCCTGGTCGGCGTCGCCGCCTCCCGCGGCCTGCGCGTCCCCGTCGTCAGCAGCGCCCCCGGATTCGCCCCGCAGCTCATGAAGACCCCCGCCGCGCCGGCCCTGACGGCCATGCTGCACGTGGTCAGCGCCGCGCCGGCCGTCAGCTCCGACATCCCCGGCGTGCAGCACATGGTCACCGCCTACGAGAAGAAGTACCCCGGCTCGCAGGTCGACTCCGGCGTCCTGTCGGGCTACAACGCGGCCCATCTGCTGGGCGCCGACCTGGAGAAGGCCTGCCAGGCCGGCAGCCTCGCCCGCGAGGACCTGGTCAAGACGCACCGCTCGCAGAAGAACGCCGACACCGGCCTCGGCACCCCCCAGGACTTCTCGGACGTCTCCCGGCCCGCCGCCCTGTCGACGTACGTGCTCAAGCCCGACGCGAAGGCGACCGGCGGGCTGGTCGGCGTCGAGGACGCGCACCGCGCGCCGGGAGTGGAGGAGTACCTGAAGTCCCGCTCCTGACACCCGCCCCGATTCAGCGCCCCCACTGCTGAATGCGTTCGCTTTCTTGCGTTGGACCTCCGACGACGGTCCGGGCCAGGCTTGAGCGAGTGAGTCCGGTGCGCCGCAACCACCTTCCGGCGCACCGGACTTCCTGTGTGCCCGCGACAGCCCGGAAGACCTTCATCCGGCACCTGGGGAGGAACACCGCCGATGGCGTCGTCGCTCGACAGACCGCTCGACCATCGCTACCGGGACGAACACCCGATCCGCACACTCGCCTACCTGTTCCGCGCCGACCGGTACCGACTGGCCGGCGCGGTCGTCGTCTTCACCGTCAAGCACAGCCCCGTCTGGCTGCTGCCGCTGATCACCGCGTCCCTCATCGACACCGTCGTCCAGCACCAGCCCATCGGCCGGCTGTGGACGAGCACCGGCGTCATCCTGTTCATCCTGGTCGTCAACTACCCGCTGCACCTGCTCTACGTCCGCCTCCTGTACGGCAGCGTCCGCCGCATGGGCACCACCCTGCGCTCGGCGCTGTGCACCCGCATGCAGCAACTGTCCATCGGCTACCACTCCCGGGTCAGCGCCGGAGTCCTGCAGGCCAAGGTGGTGCGGGACGTCGAGGCCGTGGAGCAGATGGTGCAGCAGACCGCGGAGAACGGGCTCGGCGCGCTGACCGTCCTCACCGGCGGCCTGATCATCATCGCCCTGCGCACACCGGAGTTCGTGCCCGTCTTCCTGGTCGTCGTGCCCGCCGCCGCGTTCGTCGTGGCCCGCCTCAGGTCCCGGCTGCGCACCCACAACGAGCACTTCCGCCACGAGGTCGAGACCCTCTCCTCACGCGTGACGGAGATGACCCGGCTGATTCCGGTCACCCGTGCGCACGGCCTGGAGCGCAAGGCGCTGCGCCGCATGGACGGCACCCTGCACCGGCTGCTGACCTCCGGGATGCGCCTGGACCTCGTCAACGGCCGCTTCGGTTCGATCGCCTGGGTCGTCCTCAACGTCGTCGGGGTGCTCGTCCTGACCGGCGCCGCGCTGATCTCCTACTACGAGGTGTGGGGCGTCACCCCGGGTGACGTCGTCATGCTCAGCGCCTTCCTGACCACCCTCACCAACTCCACCACCACGCTCGCCGGCCTCGCCCCGGTCATCACCAAGGGCCTGGAGTCGGTCCGCTCGGTCGGCGAGGTGCTCCAGGCGCCCGAGCTGGAGGACAACGAGGGCAAGGCCGAACTCACCGCGCTGCGCGGCGCTGTCACCTTCGAAGGGGTCGGGCACGCGTACGACAGCGGCCGGCCGGCGGTGCGCGACTTCACGCTGTCCGTCGCACCGGGCGAGACCGTCGCCCTGGTGGGCGCTTCCGGCGCGGGCAAGTCCACCGTCCTCAACCTCGTCATCGGCTTCATCCGGCCGACCTCGGGACGGCTGCTGCTCGACGGCACCGACATGAACTCGCTGGATCTGCGCACCTACCGGCGGTTCGTGTCCGTGGTGCCCCAGGAGTCGATCCTCTTCGACGGCACGATCCGCGAGAACGTCGCCTACGGCATGGAGGACGAGGCCGACGAGGAGACGGTCCGCGCGGCCCTGCGGGACGCCAACGCCCTGGAGTTCGTGGAGCGGTTGCCCGAGGGCCTGGACACGCTGGTCGGCGAGCGCGGGGCACGGCTGTCGGGCGGCCAGAAGCAGCGGCTGGCGATCGCCCGCGCCCTGATCAGGGACCCCAGGGTGCTGATCCTGGACGAGGCCACGTCCGCCCTCGACACCCGCTCCGAGGCGCTCGTCCAGCAGGCCCTCGCCCGGTTGCTGCGCGGCCGTACCACCTTCGTGGTGGCGCACCGCCTGTCCACCGTGCGCGGCGCCGACCGCATCGTCGTGATGGGGGACGGCCGGATCCTGGAGACCGGCTCGCACGAGGAACTCCTGCGCCGCGGCGGGGCGTACACGGCCCTGCACAGCGGGCAGGTCGCCTGACGCCGGCTGACGGCCAAGTGGCGAAAATCGTGCCCCTGGAGAGTGACACGGGCCTCACGTGGGCATGAATCGCCCGGTTCCGGGCACACGCTGCGCACCACATCTGGAGAGAGGGGCGCTCGTGATCGTTCCGGACCCGAAGGCCGTCAGAACGCTGCTGACCCGCTACGCGTCGCTGAAGATCGCTCAGGCGGAGAGGGAGAGTCCGCAGACCGCCCGCGAGTTGGAGGACGTCACCTACACACTGTGTGTCCTCATGGGCACCTCCGACGTCCGTGAGGCGGTCGCGGCCGCGGACGCCCTGCTCGACTCCGCGGTACGGCGACCCCCGGCGGCCCGGGTGCCGAAGCAGGACAAGGACGGTGAGAGGGACGGGGAGAGCGGACTGTACCTGGCGGTCTGAACGCGCTCCCCGGCCCGGCTCAGGTGACCGCCGAACCGCAGTGGTCCGCCTGCCGGGGATGCCGCTGAGGGCCGGGACCGGTCAGCCACTCCGCGATGGCGCGGGCGATCGGCTGGCCGGTTTCCACCTCGACGAAGCCGAACTGTCCCGACTGGTTGCACTCCAGGAACCACCACGTCCCGTCGGCGTCCTCGGCGAAGTCGAAAGCGCCGTAGGCCAGTTCGGCGTCCCGTAGATACGTCCGCACGGCGTCGGCGAGGCGTGGCGGGACCTCGGCCGGGCACCACGGTGCGTCGGAGGGCGCGAAACGCACGTCCACCACGTCGGGGTCGCCGTCGGGGGCCGTCGCCTTGCGGGCGGCCAGCAGCCGGTCGCCCACCGCGGTCAGCCGTATGTCCGCGCGCTTGGCGACCCGCCGTTGCAGCAGGGTCGGACCGTAGGCGACGGCGGCGAAGTCGACGCCGGGCGGGACCCGGGTGGTGGGCACGGCCCGGGGCGGATCCTGCGGATGCGCCCCGGACACCGGCTTGACCACCAGGTCGGGGTAGCGCTCGGCGAAGTCCCGCGCCGCCTGCGGGAACGTCGTGATCAGCGTGGCCGGCACGGGCAGTCCGCTGCGCTGGGCGAGCCGCAGCTGCCAGGGCTTGTGCCGGGCCCGCCGGGCCGCGTCCGGATGGTTCATCCAGCGCGCCCCGCTGCCGCGGAGCATCCCGTACAGCGCCTGCGAGGCCTCCTCCGTGAGCCACGCGGACGGTTCCGGCGCCCGGGCCGCGGCCGTACCGGGCCGGCGGACCCAGACGGACCGCAGTGAGTCCAGGCTCACCAGTCGCCCGGCGGACGACAGGTGACCCCGGAAGGCACCGTGCACGTACTCCGCGGAGAGCGCGACGGTGTGGGTCAGGTCGGCGGGGTCGAGCCGCACGACGGGGACGCCCGAGGCGTTCAGGTGGACCACCACCATGTCCGCCGTGACGTCCTCCTGAGTGGTCAGGATCAGCACGGTCATCGCGTCGGCCCGTGCTCAGTCGTCGAAGTGAGTCTTGGAACCCGCCGTCGAGGTCGTCGTCCCGAGTTCTCTCAGCAGCGCGTGGTCACGAGCGGCTACCCGGCCGTCGAGGAGTACGTTCAACTGCAGTCCTGGGTCGTAGGCGTACGGAGTGGCGAACTCCAACTCCGCCGCCGGGCGTGCGTAGTTGAGCGCGAACGGTTGCATCGTCTCTCCCTCGTCGGTACTGCCTCGATCAAGCGGTGCCGCTGTGCGACGTCACTCGGGCCCGCTGCTTGGTGCGAACTTCCGGTCCGTCAGGCGGACCGTCAGTCACTTATACGAATCGAACGGGTGGTTGGTTTCCTCACTCTCCGTGATCAACCCGGGTTTCGGACGCGGCGCAGGGAGCTGAGCAGGGATGATGTGCCTCGAGAAGGACGAAAACTCTTTATCGGGCGGCTAGTTGGCCACCCCGGCGCGATCGGGGGCGCGTCGCAGGGAGCGCAGGGCGAGCAGCAGGACACCGATGTCATCGAGGTAGACGGGATCGGGCAGCACGTCGGCAGGGAGGACGAAGTACGCGACCGCCCCCCAGAAGACCCAGCGCGGGCCGGTCGGCAGACCTGCCCGCCTGAGGCCCCGCCGGGCCCGGACCAGCCGTACCAGCACGGCGGCGGCCACGGCGAACAGCGCAGCCGCCAGCACCACCGCGACGGTGATGAGCGTGGTGGTCGCATCCACGGGCCCTCCCTGTGCGCGGGTCGTCGCGCGGCGTCCGGTGGTTCCCCCGGTCATCGAATTCCCCGTTTCCGATTCCCGGATTCCCCCTCCGCGGCATGAATATCGCACCGGTCTCACACGGATGGCCGACCGCGCTCCAGCAGTCCCGACAGCACCCGGTCGGGCGTCAGGGGCAGTTCGCGCAGGCGCACGCCGGTGGCGTGGTGGACGGCGTTGCCGATGGCTGCGGCCGTGCCGACGATGCCGATCTCGCCGATCCCCTTGCCGCCCAACGGGTTGAGGTGCGGGTCGTCCTCCTCGACCCAGTGCGCCTCGACGTCCGGCACGTCCGCGTGCGCGGGCACGTGGTAGGACGCCAGGTCGGACTCGGAGAAGTCGCCGAAGGCGGCGTCCATGGTGCTGCCCTCGGTCAGGGCCATGCCCAGGCCCATGGTCATGCCGCCGACGAACTGCGAGCGGGCGGTGCGGGCGTTGAGGATGCGCCCCGCCGCGTACACGCCCAGCAGGCGCCGCACCCGCACCTCACCGGTCACCGTGTTTACGGCGACCTCCGCGAAGTGCGCCCGACCGCGAACAGCAGGCAGCTGTTCACGCGCCGGCCGTCGACGAGGACCGTGCACGCACCGCACTGCCCGTGGTCGCAGCCCTTCTTGGCGCCGGTGAGGTCGAGGTCCTCCCGCAGGACGTCCAGCAGGACCCGCCGGTGGTCCACGGTGAGGGTGTGCGGCTCGCCGTTGACGCGCAGTGTCGTGTCGGAGCGGTGGGGAGGCGGTACGGCGGTACCGCCCGCGGGACCGTGCTCGCTACCCATGTCGTGGATCCCTTCCGGAAGATCCGTGGTGCCGTCCGGACCGCGTATCCAGTCCGCGTCGCACCACACGTACCGGCACGGAACCCGACGACGGGACGGCGCTGGGCGACCGGACCGGAGGAACCCGGGACGGCGGCCCGGGGAACCCCTGATGGTGCGGAGGAACCCGGGACGGCGGCCCGGGGAACCCCTGATGGTGCGGAGGAACCCGGGACGGCGGCCCGGGGAACCCCTGATGGTGCGGAGGAACCTGCGACGGCGGCCCGGGGAACCTGCGGAGGGTGCGGAGGAACCTGCGACGGCGGCCCGGACGACTCCCGGATGGCCTGGAGGAACCCGGGACGGCGGCCACGGGAAACCCGCGACGGCCCGTCCGGGACCTTCCCTAAGCTGCCGGCATGACCGATCCCCACACGTCCGGCACCACCCCCCCCCGAGTGGCCGAGGCACACCAGGTGTTCGTGCTGCGCGAGACCTACGGCACCCTCGCCGCGGTCGCCGCGTCCCTGGACGAGGAGGAGTCCTGGCTGCCCACCGGCTGCACCGGATGGGCGGTGCGCGACCTGCTGTTCCACTGCCTGGCGGACGCCCAGCGCGCACTGGTGGCCCTGCACACGCCCGCCTCGGCCCCGCCCGACCGCGACGCCGTCACCTACTGGCGGGACTGGGCGCCCGACCCGGTCGGCGCGGCGAACGGGCGGCGCTGGACCCGGGTGAGCGCGAGCATGTTCCTCGACTTCCGCCAGTTGCGCGGCCTGTACCTGGAGACCGCGGCGGCGACCGTCACGGCGGCGGCAGCGGCGGACCCGGCACGGCCGGTCTCCACCCAGGGCCACGTCCTCACGGCGGGCGACCTGATCACCACCCTCGCCGTCGAGGCCGCCGTCCACCACCTCGACCTCGTCCGCGAGCTGCCCGGCGCGCCCGGCCCCGCGGCCGTCGGCCTGGCCGCCGTACGGGAGACGCTGGACGGCCTGCTCGGCCGTCCGGTGCCGGTGGACTGGAGCGACGAGCACTACGCGCGGGCGGCCACCGGGCGAGCGCCGCTCACCCGGGAGGAACGGCGTGCGCTGGGCGCGGACGCCGGGCGGCTGCCGTTGTTCTGCTGACGCACGCGGGTCGGCCGGCACACGGACGGCGGCCCCGGGTCAGTGGCCGGTCGCCGTCCCCGGGCCCTGGTCCGTGCCGTCCTGCTGCCGACCGTCCTGCTCGGGGCTGTCCTGCTCGCGGCTGTCCGGAACCCGGCTGTCCGGAACCCGGGTGGCCTGCTGATCCCGGCTGCCCCGCTCGCGGGAGCCGTCGCCCGTCGGCAGCGCCGGCCGCAGGACCTTGGCGGTCTCCCTGAGCCGTCCCAGGGTCCGGCCCAGCTGCTGGAAGGGAGAGCCGGCCGGCTTGGGCTGCGGCTGCGGGCGTTCGCCGGCCTCGGCCGCCTCCCGGAAGGCGGCCAGCGCCTCGTGGGCCTGCTCGGCGGCCTGCCGGTACAGGTCCCGGGACTGCGTCATCGCCTCCAGCGCCTCCGCGTACATCGCCACCAGTTGGCGCTCGCGGGCCAGCTCCTCCTCCAGGGTCAGCAGCTGCCACTGCTCCCGCAGCGCGGTGAGCGCGGCCTCACCGCCCTCCGGCAGCGGCTTGGGCAGGACGGCGAACCGGGTCACCGCGTCCAGCAGCTCGGTCGGGTGGGTGCCGTCCAGGAACACGCTGCGCACCGAGAATCCGCCCGCCTCGTACGCCTCTGGGACGGGCGTGCCGGGCAGCACCACGGCGCCACCGCGCGGCAGCTCCACGTCGAGGTCCCGCAGCGCCCAGTTGACCGTGCGCAGCTGGTGGGGCGCCGCACGGTGCTCCACCACCCTGTGGTGCAGACCGGTGGGCAGCAGGGGAACCAGTGACCGGCGGCCCCGCTCGTCCGGAGTCATCGCCTCGTGCACCACGACGTGGATCGTCCAGGTGTCCCGCAAGGCGTTGCGCAGGGTGCGCCGCAGGTCCTTGTCGTCCGCCGGGAGCGGGTTGATGTCCAGGTACCGCTGCCCGGTGACCGTCTCGTGGCCCCACGGCGTGTCCGCCTCCCAGGGCCAGAACATCGCGGCGGGCGACGGGCCCCGCAGGTCCCACGGCCGCTCCGCCTCCGCGACCAGCGTCCAGTCCTGCCCGCGGCCCGACCACTCCGCGAGGGTCAGCCGGGCGCGCACCGTCACGTCGTCGGGCAGCAGCCACCGGGCTTCGAAGGTCAGTTCCCCGTCGCCGGCGCCGTCGTCGGGGACCTCCAGGAAGTCCAGGATCGTCCCGTCGTCCTTGAGTGACCGGAGGTTCTTGCGCAGTACGTCCGGCGCGGCGGGCCCGGTGTGACGGCCACGGGCCAGCCACACCGTGGAGGGAGTCGTGGGCGGGACGGGCGGGGAGGTGAGCATGAGTCCATTCGGGAGGGCGGGGGACGACGTGGGACTGCCAGTATCGTCGTCGCGGCGGGTGGGTGATCAAGCGGGGTCGGTGCACATCGGACGCTGGGGAGCGCCTTCCCACCCGCGGCATGCGTCACGCGCGCGGATACGGGCACTTGGGTGCACGACCAGCGCGACCGCACGCACCGCACGCACCGCCGGGGAGCGAACCGATGAAGCTGGACCTCGAAGGACGTACCGCACTCGTGACCGCCTCCTCCCAGGGCATCGGCGCCGCCATCGCCGCCGGCCTGGCCCGCGCGGGAGCGACGGTGGGCGTCAACGGGCGCGACGCCGGGCGCCTCGACAAGAGCGTCGAGGAGCTGCGGGACCGGGTGCCGGGCGGCCGGTTCGTGGCGGTCGCCGCCGATGTCGCCACCGAGGAGGGCGCGGCCCGCGCGGTGGACGCCCTGCCCGACGCCGACATCCTGGTGAACAACCTCGGGATCTTCGGACCCCGGCCCGCGCTGGAGATCACCGACGACGAGTGGCGGCGCTACTTCGAGATCAACGTCCTGGCGGGGGTACGGCTCACGCGCGCGTACCTGCCCCGGATGGTGGAACGGGGCTGGGGACGCGTCCTGTACATCGCGAGCGACTCCGCCGTCGTCATCCCGGCCGAGATGATCCACTACGGCATGACGAAGACCGCGCTGCTCGCGGTCAGCCGCGGCTTCGCCAAGGAGGCCGCCGGCAGCGGAGTCACCGTCAACTCCGTCATCGCCGGACCCACGCACACCGAAGGCGTGGAGGAGTTCGTGCGGCAGCTCGTCGGCGACGGTCTGCCCTGGGACGAGGCCCAGCGCGCGTTCATGCGGGAGCACCGCCCCCAGTCCCTGCTGCGCCGGCTCATCGAACCGGACGAGATCGCCCACCTGGTGGCCTATCTCAGCTCCCCACTGGCCTCCGCCACGACCGGCGGCGCCCTGCGGGTCGACGGCGGATACGTCGACTCGGTGCTGCCGTAGCGCCCCGTGTGATCCACGCGCACGGGGTGTGCGCGCTTCACCGAGTCCGCCTCCGCACACTCGTGGCCCCGTCCGCCCGCGGCACCGACAATCGACCCGGCGGACAGGGCCCGCCCACCATCCGCGTCGGGGCGGGCCCTGTCCCCGCGCCGGACCGACCGAGCGGGACGCGCCGTCACACCGGCGCGGCAACGCCCGATGCCTGAGGGCCCCGTGGACGACGCGGACCAACCGTCGCCGTCGACGGCCCTGTCACATCGTCGCGCCCCCTCCTGTCTATGTGGTGCAGGACGAGAGACAGAGGGAACCATGCGTGAGATTCTGATCGTCGGCGGCGGCTACGCGGGCTTCTACACCGCGTGGGGCCTCGAGAAGACGCTGTGTGAGGACGAGGCGCGCATCACGGTCGTCGACCCGCGTCCCTACATGACCTACCAGCCCTTCCTGCCGG
The DNA here is from genome assembly GCF_044548445.1 of Streptomyces sp. NPDC052016. Taxonomy (NCBI): domain Bacteria; kingdom Bacillati; phylum Actinomycetota; class Actinomycetes; order Kitasatosporales; family Streptomycetaceae; genus Streptomyces; species Streptomyces sp. NPDC052016. The sequence goes on from NZ_JBIUBX010000005.1 coordinate 198,667, forward strand.
AGGTGACGGCCGGATCGGTCGAGGCACGACACGCGGCGGTGTCGTTGCGCCGGCACCTGCGCAGGACCCGGTTGATCGCGGGGAGCGCGGTCGAGATCCGCCACGCGGACCGTTCGGTCACCGTCCGCCCGGCGAGCGGTGCCGACTACGAACTCTCCTACGACACCCTCGTGGTCACCGCCGGCGCGGTGACGCGCACCTTCCCGATACCGGGGCTGGCGCAGGAGGCGATCGGCCTGAAGCACGTGGAGGAGGCGGTCGCCATCCGCGACCGGCTGATGACCGCGTTCGACCAGGCGGCGTCCCTGCCGCCCGGCGCCGAACGGCGAAGGCTGCTCACCGTCACGTTCGTGGGCGGCGGGTTCTCCGGCGTGGAGGGATTCGGTGAACTGCTGTCGCTGGCGACGGCGTTGCTCAAGTCCTATCGGGAGCTGAGCATGGACGACCTGTCCTTCCACCTGGTCGAGGCCCGCGGACGCATCCTGCCGGAGGTGGGGGACGAGCCCGGTGCGTGGGTGGTGCGTTCGCTGGAACGCCGTGGCGCGCGCGTCCACCTGAACACACAGCTCGTCTCCGCCGAGGACGGCCACGTCGTGTTGTCGGACGGAGAGGAGTTCGACTCGGCACTGATCGTCTGGACCGCGGGCAACGCCTCGAACCCGGTCGTGCACAATCACACCGACCTGCCGGTCGACGAGCGGGGCCTGCTCGTGGTCCGCCCCGATCTCCGCGTGGGCACCGCGGACGAGCCCGTGCCGGACGTGTGGGCGGCCGGCGACGACGCGGCCGTACCGGACCTGGCTTCCCCGGTGCCCGGGGCGCGCACGGTGCCGAACGCCCAGCACGCCGTGCGGCAGGGCAAGCGCCTCGCGAAGAACATCGCGGCCGACCTGCACGGGGGGAGGGTGCGCGACTACCGGCACAGCAGTCTCGGGGTGGTGGCGACGCTGGGACTGGGGCGGGGCATCTTCCAGTACAAGCGCCTCGTCATCAAGGGACTGCCCGCCTGGCTGATGCACCGGGGCTACCACGTCCTCGCCGTACCGACCTGGGAACGCAAGATCCGCGTGCTGGCCGTCTGGCTGACCGCCGCCCTGTTCGGCCGGGACCTGGTCTCCCTCGCCTCCGTTCAGCATCCGCGCGACGCGTTCGTCGCGGGCGGTGCGCAGCAGGAGTCCGGTGGACGGGAGGCCAGTGACCGCACGGCGGCATGAGCACGGAGGTGCGTGAGGAGGCGTGGGCACGGATGCGGGTGAGGAAGTCGCGCGCCGGTCTCGCTCACCTCACGTCCGGCCCATGCCTGCGACCCACCGGCCGTGCGGCTCGATCAAACAGTGTGATGCTCACCATGACAGTGTTACGGAAGCCGGTACGTCTTGATAGAGTGATCACAGTGTTTCGGGCACCGTGTGCACACCCCCGTGGCGGGTGTCCCGGAACGCGGCACCTGCGACTAGAGCCCGCAGGTGCGGCTCCCGGGTGCCACCCGTTCCCCCGACGGGTGGCACCCGGGACCACAACCCGGCCGGCCGGACGACGAGCGGCACGTGGCGGCGCTGCCACGATCCTTCCGTACGGGGTACGGCTAGGAACGCGCCGCGCGGTAGAGGCCCCGGCCGGTCCGCTGGATACGGGAGGTACCGACAAGGCGGTCGAGGGTGCTGCGCACGCCGTTGATGCTGCCGCTGTCGGTGTCACGGCCGAGAGCCGCGGCGACGTCACGGGCCCGCACGTCGACGTCACCGACGCCGGCGAAGTACTCCATGATCTGCTCGGTGAGCTTGCCGTACCGCTTCTGCCCGTCCGTGTCGGCGTCGGCGGCAGCGGCGGGTGCCGCCTCCTTTTCGCCGTGCGGCTTGCGGGGCCGCGGCGCCACGTGCGCCGTGGTGCCGGCCGGCGCGGCGAAGTCGCCACCGGCCCGGGGTTCGGCGGGCGCCGCGGCCTGTCCGCTCTGCGCGGTCGCCGCACCGGCCGTGGCCGTCGAGGCCGCGGCATCCGGGTCGATCATCACGGTCTGGAGGGCACTGAGGGCCCGCTGGACGGAGCCGAGATGGGCCACGACCGCGGCCAGTTCCCTCTCCAGCGCCTGCTTCTGCAGCTGCAGGCGGGCCAGGTCTGCTTGAAGACTCTCAGCGGTGATCTCGATGCTGTGCGCTGTGCGGGCTCCGGAGACCATGTGTTCCTCTCATCCTCAACCCCTCGTGCCGCGCCCCGGCTCATGTGCGAGGCCACTCGGCCTGAACGCCGGAACGGGATTTCCCCGACATCATATGCAGTGAGCCCTTGTGAATGCAGGCACACCGGATGGGCCCTCACACTTTCCCGGTAGCCGCGCCCGACGGAAGACGGCGCGCGAAACAGCGCAGGTCACCGAGGCGCCGGCGGGTCGTCCCGGAGGCGGCGGTACGGTCGGCCCGTCGGGGGGCATCGCGGACCGTTCGGTGTGTGCTGGGCCGTATCGCATCGATCACTGCCACTGTTCGCGGCGGAGGCCACGGTCGGGAGAACAGACGGTCAGCCGTCCCGTGACGTCCCGGGACGGCGGCACGGTCCTGGAAACCGTGGGGCGTCAGGGCATGGAGCGCCGCGCTGCCTTTTCGCCGGTGTCGTCCCTGGAGCCGTCGGCATCCTCGCGGCCGGGCGGGCAGCACGCTTCCTCACCGAACGGGGCCGGGGAGGAGACGGCGGATGCGTGGCGGAGCAGGCGCAGGGCGTCGGAGACCGCCTCGATGCGTGCGTCGACCGTGTCGATCGCCTCCTGGAGCAGACGCAGGCGGGACTCCAGCACGGCCGCCTCGGCTGCCAGGGACACACTGGCGGCGGCAGGGTCGGGGTGCTTGTCGGGTTCTGATGGCATCGGGCGTCTTTCTGCGCGTCAGGCCGGTGGTCATGGCGACGGGAGAGGGCGCGGACGGGCAGTGGAGCACCGGCCCTTCCTCGCTGCGCGGGCCCGTGCGACGGCGCGCGGGCCAACACCCGCACTGACCGACCAGCCACGGAAGCTGTGACAGCCCGCTCCGCCCGCTGCAACCGGCCCTGGAAGGAGCCGCGTTGAGGCTCATCGGGCCGAGCCCCGGCCCCGCCTCACCCGCGCCCGCGATCCTGCGAGGGCTCGTTCGCACGCCGGGCCGGAAACGCCACAGGGTGAGACAGTGTCATTTCTGTCAGCCGACGACGGCACGGCCCGTCTCGGCCCGTCCGCCCGCGCGGCAGGACGCACTTCCCGCCGCCCGGCGCATGCCGGCACGACCGCGCGAGCATCACGACGCGGGGAACGGACGCCGGCCTGCCCGTCGCTTCCCGTCCCTCTTCCCGACGCCGTGATTGCCTGTCAGCTGCGCGAACGCGCTGTTGGGAGGCGTACCCGGGCCGTGCGGGGTGATAGGGGCCATGCACTGACTCACAACATGGCAATGCTTTAATGACGTCGTTGGAGACGGTACCGAGCACTCATCGGTCAACTATGGGCTGTTTGATCCCTTTGTGAGCCTTTTGCTCCACGGGGTGAATTGCTAAAATCGTCGGGTCGTGTGTCCGCGAAAAAACGGTGCGTCTGCCTGAGGCCGGCTCCTCCGACAGTGGCCGACAGCACCCCCTGACCCGAGCGCCTGCCCCGGTCCTGTCACAGGAACGGGCCGATTCCGGTCCATGAAACAGATGCGATGGGAGCAGCCGTGACGTTCAGTGACCACAGTTCCTGTGCGTGGCGCTGCCAGGCAGCCGCCACGGCAGGAACGGAGACCGCAGGATCATGCATCTAGAGGCGTCCCCCACGACGAACGATCTGGACGAGGCCGTCTCCGTCTTCGTGCGGCACCGCAGACGGCTCTTCGGCATCGCCTACCGCGTGCTCGGCAGCGCCGTCGAGGCCGAGGACGTGGTCCAGGAAGTGTGGCTGCGCTGGCAGAAGACCGACCGCTCCGTGGTGGTCAGCCCGGTCGCCTTCCTCTCGAGCACGACGACCCGCCTGGCCATCAACGTCGCCCAGTCGGCACGCGTGCGCCGGGAAACCTACATCGGACCCTGGCTGCCCGAGCCCATCGACACGAGTGCGGACCCGGAGGTGGGAGCACAGCGTGCGGAAGCCCTGGAAATGGCACTGCTGCTGGTGCTGGAGAAGCTGCCCCCCACCGAGCGCGCCGCCTTCGTACTGCGCGAGGCCTTCGACTACGGCTATCCCGAGATCGCGGAGATCCTCCAGCTCAGCCTCGTCAACGTGCGGAAGATCGTGAGCCGTGCGCGCAAGCACCTGCTGGACGAGCAGCGGGAGAGCGTGGACACGGCGGAACACCGGCGTCTGCTGAGCGCCTTCGTCTCGGCGGCGCAGTCGGGGGACGTGGCGTCGCTGGAAGCCCTTCTCGCTCCCGACGTCGTCAGTCTGTCCGACGGCAACGGCATCCGGGCCTGCGCTCGCAAACCCGTACTGGGCCGTGGACGCGTGGCCAGACTGGCGACCTATCGACGGCTCTGGCGGGAGGCGGAGCCCAAGGTGGTCGACGCCAACGGCTGTACGGGCGTGATGGTCTACCGAGAAGGCCGGCCGACCGCCTTCCTGACGATGGCCGCCTCCAAAGAAGGCATCTACAAGGTGATGTGGGTGTTCAGCCCGAGCAAGATCGCCGCGTTCCTCGGATCGTGTTCCCGCTTCTCCGCGGCCTCCGGCCACGCGACGGCTGGTGCGTGACTGCCGCGGCGGCTTGCCGACAGTGACAGTCGCCACACGGCGGCCGTTCTTCCAGGGGTGTGTGTCACATATGCGCCCGTTTTCCGGTCTCAGACAACAGCCCCGACACCTCGTCGCGGAGACGTGAGCCGAACGATTCCCGGGGCTTCCGCACCATCCACGATCCCTGGAGGTTCACTCCCATGGCTGCTGAACGAGGAGACCACGCGTCATTCTGGCGCGAGCGGGCAGCCTGCCTGCACGAAGACCCCGACCTGTTCTTCCCCATAGGCAACACCGGGCCCACGCTGCATCAGATCGACGAGGCGAAGGCCGTGTGCGGCCGTTGCCCCGTCGTGGAACAGTGCCTCGAGTGGGCCGTGCGGGTGGGGCAGGCGGACGGCATCTGGGGCGGCATGACGGAGAGCGAACGCCGTGCGCTGACCCGGCGCGAGACTCCCCGGGACAAGGACACCGTCACCAAGGCGGCGTGACCGCTCCCGGCGCCGCGATGTCACGTGCACGGCCCGTGGCGGGCCTTGTGCGTGAACACAGTCCGGGCGAGCGCGTCTCCCCGCCCCGGCGCACAGCCGATCCTGAAGGCCGGTGCCGGTGCCGGTGCCGGCGCCGGCAGGCGACAGACGGCAACGGGCGGGGCGGTGTCCTCACCGCCCCGCCCGGTCAGTGTGCCGGTCAGCGGACCGTCCGCGCCGCCTTCTCGATGATGTCGGCGACCTCATCGGGGCGGGACACACTCACGGCGTGTGAAGCCCGGACCTCCACCGTCCGCGCCTTGGCGCGTTCCGCCATGAAGTTCTGCGTCTTCCGTGGGATGTTGAGGTCCTCGGTGGCCACCAGCGCCCAGGACGGAACGCTCTTCCACGCCGGCTCGGAGGAACCCTCCTCCAGAGCCGCACCGGTCACCGGACGCTGGGTGACCGCCATGAGGTCCGCGGTGTTCCGGGGGACGTCCGCCGCGAACTGCTGGTGGAACTTGCCCTGTTCGATGTAGAGGTCCACCCCCTGGGAGCCGTCCGGCAGAGCGAGCGGCACAGGATGCAGGGCCTGCTCGAGGGAGCTGCCCGGGAACTTGGCCGCCAGTTCCACCGCGCTCTCGCCCTTCTCCGGGATGAAGGCGGCGATGTACACGAGCGCCTTGACGTTGTCCGCGCCGTGGGCGGCGTTGGTGATGACCGCTCCGCCGTAGGAGTGCCCGGCGAGCACCACCGGGCCGTCGATGCCGGCCAGGAGGTTCTTGACGTAGGCGGCGTCGCTGCTCAGCCCGCGCAGCGGGTTGGCGGCAGCCACCACCGGATAACCGGCCCGCTTCAGCTTCTTGACGACGCCGTTCCAGCTGGTGGAGTCGGCGAACGCGCCGTGGACGAGCACGACGGTCGGCTTGCGGTGCTGTGGGGGAGTGGCCTTGCCGGCGCTGGCCGGACCGGTCGACGCCGCGAAGAGGGCGGCGCCGACCGTCAGGGCGGCCATGAGGGAGAGAGAGGTGCGGGTACGTCGGTGAAGCGAACGACGGTTCATTGAGGTTCTTTCGATGTAGGGGTTGCAACTGCGTCCGGGCACAGGGACATGGCGATCGCGGCATGACGCTGCCGCCCGTGACGGGAAGGCAGCGGAGACCGCGGTCAGGGCATGTCCGGGACGTGCCAGGAACGTGGGAGGGCCGAGGATCGGGCTCGGCCGGGTGAACGGTCGGGCTCCCCCTGCTCGGTCTGGCGGGGGAACGACCGTGTGGATCCGCTCGCCGCGGCTCTCATCGCGGCTGTGAGGCCTGTGAACGGTCAGGGAACGGAACGGGGACTGTCCTGCGCCGATGAGAGCCGCGCGCACGAGCGCCGTGGGTCGGGAACGACCTCGTCTGCTGATGGCCCTTCAGTCGCCGCACGGGAGTCGCGGAGACTCCGGTCAGCGGTGAAGGGCGGTGCGCAGGGTGACGACGGCGTGCTCGACCGCGGCGGTTGTGGCCTGCGTGGACCGAAGGGGGTTGAGCATCATGAAGTCATGGACGGTGCCGTTGACGCGGATGCTCGTGGTGGGAACGCCGGCCTGGGTCAGCTTGCGGGCGTACGCCTCGCCCTCGTCCCGCAGCACGTCGTTCTCGTCGACGATGACGAGCGCGGGCGGGAGGCCTTCCAGCTCCTCCAGGCTCGCCCGCAGCGGCGAGGCGGTGATCTCCGCCCGCTGGGCGGCATCGGTGGTGTAGCAGTCCCAGAACCAGGCCATGGCCTTCGCCGTGAGGAAGGGCCCGTCGGCGAACTTCCGGTAGCTCTCGGTGTCCTGGCCCGCGTCCGTGACGGGGTAGTACAGCGACTGGTGCACGAAGGTCACGTCACCGCGCTGCTTGGCCATGAGGGCCAGCGCCGCGGTCATGTTGCCCCCGACGGAGTCGCCGGCCACCGCCAGCCGGGAGGCGTCCAGACCTTCCTCGGAACCGTTCGCCGTGATCCATCGGGCGGTCGCGTAGGCCTGCTCGATGGCGACCGGGTACCTGGCCTCCGGTGAACGGTCGTACTCCACGAACACGAGGGCGGCATTCGCCCCGACGGCCAGCTCGCGCACCAGACGGTCATGCGTGCCGGCGTTGCCGAGGACCCAGCCGCCGCCGTGCACGTAGAGGACGGTCGGCAGGGCGCCCTGGCTGCCGACGGGCTTGACGATGCGCACCCGTACATCGCCCACCTCGGCGGGCACCGTGATCCACTTCTCGTCCACGTCCGGCTTCTCCACCGGTGCGGCCTGCAGGTCGTCCAGGACCTTCCGGGCGCCTTCGGGACCGAGCTCGTACAGGAACGGCGGATGGGCCGTCGCGTCCGCGAACTGCTGAGCCGCAGTCTCGAGAACGGGTTTGGTCATCACTGACTCCTTGGGTCGGCGGGCTCTTGCTCTCTGCCTGCTTTCATCCCTTATGACCGGATACCTGGTGAAGATGTGACACGCACGCAAAGAGAGAGCACGCGGAGGGGAAAGGAGAGGAACGAGTCCGCGTCCTTCAGTCGGCGACTGCCCGGTTCCACCGCACGGCGCAGATGTCGAGGATCAGCTCCAGTTCGTCGCTGACCAGGGCCCCACCGGCGGCCAGGGCCGCGCTCCGGCCGAGTCCCCGGCCGGAGGGACGCAGGGTGGCCGCGCCCGCGAAACCGACGCGGTCGCGCCCGAGGGCGTCCCGGCTCGCCCCACCGAAGGCGAGGTCGATGCGGAGGGGCAGCTCGGCGTCCTTGACGCGCAGGTGTCCTGCCAGGCGGAACCGGTGGTCAGCGGCATCGAGGATGCCGGAGGAGCGGAAGCTCATCAGGGGGAACGTCGCGGAGTCGAGGAAGCCCGGGCCCGTCACCTGCGCGTCGCGTTCCGGGAGACCCGTGTCGGCACTGCCGGTCTGGACGCTGAAATGGGCCTCGGACCGGCTGAGGCGGGACCCGTCGAGTTTGAGAATTCCCTCGAAGGCGGTGAATTTCCCGCGCACATGGGTGGCCAGGGCGTGCCGGGCGGAGAAACCGATGGTGCTGTGGGCCGGGTCGATGACGTAGACACCGGTCGGCCCTTCACAGGAGGGCGCAGGAAAAAGGGTGCGGCGGTTGTACATGGCGTGCCGGATCTTTCGTGCCGGAGTCCCGGACGGGAGGGAATTCCGGCACATCGAGGTCATGCGGTCGAATGCAGGTCGGCCCGTGTCCCGGACCGGAGCACAGCGGGGCCCCTGCCGACGGCAGGGGCCCCGGTGAGGTCCTACGGCTGCTGTGCCAGCCAGTCGGCGAACCTGGTCTTGGCGATGTCCGCGTCCGGACCCGGCAGGAGCGTCGTCTCCTGCAGCTGGGCACCGGAGTACGGGGCGTGCGGGTCCGTGACGACCGTGCGGGGGTCGTTCTTGTCCGCGAGCCCCTTGCGGATGATCTCGTCGAGCTGGAACACGTCGGGGCCCGCGATCTCCACCACGCCGTTGACCGGGGCGCCGACCGCGGTGCGGCCGACGGCCGCGGCCACGTCGTCGGAGTGGATGGGCTGGATCTTGACGGGGGCCAGACGCACGGTGTCGCCCTCGGTCGCGATGTCGGCGATCCCCTTCATGAACTCGAAGAACTGCGTGGCGTGGACGATGGAGTAGGGCATGCCGGACGCCTTGATCAGTTCTTCCTGGGCCTGCTTGGCGCGGAAGTACCCGCTCTCCTGGAGGCGGTCGGTGCCGACCACCGACAGCGCGACGTGGTGCGTCACGCCCGCCTCGGCCTCCGCCTCGAGGAGGTTGGCCGTGGAGGTGCGGAAGAAGTTCATGACGGCCTCGTCCTCCCACGACGGGGAGTTGGACACGTCGACCACCACCGACGCGCCCTCCAGGACCTCGGCGAGCCCCTCGCCCGTCAGGGTGTTGACGCCGGTGTTGGGCGCGGCGGCGACCGCCTCGTGCCCGTGCTCGCCGAGCTTGCCGACCAGCTTGGAGCCGATGAGCCCGGTTCCGCCGATCACTACGACCTTCATGACAGATTCCTTCCGGAGGTTTTCACGGTGCGGCGCGCATCCTGGTGATGAACTGTTCGGCGGCGCCGCTCACATTCGGTCCGCATCAAGAGAGACAGAGCAAAGGCTGCGCTTGTGACACGCTTTTCGCGCATCGAGGAAATGCTCTCCGCGCGCGTATTCAGGTGCGCGCACACGAGACGCATCGCCGGTATGTCATTCGGCGAGCTTTCCTTCGGTCGAGACCTCTTCCATCAGAGAGGCGATCTCGTCCGGGACGGCCGGAATGCTTTCGCGGGTGACACCCGTCGTCGGCGACCACACGAGGTTGACCTGCAGCGCGGGATCCATGTCGGGGAAGTCGCTGCGGTTGTGACAGCCACGCGTCTCGCGACGCTCCAGTGCCGCTTCGAGGGTGGCCCGGGCCGCCAGGGCGGCGGACCTGAGGTCGAAGGCGTGCGCGAGGTCCTGGTAGCCGGCGATGTCCGGGTGGACGCCGACGTCCTCCATCCTCTTCTCGATCACCGCGAGTTCCGCCAGCCCGGCACGCAGGCCCTCCTCGTCGCGTACGACGCCCGCGTGCTCGGTCATGGTGTTGCGGATGGCGCGCTGCAGGGCGCGGACGTTCTCCGGGCCGTCGGCCGCGAGAAGGCCGTCGACCTCCGCGCGGGCCTCCGCGATCGCCGCCGCCGACCGGGGATGCGCGGTCAGCGACTCCGAGTAGGCGGCGGCCGCCCGGCCGGTGATCCGGCCGAACACCAGCAGCTCGATCAGACTGTTCCCCCCGAGGCGGTTGGCGCCGTGCAGACCGCTCGAGGCCTCCCCGATGGCGTACAGGCCGCGCACGTCGGTGCTGTGGTCCTCCGGGCTCACCCACACCCCGCCCATCGAGTAGTGCGCGGTGGGCGCGATCTCGATCGGTTCGCGGGTGATGTCCAGCATCTGCAGGTCCAGGAGCGTCTGGTATACGCGGGGCAGCCGCGTCATGATCGTCTGCCGCGGTAGGTGCGAGACGTCGAGCCACACGCCGCCCTTGGGCGTCCCACGCCCTTCCTTGATCTCCGTGTAGGAGGCCAGCGCCACGCGGTCGCGGGTCGACAGCTCCATGCGGTCGGGGTCGTAGCGGGCCATGAACCGTTCCCCGAGCGCGTTGCGCAGGATTCCGCCCTCACCCCGGGCGGCCTCGCTGACCAGGGTGCCGGCCGCGTTCTCCGGCTCGATGATCCCGGAGGGATGGAACTGCACCAGCTCGGGGTCGCGCAGACGCGCCCCGGCCTCCACGGCCAGACGGAAGGAGTCACCGGTGTTCTCGTCGCGCCGGGAGGACGTGCGCCGCCAGATACGGGTGTGGCCGCCCGCGGCGAGAATGACGGCGTCCGCGTGGATCAGGTAGCGCGTTCCGTCGGTCAGGTCGAAGCCGTACGCGCCGAAGACGGCGCCGTCGTGCACCAGGAGCCGGGTGATGTAGACGCCGTCGAGCACCGGGATGTCCAGCTGTTCCGCGCGCCTGACCAGCGTGCGCTGGATCTCCAGCCCCGTGTAGTCGCCGGCGAAGGCGGTGCGCCGGAACTTGTGCGCGCCGAAGAACCGCTGCGAGATGCGGCCGTCCTCCTCCCGGGCGAAGGCCATGCCGTAGCGCTCCAGGTCGTCGATGCCCCGGGCGGCGCCCTGGGTGACGATCTCGACCGTGCGCGGGTCCGCGAGCAGGTAACTCTCCTTGAGAGTGTCGGCCGCGTGCTGCTGCCAGCTGTCCTCGGGATCCATGGTGGCCAGCGCCGCGTTGATTCCTCCCGCGGCGAGTGCCGTATGGGCGTCCTCCTTGGGGCGCTTGCCGACCGCGAGGACGTCGATACCGGCCTCCGCCAGTTCGATCGCCGCTCGCAGCCCGGCGCCGCCGGTGCCGATCACCAGCACCATGGTGGAAAGACGTTGTTCGGTGATAGCCACGGTCTTCTCCGATCGCGGGGGTCTGTCATCCACTACGACCGGGCAGTCCCGGAATCTGTGACACCCTCGTCAGGGGCTGGACCGGGCCGGACAGGAGCACGTCGTCGACGTCCGTCTGAGAGGCCGGCGGGCGGTCGCCGGCGTCCTTTGTGCCGAGCGCTCGCCCCGGGGCCCGCCCGTGACCGGCCGGGTCAGGCGCGCGGGGGACGAGCTCGCCTCATCGGCCGAGGGAGGACACGTAAGGAGCCAGCTTGGCCGGATTCATGACCCACATGATGCGTTCGATGCCCCGTACCGACACATCGACGGACAGCAGAGCCACCGCCTGCCCGTCGGCCGAGACCAGGACGGCCGGCCTGCCGTTCGCCTCCACCCAGCGCACGTCCGCCTGGGGCCAGAAGCGAGGGGCGAAGGCGACGAGGTACTTGGACACGTGGGTACGCCCCACGACCGGGATCCTCGACGCGCCGCGCATCCCTCCGCCGTCCGCGTAGCTGACCACGTCCGCCGTGAGGACCTCCTCGAGCGCCGAGAGGCTGCCGGTCTGCGCCGCGGCGAGGAACACCTCCAGCAGCCGCCGGTGGGACTCGCGGCTGACCGGCTCCCTGCGGTCCGCCGAGAGGTGCTTGCGGGCGCGGCTCACCAGCTGGCGCACGTTGGCCTCGCTCGTCTCCAGCATGTCGGCGATCTGCCGGTACGGGTAGTCGAAGGCTTCCCTCAGCACGTAGGCGGCCCGCTCCACCGGGTTCAGCTTCTCCAGGAGGAAGAGGACCGCCAGATCGAGCGCCTCCGCCCGCTCCGCACCCATCTGCGGGTCCGCGCTCGTGTCGACCGGCTCGGGAAGCCAGGGCCCCACGTACGACTCGCGCCGCACGCGCGCGGACTGGGCGAAGTTGATCGCCAGACGGGCGGTGATCGTGGCGAGGAAGGCCGCCGGCTCACGGATGCCGGCACGGTCGGTGTTCTGCCACCGCAGCCACGCGTCCTGGACGATGTCCTCGGCTTCCACCGCACTGCCGAGCACGCGGTACGCGATGCCGAAGAGCCGCGGGCGCGCCGCCATGAACTGCTGCGCCGCCTGATCGAGGGAGTCTGCGTCATCCCCGGCGCGCATAAACATCCTCCAGTCTCGGATGACCATGCTACAAGCGGGCACGGCGGGTCGCGCGCCGCGCGGGGGCGGCGCAGGCCACGCCCGGCGCCCGCGTCCGCACCCGTCAACGCCGTACGGGCCGCCGGCCGGCACGGGGGGAGGCGGTCCGCTCGGGCCGACGAACGGACCGCCGCGCGGTTCCGCCGCCCGCGCGCCGTGCCGCAGGCGAGACGCCCGCTCCTACCGGCCGTAGCGGGCGCGCGCCCGGACCACGGTGTCCGGATCGACCGCGCCGGTCCGCGCCAACTGGTCCAGGGCGGCCACCACGATCGACTCGGCGTCGACTCCGAAGTAACGGCGCACCGCGTCGCGGGTGTCCGACAGTCCGAAACCGTCCGTCCCCAGTGACGAGTAGTCCCGCTCGACCCACTGGCTGATCTGGTCCGGCACCTGCCGCATCCAGTCGCTGACCGCCAGGACGGGTCCCCGTGTCTGCGACAGCGCCTCCGTCACGTACGGGACGCGCGTCTCACCCCGCAGCCGCGCGCTGTCGGCGTTCAGCGCGTCGCGGCGCAGCTCCGTCCAGGACGTCACCGACCAGACGTCGGCGTGGACTCCCCACTGGGACAGCAGGAGCTCCTGGGCCCGCAGCGCCCAGTGGATGGCCGTTCCGGAGGCCAGCAGTTGCATCCGCGGTCCCGCGTCATGGGGTTCGGCCCGCCGGAACAGGTACATGCCCCGCAGGATGCCCTCCTCGACCGACGCCCCGGTGGGCATGGCGGGCTGCCGCTTGGGCTCGTTGTAGACCGTCAGGTAGTAGAAGACGTCCTCGGGCTGGTCGCCGTACATCCGCCGCAGCCCTTCCCTGACGATCACCGCGATCTCGTACGCGAAGGCCGGGTCGTAGCTCACGGCGGCCGGATTGGTGGAGGCCAGCAGGTGGGAGTGACCGTCGGCGTGCTGCAGTCCCTCGCCCGTCATCGTCGTCCGGCCGGCCGTCGCCCCGACGACGAAGCCGCGGCCCAACTGGTCGGCCAGGGCCCAGAACTGGTCGCCGGTGCGCTGGAACCCGAACATGGCGTAGAAGATGTAGAAGGGGATCATGGGTTCGCCGTGCGTGGCGTACGACGTCGCCGCGGCGGTGAACTCGGCCAGCGACCCGGCCTCGGTGATGCCTTCGTCGATGAGCTGGCCGTCCCGGGACTCCTTGTAGTGCAGCAGCTGATCGGCGTCGACCGGCTCGTAGTTCTGACCCAGCGGCGAGTAGATCCCGGCCGTCGGGAACAGCGACTCCATGCCGAACGTACGTGCCTCGTCGGGGACGATGGGCACCCAGCGCCGCCCCGTCTCCTCGTCGCGCATCAGGTCCCTCACCAGGCGGACCAGAGCCATGGTGGTGGCCACCTCCTGCTTGCCGAAGCCCTTGCGGAGGGCCTCGAAGGGGCCGGACGGCGGCTGCTTCAGCGGCTTGGCCACCACCCTGCGCACCGGCACGACGCCGGACAGGGCGGCACGCCGGTCACGCAGGTACCGGACCTCCTCCGAGTCCTCCCCGGGGTGCCAGAACGGCACCTGGTCCCCACTCAGCGCGCTGTCCGGGATGGGCAGCTCCAACGCGTCGCGCAGCGCACGGAACTGGGACATCGTCAGCTTCTTCATCTGGTGGTTGGCGTTGCGGGACTCGAACTCCGCACCCAGCGTGTGTCCCTTCACCGTCTGCGCGAGGACGACGGTGGGCCCGCCCCGGTGCTCGACGGCGGCCCGGTAGGCGGCGTGGACCTTGAGGGGCTCGTGCCCGCCCCGGGAGTTCTCGAACAGGTCGGTGAGCTGCGCGTCGCTCAGGTCCGCGGCCATGCGGGACAGCGCGTCCCCGGTGAAGAAGTGCCGGCGGATGTAGCCGGCGTCCCGCGCGGCGTACGTCTGGAGCTGGGCGTCGGGTATCTCGCCCAGGCGGCGGACGAGGGAGCCGTCGGCGTCCCGCAGCAGCAGGGGGTCCCAGGCCTCGCCCCACAGCGTCTTGACGACGTGCCAGCCCGCACCGCGGAACCGGGCCTCGAGCTCCTGCACGATCTTGGAGTTCGACCGTACCGGGCCGTCCAGCCGCTGCAGGTTGCAGTTGACGACGAAGGTGAGGTTGTCGAGACCCTCACGGGCGGCGAGTTCCAGCGCGGCCGTCGACTCGGGCTCGTCCACCTCCCCGTCTCCCAGGAAGGCCCACACGCGCGACCCGGAAGTGTCCTTGATCCCCCTGTTGTGCAGATAGCGGTTGAATCGCGCCTGGTAGACGGCGGAGAGCGGGCCGAGCCCCATGGAGACGGTGGGGAACTCCCACAGCCACGGCAGGCGCCTCGGGTGCGGATACGACGGCAGGCCGTGCCCGTCGGCCTCCCGCCGGAAACCGTCCAGCTGCTCCTCGCGCAGCCGGCCCTCCAGGAACGCCCGCGCGTAGATGCCGGGTGAGGCATGCCCCTGGAGGTACAGCTGGTCTCCGGATCCGTCGCCGTCCTTGCCCCGGAAGAAGTGGTGGAACCCGGTCTCGTAGAGCCAGGCGGCGGACGCGTAGGTGGAGATGTGGCCGCCGAGCCCCAGCCGGGAACCGCGGGTGACCATCGCCGCCGCGTTCCACCGGTTCAGCGCGGTGATGCGGGACTCCAAGGCGAGGTCGCCCGGGTAGGCCGGCTGGGACGAGGCCGGGATCGTGTTGATGTAGTCCGAGGACAGCAGCCCCGGGAGGGCCACTCCGGACCTGGTCGCGTACTCGTGCACCCGCCGCAGCAGGTACGCGGCGCGTTCGGGCCCGGCGTGCCGGATGACGGCGTCGAGGGAGGCCTGCCACTCCCTCGTCTCCTCGGTGTCACGGTCGGGTATCTGGTCGAGCTCACTCGTCGAGGTGGGCTCTGTGGGCCGGGTGGGGTCGCTCATCGCGGCTTGCTTTCCTGTCGAGGCGTGGGGGAGGGGAGGACGGACGGCGTCCGCGGCCACGAGCGCGCCGCCGGCCGTCCGCAGGAGGTGTGGTCGGACCGCCGTGTCCGCGCGCGTCAGGGCCGCGCCCCCGGTTCGGGCTGAAGGGTGTGTTTCCAGCACACCATGTGCCCTGACGTACGACCGGACGCGCACCACTGTTGTGACACCGAACGGGGCAGTCGACGGCGCGACCTGTGTCACACATCCCGCCGCTGCCCGGTCTCCACTGAGGGACGGCCGAGCCGCACCGGCGTCACCACCCGGCGGCGGCGCACCGTCCGCTCCGATGCAGGGCGACGACCACGGAAGGTGCACATCATGTCGACCAAGGAATCAGCGGGCGCGAGCGACGAGAAGCCGCGCTCCGACACCTGGATGACCGCGGCGACGATGCTGCAGGACGTCACGCCGCCCCACATCCCCGAGGGGGCCTCGGGGATGACCGTCCTCATCGAGTGGCCGCCCGGCGATCCCGGCACGCCTCCGCACCGTCACACGGGACCGGCTTTCGGATACGTGATCGAGGGCGAGGTGCGGTTCGAGCTGGAGGGGGAGCCGGAACGCGTCGTCAAGGCCGGCGAGACCTTCTGGGAGCCGGGCGGAGACGTGATCCACTACCAGGACGGCAACGCCCGGGACGACGCGCCCTGCCGGTTCGTCGTCACGATGCTGTGCGCGCCGGGTCAGCCGATGCTCACACTGGTCGACGAGGAGGAACTGGCGCAGCGGGCCCCTCTGCGTGCCCCGCGCCCCGTGAGCTGACCCCCGGCTTCCCGGACCGACGGACCGGTGCCGCGGGCGCGGACCCGGCGGCGCCGGGGGGCTCGGGCCTGCGGCGGGCGCATCGGACGACCGCCATGGGCCGGGGCGGGCGTTGGTAGCGTCGAAACGTGCCGTGCCGGCCGGCCCGGTGTGCCGCTCGACCGAGAGAGTTGTGATGTCCCCGACTATTCGCAGGGCCGTGATCCCCGCTGCCGGACTCGGCTCCCGACTGCTGCCCCTGACGAAGGCGATTCCGAAGGAGATGCTCCCGGTCGGGGACAAGCCGGTCATCGAGCACACCGTGCGTGAGCTGGTGGACTCCGGCATCACCGACATCACCATCGTGGTGTCCGGCGGGAAGAGCCTCATCCAGGACCACTTCCGCCCCAACCCCGCCCTCGTCGAACAACTCCGCAAGGACGGCAAGACGGCCCACGCGGAGGAGGTCGAGGAGGTCGCGGAGCTCGCCCGCCAGGGCCACATCACCTACCTCGACCAGTACGGCCCGTACGGCAACGGCACCCCGGTGCTCAACGCCGCCCGCGCCTTCGGCGACGAGCCGGTGCTGGTGCTGTGGCCCGACGACGTCTTCGTGGCCGAGGTCCCCCGCGCGCAGCAGCTGATCCGCGCGTACGAGCAGACCGGCTGCCCGGTGCTGGCCCTCCTGCCGATGGACCCCACCGAGTCCCAGCGCTACGGCGTGCCCATCGTCAAGGAGGACCTCGGCGGCGGCCAACTGCGCATCACCGGTCTGCTCGAGAAGCCCGAGCCCGCCGCCGCCCCGTCGTCGTACGCGGCCATCGGCGGCTACGTCGTCACCCCCGGCATCATCGACGAACTGCGCGAGCAGACCCGCCGCTGGTACGAGCACAGGACCGGCGAGGTGTACCTGACCGACGCCATCAACGCCTATGCCTCCACCCGCGCGGTCTACGGACAGGTCATCGAGGGCCGCTGGTACGACACCGGCAACCCGGCCGACTACCTGGTCGCCCAGATGGCGTTCGCCCTCGCCCACCCGGAGTACGGCCCTCGCCTGCGGGGTCTGGTCGCCGGGCTCGACGTCGACCGCGCTGCCGCCCCGCAGGCGCAGACCAGCACCTGAGCCGCCCGCTCGCGGCGGAGACGCCCGGACAGGGCCCGGCTGCGCGCCGTGCGTGCGCGTGCCGGGCCCGTGCGCCGCACGCTCCGCCCGCGGCCCCTCAGGGCAGCGGGTTGTCCGTCGTCGCGGTCGCGCCGTGGCGGGCGCGGATGATCGAGACCACGGTGTCGGTCGTGCGGTCGAGGTGGCTGCGGCCGTCGGGCAGCCGCGCCCCCGGGCTGATGTAACTGCGCGGCCCGAGGTGGGTGGCCGGATCGAGCCGGTGCACGGTGAGCCTTCCGGCGCGGCGGGCGCGGTTCCATCCGCTGCGGCGCAGCAGGCGCCACCGCTGGGGGAACATCCAGGTGCCGA
The DNA here is from genome assembly GCF_044548445.1 of Streptomyces sp. NPDC052016. Lineage (NCBI taxonomy): Bacteria > Bacillati > Actinomycetota > Actinomycetes > Kitasatosporales > Streptomycetaceae > Streptomyces > Streptomyces sp. NPDC052016. Next base: position 216,013 of record NZ_JBIUBX010000005.1, read on the forward strand.
CCCGCTCGATCCGGTCGCCCGCACTGGTGAGCTGATGCACCTGCTCGGCATGGGTGAGGTCGTTCGCGCCGTTGTGGAACCCACCGAGCGTGATCACCGTGAGCGGGGAGCGCAGCTGGGTGTGCAGTTCCTCGACGGCGCCCGTGGCGACCTGGGCGCCGCCGCTGTAGCTGAGCAGCACCACGGGGACACCGCTGCCGGGCCGGTAGCCGGCGAGCCGGAGCTGCGTGGCGATCTGGGAGCCGACGGCCCGGTTGTACAGGGGCCGGTACCGGTGGTCGGCGGCGACGAAGATCTGCATGACGTTGTGCAGGAACAGCAGCAGCCCGACGTGGCGGCGCAGCCACGCCCACACCGGCCGGTCGGCGAGCGGGTCGGCCAGCGGCGAGTAGGGCTGCACCTGGCCCAGCACACGCAGCTCCGGCGCCGCGGCGATCACGGCCTTGACCAGCTGGCCGCCGTCCCGGGTGTCGCGGAAGCGGCGCTTGCCGATGCCGTCCAGGTACACCAGGTAGGCGTCCGGGGGGCTGTCGGCGGCCGCACCCCGGGCGTAGGGCACGCCGTCCGGGAGCGCGGTGACGGGGGTGCGCCAGCCGGCGCTGTACGCGAGTACCTCGTAGCGGGCCAGCAGGGCTTCGGCGAGCAGGGCCGGTCCGAGCGCGCAGACCCACAGCAGGTAGTCGTTCATATGACCGGCTCCTGTGCGGGGGACGCGCTGATCCTCACGACCAGACGCCGAACGGCCTCCACGGCGACGCCGAGACCGGCCCCGGCGGCGGCCACGCAGCCGGCGGCACCCCACCAGCCGAGCCCGGTCGCCGCCGCGAGCGGGCCGGCCAGACCGGCCCCGACCCCCACGAAGAGCAGCAGGTGGAGCAGGGGCCCCAGCAACGGGAACGCGAGGACGGCGGAGAGCATCAGCGGGGCCACCATGCGCGGCGTCCACGTCAAGCCGTCCCCCGGCGGTGGGGAGGAGAGCACCAGTTCGGCCAGGGTCCAGGCGGTCAGCGGCCACAGCGCGAACACCACACCCTCGACGAGTCCGGCGGGCAGCAGCAGACCGGCCACCAACGTCCGCGACATGCCGGGCCGGCGCGCCACCAGGGGCAGGATGCGCCCGGCGGCCTCCGACAGCCCGGCGAACAGCAGCAGGACGATGACGCCCGGGGCCATCACTCGGCCCGCCGTGACGGATCGGTGGGGGCGGGCCGTCCGGCCGAGCCGGCCGCCGACAGGTACCGCTCGAGTTCGTCGGCGGCGCGCCGATATCCGCCCCCCTCGTGCTGGGCGGCCCGCAGGGTGCTCGCGGCTGCCCGGAACCGGGAGTCGTGGAGCAGGCGCCGGGCGAGAACACGCACGGAGCCGTTCGCGGCGTCCTCGGTGCGGGTCGACAGGCCGGCGCCGAGCTCGACGACGCGACGGGCCACCATCGGCTGGTCGGCGCCCTGCGGGACGACCAGCATCGGGACACCGGCGTACATGGCCTCGTTGACGCTGTTCACCCCGCCGTGGGTGACGAACAGCGCGGCGCGGGCCAGCACCTCCGGTTGCGGTACGGAGCGGCGGACGAGCACGTTGGCCGGCAGGGGCCCCAGCGCGTCGGGATCGGTCTGACCGGTGGAGACGATCACGGTGCCGCCCAGCGGGGCGAGCGCGGTGGCGAAACCGCGCAGCAGCCGGGGGCCGCCGTCGAACACCGTGCCCAGGGAGGCGTACAGCACCGGATCACGGAGCCGGTCCGCCGGGAACGACGGGTCGGCCGGGCGGGCGCCGATGCTCGGACCGACGAACCGGTAGGACTGGTCGAAGTCCTCGACGGCCGGCTGGAACGCCCGTGAGGTGTAGACCAGATTGAGCGGCTGCCGCACGTTTCCCAGGTCGAACAGCGGCAGACCGCGTGCGTCGAAGCGGCGGTGCAGCTCCCAGCGGGCCCTCACCAAGCCCCGAAGGCTGCGGGGCCGTTTGATCGCCTCGACCAGCAGGTCCCACGAGGCGCGGGTGGGGCTCGGGACATGCCGGTTGAAGGCGAACGTGGTGAACGACGACGCCGCCGGAACCCCGAGTTCGCGGGCGGCGACCGCGCCCCACAGACAGGCGCTGTCGTGGACGACCAGGTCGGGCCGGACCCCGCGCAGATCGTCGAGGACGGCCGGCACCAGGCGTACGGCGGCGCGCGCCAGGCCCTCCATCAGCGTGATCGGCGTGGGCGGATCGGGGAGCGGCTGGTCTCCGCCGGGATAGAGGTACACGGTCGCGCCGGTGGCCTCGATCTCCTCACGGAACGCGGGCGAGGTGTGGTAGGTGACGGTGTGGCCGCGCCGCACCAGCTCGGCCACGACCGGCAGCGTCGGGTTGACGTGCCCGTGCATGCCGATGTTCAGGAACGCGATGGTGCTCACAGGGCGTCCTCCCAGAAGGAGGCGGCGGATGCCCGGCCCGGGCCCGCGGATGTCGCCGAGGCGCCGTCGACCCGGTACAGACCCGGCCCGCCGATCCGCAGCCCGTCGAGGAAGCGGCCCGCGGCGAGGGCCGCGGTGCTGATGAGCCGCTGGGAATGGCCGAAGTCCCACGGGGCGGGCCAGGCGTCGATGCCGGTCGGCAGCACGACGGTCGGGAGGTGCCGGGACACCTCGTGCAGGTCACGCTCGATCTGATGGCGCAACAGCAGCAGACCGGCCCTGGCGGCGATCGCACTGGCACGTCGGCGCGGATCGACGGGCCGCAACGGCGAGCTCTCCGGCCCGGTCGCCACCACCACCACGCTGGCCGCCCCGGCCTGCTGGGCCGCCAGTACCGGGACGTAGGCGACCACTCCGCCGTCGACGAGCGTGCGTCCCTCGCGATCCACCGGTGGCAGCATCCCGGGAATGGCCGCGCTGGCCAGCAGCGCGGACTCGAGGTCCCCGTGGTCGAGCAGCGCCGGGGCACCGGTGTCCAGGTCCATGGCCACGGCGGTGAACGGGACCGCCAGTTGCTCGATCCGCGAGGGCAGCCCGGAGCGGGCGATCAGCCGGCGCAGGCCGCGATCGGTGAAGACACTGGCCCGTGAGGACAGGTAGCCGAGCGGATACACCTCACGGCGGCGCAACTGGGTCCACACGTGGTCCAGCCACGGCGCGGCCCTGTCGGGGTGGGCGGCCGCGATGGACCCGTTGAGGGCACCCACCGAGGTTCCGATGATCATGTCCGGTACGAAGCCGCGCTGCTCCAGCGCGTACCCGACACCGACATGCGCCGCTCCGAGCACACCGCCGGCGCCCACCACCACGGCCACCGGACGGGGGAGCGCGCTCAGGCCCGCCGACGGGTCCCCGGTCGACCGTGTCGGCGGAAGCGTAACCCTCATGATCCACCTCTCTCCTCACGCATCGGGCCGGCTTCCGAAAAGGGCCCCGACGCACTGACGGGGGCATGCGTGACCACAGGGCCGCGCGGCGTCGGCTCACTCGGTGTGCCGACGGCCACACCCCACACAGGAGAGACCGGACTCCCCCCGCGCCTGTGACACACCCGCTCGCGGTTCGCACCGGGCCGGCGCTCCTTCGCCGTGATGAGCGGCCCTGCGCGCCGGCAGTCCGTCTCCCGCCGTGGGCCGGGGCGGCGCGGAGACGGACCGTATGTGGGGGTGCACCCGTGCTCGGCAGCCGGTCGGGTAGCCGTCAGCCGAACTGGCCCGGCTGGTAGTCCCCGGCCGGCTGCTGGTTGATGACGTTGATGCGGTTGTAGGCGTTGATGATGGCGATGAGGGAGATCAGGGCCACCAGCTGGTCCTCGTCGTAGTGCTTGGCCGCGTTCGCCCAGGCCTCGTCGGTCACACCGCCGGCCGCGTCGGCGATGCGCGTGCCCTGTTCCGTCAGTTCGAGGGCGGCGCGCTCGGCGTCTGTGAAGACCGTGGCCTCCCGCCAGGCGGCGACCAGGTGGAGGCGCTGCGCGGTCTCACCGGCGTGCGCGGCGTCCTTGGTGTGCATGTCGGTGCAGAAACCGCAGCCGTTGATCTGGCTGGCGCGGATCTTCACCAGTTCCTGGGTCGCGGTCGGCAACGCCTCCGAGAGCACCTTGCCGGCCGAGTTGATGTGCCTCAGCACCTTCCCGGCGAGCGGGTTGCCGAAGTAGTTGAGACGAGGTTCCACGGTGATCTCCTTGCCGTGTTGTGGATACACACTGCTGACCGCGGCGGCGGCGCGCGTGTGACAGAAGGCCGGGTGTGACGTGCGTCTCCTTCCTCCGGCATCGGCGGATCGCGGGCGTCAGTTGGCCTTCCGGCACGGCGTAGGTGCTGCATCGCACGGCACGGCCACCGCGAATGAACCGTGTGACAACGTGTTGCCCGCACGGTATGTTCATTGCGCACCCGACCTGCTGCCGGGTCACCGGCCGGAGGAAACGCCCGCGCGGTCCGGGCGCCGAGACCATGAGACCGGCCCGGCGAGAAGCCGCAACCGCCGGTTCGGGCAGGACGCCGTGAGGTCGTGGGCTTTGTGTGAGCCGGCCGCTGCCCGCGGGCGCCGCCGATCACGTCCCGGTCCAGCAGCGTGCGCAGAGCCCCCGGTGGACGCCGCCAGGCAGGCGCATCAGCAGTCGCAGAGTACGAACGGAACGGAGATGTATATGAAGAATGTTCTGATCATCGGTGGTGGTTTCGCCGGCGTGTGGTGCGCGGCAGGAGCCGTACGCGCCGCCCGTGAGACGGGCGTCGCCGGTGAGGACCTGCGGGTGACACTGGTCAGCGGTGGCGACGACCTGGTCATCCGTCCCCGTCTGTACGAGGACGCTCCCGAAGGCATGCGGGTCGCCCTCGACCGCGTCCTCGGCCCGATCGGCGTCCGTCGCGTCACGGCGACCGTCACCGGGATCGACACCGAGGCGCGCACCGTACGTGCCGTCGGACGCGACGGTGAGGAACTGGACCTGGCCTACGACAAGCTGGTGCTGGCCACCGGCAGCCGGCTCGTACGGCCGGACTTCCCCGGCTCGCAGGACGTCTTCGACGTCGACACCCTTCCCGCGGCGGCCGCCCTCGACAACCACCTCCGCAGGCTGCCCGACCAGGCGCCGTCCCCCGGCCTGTACACCGCGGTCGTGGTCGGCGCCGGCTTCACCGGCGTCGAGGTCGCCACCGCGCTGGGCGAACGGCTTCGGGCGATCGCCGCCGGTCAGGGCGCGGCAGGGGACGTCCGGGTCGTCCTCGTCGACCGCGCCGACGTCGTGGGCCCGGAACTCGGCCCGGGGCCACGCCCGACCATCGACGGCGCGATCGACGAACTGAAGATCGAGCGACGCCTGGGACGCACCGTGGCGTCGGCGACCCGACAGGACGTCACCCTTTCGGACGGCGAAGTGATCCCCGCGGCGACCGTCGTCTGGACGGCCGGTATGGCGGCGAGCCCCCTCACCGCCCAGATCCCCGGCGAGCGCGACCGTCTGGGGCGGCTCAGCGTGGACGAGCACCTGCGCGTGATCGGAGTACCCGACGTCTACGCGGCCGGCGACACCGCGCTCGCCGCCGTGGAGGAGGGGCACACCGCGACGCAGTCCTGTCAGCACGCCCTGCCCATGGGCAAGTTCGCCGGTCACAACGTGGCCGCCGACCTCCTGGGCAACGACCTGCTGCCGTTCACCCCCGACCCCTACGTCACCTGTCTCGACCTCGGCCCCGCCGGTGCCGTCTTCACCGAAGGCTGGGACCGCAACGTCGCGCTGACCGGGCAGGAGGCCAAGACCCTCAAGCGGAACATCAACGCGGTCTGGATCTATCCGCCGACCGACGACGCGGAGCAGATCCTCGCCCAGGCGGGCCGCTTCTCCAACGGCTGACATTCGGCCGCATGCCCCGGAGGGACGGGATTCGGTTGCCCGTCGCCGCTCCCGCCGATGTGGTTCCCGACGCCCGGTGTGCAAGGACTCTTCGCTCCTTGTGCACCGGGCGTCTCATCGGCGTCAGGCCTTCGGTGGTGGAGCTGAGCGCGGGGGAGGGGGTGCGTGGATGTTCCAGAGGAAAATGCCAAAGCCGTCACCTCGGCCCGGCACTTTCCGTAATCTCGGGGTCACGCTCTCGGCGCGGCCGTTCGGGGCGGGGCGGTCGAGCGTGCGCCGAAGTTCCCTGGTCCAGCCTCGTGATGGCGAAAGGAGACCGGTCATGGCCGTCGAGGCCGAGGTCCTGAACGAACTGCACCGGCTGCGTACGCGTATGCCCCAGCTGACGGGGGCGCTGGCGGCCAGCGTCGACGGCCTCGTCCTCGCCCAGGACATGCCCGAGGTCCAGCCGGAAGGACTCGCGGCCCTCACCGCGGCAGCCCTCGGCGTCGGCTACCGCATGGTGGACCTCACGGCCCGCGGCGAGTTCCGCGAACTGCTCGTGCGCGGGGCGGGCGGCTACGTGGCCACCTACGCGGCCGGCCCGTCCGCCGTCCTCACCCTGCTGGCCGACGACCGGGCCAACGTCGGCCGACTGCACCTGGAGGGCAGGCGAAGCGGCGCCCGCATCGCCGAGGTGATGGCGACCCGCCGGACCTCCCGCGAGGACGCCCCCGCCCTGCTCGCCGACGGCACCCCGACCCCGCCCGCACCGCCCCCGGGCCGCGCCCTGGGCGCCCTGCCGGTCCGCATCCCCCGCCAGTTGCGGCCGCAACGGGGCCCTGAGTACGGGGCCTGAGCCGACCCGCCACGGGATCGCGGTCCCTCCCACTCGACCCGGCGCCGCTCGCCCGTCCCCGCCCGCCGCCTGCAGCCCCCCGCTCAGGTCCCACCGCCCTCTGCCTGCGTGCGTCCGCGCCGCGGGCCCGGACGTCCCCGTCGGCGGCCGCCGGCCCTCTCCGGTCCCGTACCCCCGCCCGCGCCCGGAGCGCTGAACCCGCCGGGGACGAGACGGGGTGGTGCCACGCTCGGCGTGGCGGAAGGAGCGGGGTGGGGCGGACCGCCGTCCACCGTCCGTCCCGCCTCCGGCGCGTCCGAGTCCGCGGGGCGTGGCGCCGCACGGCCCAGTACGCGGGTGTGCGGCATCAACGGGGCGCAGGCGGAGCACACTTCGCTGAGCGTCCACACCTGGCCGACCGACGGGTCGTGGCGCAGCACGAGGACGACCGTGCCCGCGCAGGCGACCCGGATCCCCTCGTGCAGCGCGCACCGCTGCCGTCGGCAGGAGCAGGCCGCGTCGGGCCGCACCGCGGCCGCTTTGGCGTGGGCGGCGGCATGGGCCTCGGCGAAGCGGCGCAGGGCCGCGAGGTCGCGCGATCGCGGCGGCATCGCGCACGCCGAGGAGCAGGTGACCGAAGCGGTGCGGTCCCGGTGCCCGACCACACGGATCGTCCAGCAGCGTCCGGGACGGCGGGCTGACGGGGCGTCAGGGTACATGAGAGCCAAGACCACATGTCCTTCGTGGGAGGCGAGACGGGCGGAAGGGGCACTCCGGGCTGGTTCCGGCACCGCACACCGGAAGTGACCCCGTTCACAGCATGCCCGTGGCCCCGCGGACCATTCGCGCCGTGCTCCCACTGGCCGACATACCGCAGTCGTGAGGGCCAACGGCGCGTGAACGAACCCCTTCCGCGCCCGCTCGCGCCCCCTCCGCGCGGAAACGCGCGGGGCCGCCCCGTCGCGGAACCCCCGCCGCGGGAGCTGATCCGGCGCCTTGGGACCACGTCGAATGCGCCGCCCGCGCCGGTGGCATGGAGCTGTCGCGCGCCGTTGCGCGGGCGCGCAGCCGGGGGGACAGGGAGGCTCGTGGAGGGGGAACACGGCCGCGTGCGAGGCCGCGGGACTGCCGGCCAAGACGCCGGCGGGCGGCGATCACACGGTCCGCCGGCCCGCTCCCGCCCCGGGCCCGGCGATCGGCGGCCCCCGGCATGCGGAAGGGGGCCTGGAGACACGCGCCTCCAGGCCCCCTACGGTCCGTGCTTACGCGCCGCTCTCGCGGAGCATGTCCTCACGCTCGACGATCTTCACGCGATCACGGCCCTGCGGCTCGCCCAGCGCCTTCTCCGCGGCGTCCAGCTTGTACCAGCCCTCCCAGGTGGTGAAGCGCACCTCGCGGTCGGCGAGGAACGCGTCCACGGCCTCCGGGTCGGGCGAGGACGGCGTGTGCAGACGGCCGTTCGCGAAGTCGTCCAGCAGGTTCGACACCGTCTCGTTGGCGTCGCCCTTGGTGTGGCCGATCAGACCGACCGGGCCGCGCCGGATCCAGCCCGTGACGTACGTCGACTGCAGGTGCGCGCCGCTCTCCTCGATGACCCGGCCGCCCTCGTCCGGGACCGTGCCCGAGTCGAGGTCCCAGGGCAGCTTGGGCAGCTTCTCGGACAGGTAGCCGACGGCGCGGTAGATCGCGGTGACGTCCCAGTCCTTGAACTCGCCGGTGCCCTTGACGTTGCCGGTGCCGTCCAGGGCGGTGCGCTCGGTGCGCAGGCCCACGACCTTGCCGTCCTCGCCGAGGATCTCCGCGGGCGACTCGAAGAAGTGCAGGAACAGCTTGTGCGGACGGTCGCCGATGTCGCGGATCGCCCAGTTCTCCAGCGTCTTGGCGACCATGTCCGCCTGCTTGTTGCCGCGCCGGGTCTGGATCGAGCCCTCGTCGTAGTCGATGTCCTCGGGGTCGACGATGACCTCGATGTTGGGGGAGTGGTCCAGCTCCCGCAGCTCCATCGGGGAGAACTTCGCCTGCGCCGGGCCACGGCGGCCGAAGACGTGGATCTCCAGCGCCTTGTTGGCCTTCAGGCCCTCGTAGACGTTCGGCGGGATCTCCGTCGGCAGCAGCTCGTCGGCCGTCTTGGCGAGGATGCGGGCCACGTCGAGGGCGACGTTGCCGACGCCGAGGACGGCGACCTTCTCGGCCTCCAGCGGCCAGGTGCGCGGCACGTCCGGGTGGCCGTCGTACCAGGAGACGAAGTCGGCGGCGCCGTACGAACCGTCCAGCTCGATGCCGGGGATCGACAGCTCGCGGTCGGCCATCGCGCCGGTCGAGAAGATGACGGCGTCGTAGAAGGCGCGCAGGTCGTCCAGGTTGATGTCGGTCGGGTAGTCGACGTTGCCGAAGAGGCGGATCTGCGGCTTGTCGAGGACCTGGTGCAGGGCGGTGATGATGCCCTTGATCCGGGGGTGGTCCGGAGCTACGCCGTAACGGATCAGTCCGAACGGGGCCGGCATCCGCTCGAAGAGGTCGATGGACACACCGGGGTCGGTGGCCACATCGGACTTGAGCAGCGCGTCGGCGGCGTAGATCCCGGCGGGGCCGGCTCCGACAATGGCTACCCGCAGGGGGCGGGGCATGATCAGTTCCCTTCGAGTGGCGACAGATCGACTCGACGGGAAGCCTAAACTAAGGCAAACCTAACCCGGTACGGGGGTCCACTCTATGAGCTCATAAGCTTCATTTATGACCATCGGTGGGGGCCGTCGGGCCGGCGGGGGAGTGCCGCGACCACCCCGACGACGTTCACGGCAAGGGCTGTTCCGCCCAGATCACCTTGCCGGTGGGCGTGTAACGGGTGCCCCAGCGGTCGGTGAGCTGGGCGACCAGGAACAGCCCGCGGCCGCCCTCGTCCGTCATCGCCGCGTACCGCAGGTGCGGCGAGGTGTTGCTGCTGTCGGAGACCTCGCAGATCAGCGTACGGTCCCGCAGCAGACGGACCCGGACCGGCGGAGCGCCGTAGCGGATCGCGTTGGTGACCAGCTCGCTGAGGATCAGTTCCGTCGTGAAGGACAGCTCCTCCAGGTCCCAGAGCGCCAGTTGCCGGACGACCGCGGACCGCACCTCTCCCACCGCCGCCGGATCCACCGGCACGTCCCACTCGGCGACCCGGTCCGGGCCCAGTGCCCGCGTGCGCGCCACGATCAGGGCGATGTCGTCGCTCGGCCGCTCCGGCAGCAGCGACTCCAGGACGGCCTGGCAGGTCTCCTCCGGCGAGCTGTCGGTCCGCTCCAGTGCGCCGCGCAGCCGTTCGAGCCCGGTGTCGATGTCCTGCTTGCGGTCCTCCACCAGCCCGTCGGTGTACAGCACCAGCCGGCTGCCCTCCGGCAGTTCCAGCTCGACCGCCTCGAACGGCAGCCCGCCCAGCCCGAGCGGCAGCCCGGTCGGCACCTCCGGGAACTCGACCCGGCCGTCGGGGTGGACCAGGGCGGGCGGCGGATGGCCCGCGCGGGCCATGACGCAGCGCCGGGAGACCGGATCGTAGACGGCGTACAGGCAGGTCGCCCCGGAGACCGGCGCGGCCGTGGCGTCGGCCGTCTCGTCCTGGTCGATACGGCCCACCAGCTCGTCGAGCAGCCCGAGAAGCTCCTCCGGGGCGAGATCCAGGGCCGAGAAGTTGTGCACGGCGGTGCGCAGCCGCCCCATGGTGGCCGCCGCGTGCAGACCGTGGCCGACGACGTCGCCGACCACGAGCGCCACGCGGGCGCCGGACAGCGGCAGTACGTCGAACCAGTCGCCGCCGACGCCCGCCTGCGCGGGCAGGTAGCGGTAGGCGATGTCCAGGGCGCCCTGCTCGGGCAGGCTGCGCGGCAGCAGGCTGCGCTGGAGCGTGACCGCCATGCCGTGCTCACGGGTGAAGCGGCGCGCGTTGTCGATGGAGACCGCGGCCCGTGCCACCAGCTCCTCCGCGAGGGCGACCTCCTCCGGGTCGAAGGGCGCGGGGCGCTCCGAGCGGTAGAAGCTGACCACCCCGAGGATCAGGGACCCCGCCCGGACGGGCACGGTGATCAGGGAGTGGATGCCGAACGCCACCACCTGCTCGGTCCGCTCCAGGTCCTGCGCGCGCCAGCCCGGCGACTCGGCGAGCCGGGCCTCCAGGACGGGCCGCCCGCCGGCGAGACTGCGGGCCTGCGGGGCGCTCTCGACGAAGCGGAGACGCTCGCCCAGCGCGTACAGCGGCGCCCCCTTGCGGATACCGCTCAGCGCCGTGCGCCGCAGCACGGCCCGGGAGTCCGGCTCCTCCCCCTCCAGGACGGCGTCGAAGAGGTCCACCGTCACGAAGTCCGCGAACCGGGGCACGGCCAGCTCCGCCAGCTCCTCCGCCGTCCGGGTCACGTCCAGGCTCGTCCCGATGCCCACCCCGGCCGCGTACAGCATGTCGAGGCGCTCGCGTGCCGCCTCCGCCCGGCCCGACAGGGCGCGCAGCTCCGTGGAGTCGCGCAGCGTGGCGACGCTGCCGGCGGGCCCGCCCGCGAGGTCGGTGGGCCGCTGGTTGATCGCCAGCAGCCGCTCCCCGACCAGATGCACCTCGTCCGTCGCCACCCGCCGGGAGGCGAGCAGCTCGGCGGTGTCGGCGTCCAGTCCGAGATCGCGGACGTCGCGGCGCTCGGCGTCCGGCGGGAGGTTCAGCAGACGGTGCGCCTCGTCGTTGGCGAGCAGCAGGGCCCCGTCGTCCCCGACGATGATCACCCCTTCGCGCACGGCGTGCAGCACCGCGTCGTGGTGCTCGTACATGCGGGTCATCTCACGCGGGCCCAGCCCGTGGGTCTGGCGCAGCAGGCGCCGGCTGACCAGGGCCGTGCCTCCCGTGGCCAGGGCGAGGGCCGCCGCGGCGGTGGCCAGCACCAGCGGCAGCTGACGTTCCGCGTTCCCGCCGACGCGGTCGGTGGTGATGCCGGCCGACACCAGCCCCACGACGTCGCCGCCGGCGTCCTTGACGGGCACCACCGCCTGCACCAGCCGGCCGATGGTCCCGTCGACCTCCTCGACGACCGTGCCCCCCCGCTGCGCCGGCGCCAGCGTCCCGACGAACGTCTTGCCGATGCGGTCCGGCTTGGGATGGGTGTAGCGGACGCCGTCGGTGTTCATGACGACGATGAAGTCGACCTCCGACGCCTCGCGGGCGGCCTCGGCCCTCGGCTGCAGCACGGCCGTCGGGTCGGGGCTGCGCAACGCCGCCACGATGCCCGGGGAGTTGGCGAAGGTCTCGGCGACGGCGAGGGAACGGTTGCGGGCTTCCTGGGTGCTGTCGTGCCGTACCTGGAGCACCAGGGCGACCACCGCGGCGACGACCAGCAGAAGCACGATGACGACCTGCAGGACGAACACCTGCGCGGCGAGACTGCGCCCGCCCAGCGTGTGGTCGGGCGTGCGCCGCGCCCGCAGGCCCCGGGGACGACGGGCCGGCCGGGCATCCGATCGCCCCAGGAGTCGGACCATGTGCCATGTCTACACTGCCGGGCTCCGCGAGGCGAGGGGCGGTACGCAGGGTGATGGAGCGTAATCACCCGGCCGTCACCAGGGGAGCGGGGTGGCCAGCAACACGGCGATGTCGTCAGGCCGGTCGGTCGCCTGCCGGGCCGTCGCGGTGAGCCGGTCGGCGACGTCCGCCAGAGGCCGGCCGGGGGGAGCGCCGGCGGCGGCCAGGGCGGTGCGCAGGGCGGTGATGCCGTCGTCGATGTCGTGGCCCGGCCGCTCCACCAGCCCGTCCGTGTACAGCGCGAGGATCGCGCCGGGCTCCAGGCACAGCTCCGCCACCGGGTAGTGGGCGCGCGCGTCCACCCCGAGCACGACCCCTTCCGGCAGGTCCACCACCTGCGTACGTCCGTCGGGGTGGCGCAGCAGCGGCGGGGGGTGCCCGGCGTTGGCCACCCGGGCCAGGCCGCTCGCCGGGTCCAGCCGGACGTAGCAGCAACTGGCGAACTGGCCCGGGTCGAGGTCGATGAGGAGGTGGTTCGTGCCGCCCAGGACCTCCTCGGGCGGCCGGTCCCCGAGGGCGAACGCCCGGACCGCGCTGCGCAGCTGCCCCATGGTCGCCGCGGCCTGGACACCGTGCCCCTGGACGTCTCCGATGACCAGGGCCAGCCCGTCCCCGGCCTCCACGACGTCGTACCAGTCACCGCCCACCATCATGCCCTCGGTGCCCGGCAGATAGCGTCCGGCGGTCTCCACGCGCGCGTGACGCGACAGCCGGCGGGGGAGGAGGGCCTGCTGGAGGCCGCGGGCGAGGGCGGCCTCGGTGTCGTAACGCTGGGCCTTCTCCATCGCGTGGGCGATCAGGCCGGCCAGCGCGGTCAGGACCGTGCGCTCCTCCGAGCTGAAGCTGCGCGGTCGGTCGAAGCCGAGGATGCACGAGCCGACCGGGCGTCCGGAGGCGATCAGCGGCAGGAACGCGCGGGCCCCCTCCGTCGCGTCCAGCGGGATGCCCGGGTAGGAGTCCGCCAGCTGCTGCATCGAGTCGAAGAAGAGGGGACGGCCGGTGGTGAGCGTCTCCACGCCCGGCAGCCGCGCGTCCAGCGCCACGCCCTCGAAGGGAGCGAGGAAGCCCTCCGGGAAGCCGGTCTCCCACGCCAGGTACAGGTGCCGCTCCTGGAGCAGGTAGATGGCCAGCCGCCGGCCGCCGAAGGCGGGCAGCAGCTCGTGCATGACCACCGCCGACACCTGCCGGGCGGTCACCGCCTCCGTCAGTGCGATGGCCAGGACGATCGGGCGGTACAGCGGCGCGGTGGACGCGGCCGCGTCCGGGGCGAGGGCCTCGGTGTCCGTGTCGGCCGCCGCGGCGGCCGCGGACCGCCCGTCCGCCTCGTCCACCACGCGGTTGGCGGGAACGGCCGTGCAGGTCAGCAGGTCCGGACCCGGGTAGGCGGCCATGCTCAGCCAGTCGCCCTCGTACGGCCGCGGGCCGGAACTCCGGTCGTCGGCCTCGGGCCCGGGCCTGCGGACGTGGAAGTGCACCGGCTCCGGGGACAGCAGGGCGCCGCGCAGATGCTCCTCGCACGAGGCCTGGTTCAGCCAGGGCACGGCCTCCCACAGGGACCGGCCGAGCAGCCGGGAACGCTCCACGCCCAGCAGGTGTGCCGCCCGGGAGTTGCAGTAGACGACCAACCCCAGCCGGTCCAGGCAGAACACGCCCTCGGGCAGCAGGTCGGCAGCTCCGTCGGCCAGGGCACCGGGGCCGGGGTCCAGGAGGACGCCGGTGACGAGGGAGGACGTGTGCGTGCCCGGCGCCCACAGCTCCAGCAGCCGCAGGCCCCCGTCCGCGGTGCGGACCTGGACCGGACGCGGTGGCGGTCTGCCCTGCGCGGCCTCCCGCAGCAGGTCCGGGAGCCGTCGGGCGTCCGTCGGCTCGACGGCCCGTGCCAGCGAGACAACGTCGTCCGGTCGCTCGTCCGGCGGCAGCCCGAGCAGCGCCCGGGCGGACTCGTCCGCGGTGACGGCACCGGTCGTCGGGTCCCAGGCCAGATGCCCGACCCGCTCCGCAGGCGCACCCGCGAACGGCGGACGGACGCACAGCGGCTCGTCGTCCCAGGTGACGGCGCCGCCCTGCGCCTCCCGCCGCAGCAACGCGTCCGCGAGACCGTCCGCCACGAGCGTCAGCCGCTCGCGCGCCGCCAGCACCTCCCCGGCGTCCGCCGCCGGGGCGCGGATCACCGTCAGCACCCCGAAGGCCCGCCCCTCCGCCATGACGGGCACGGCGAGGGTGCCGAACTGGAAGGGCAGTCCCGCCGCGAACTGCGGGTAGCGGCGCATGGTCTCCGTGGCGTTCGCGAGGACCACCGGCACGTGGAGCCGTTGCGCGTCGGCCACGGGGAACGGCCGGTCCACGCTCATCCGCCACCAGGGCCGGAACAACGACCCGGGCAGGCCCGCGAGCACCGCGAGCCGCAGCAACTCCGGCGTACGGGAGCACAGGTACACACCCGCGGCACGGCCGGCAGTGACACGCAACGCGTCCGCCGCCGCCCCGGTCAGCATGTCGACCGGGTCCGCCGCGGTCCCGGTCAGCATGCCGACCGGTTCCCGCTCGTCCCCGACGCTCCCAGTCATCGGCCCCACCTCGCCAGTGCGCCGCGCCCGAAGGGCGACACAGCAAGAATGCGTCACATGGGCGGAGGTCTGCATCCGCTCGGCGCTGCCCGGCCGCCCTGCCGCCCGGCACGGTCCCGGTGGGGGCGGCCAAGTGGGGTGGTGATGGCGGGGCGAGGTGGTGATGGCGGGGCGGAGTCGGCCTGCCCGCCGGATGGTGCGTCCGCTGAGTCGTGGCGGCTCGGCAAGCTACACGGCAGGGCGGGGCGGCCGCGGTTGGGTGGTGCGCTGCCGCTGGGTCGTGGCGGTCCCGGCGCAGGTGCGGCGCCGGGCAGTGCGGCCCGCCCGCCGGGCGTTGCGCCCGCTGGGCGTGCCCGCTAAGTGCCTGCCCGCCGGGCGTGCCCCTGAGTGTCTGCCCACCGGATGTGGGCTCCCGGAGTGTTGCGCCGCGGCTGTGTGTGCACCCCGGAGCGCTGCGCCACGGCTGAGTGCCGTTAACCGGCAGGCACCGGGGTGGTCGGCGTGTCGGGGTGGCCCGGTGTATCCGGGCCGGTCGGCGTGTCGGGGTGGCCCGGCGTATCCGGGCCGGTCAGGGCCGCCGGACGTCCTGGCCCTCCGGCCGAACCGGGGAGGGGCAGGCACGTCCTACCCGGATGCGCGGCCCTCCCCGTCCGCGTTCCGCATCGCCCGCGCATGCGCGAGGAATCCGGTCAGTCCCACCTCGAAGGCGCGGTCGGCGCGGGGCTCGGCCACAGCGGCGAGGGCCTGCGCCAGCCGTGGCGTCGGAGTCCGTTCGGACAGTTCCCACATCGTCTCGGGGGCCGCGAGGTCGAGGGCGGAGCCCAGCACCAGGTTCTCCAGGGCGATGATCAGCGGCATCACCTCGGCGACGGGGAAACCGGCGTCCAGCAGCAGCGTCACCGCCCGCTCGTACTGCTCCAGCACGCGCGGCGCTCGCACCGGTGACGTCATCAGCAACGGGATCGTGCGCGGATGGGCGGCGAACGCGGCGCGGTAGGAGCGTGCCCACGCCTCCAGCGCGGCGTCCCAGGGCGCCAGGTCCAGGGTCCCGGGATCGATCGCGGACGCGACCCGCTCGCGCAGCAGTTCCACGATGCCGTCCCGGCCGTCCACGTGGTGGTACACCGAGCCGGTCTGGACGCCGAGCCGCCGCGCGATCTGCGGGACGCTGAAGTCGCCCTTCTCGTCGATCAGTTGGAGCGCGGTGGTGCCGATGCGCTCACGGTCGAGGAGCGGTGTGCGCGGCCGTCCCATGGTCAGTGGTCTCCCTGAGGTCGTCCCGAGGTCTTCCCGGATGCCCACCGGAAGGTTACATTGCGGAAACCGAAAGGCTTTAGGTTTATGGCTCCCGGCGCACGTCATCCCCGGTGCGCCGGGCCCTGGCGCGATCCCGCACGCCTCGGTCCGGGCTGTCGCCGTGGACCGTGTACCCCCGCCGCCCGCACCTCCGGGAATCCTCCAGTCCGCCGCTCGAAGGGCTTCCTCCATGTCCGTGACCACGCCCGACCCCGCCCAGGAGAGAGCGCGGTCCGCCGCGCCGGGCCTGCGCTCCGGCACCCTCGGTACCGCCGACATCGCCTTCTTCGTCGTCTCCGCCGCCGCTCCGCTGACCGTCATGGCCGGCGTCGCCCCGCTCGCGATCCTCCTCGGCGGCATCGGCGCGCCCGTCGGCTACCTGATCGCCGGTCTCACCCTCGCCGTCTTCGCCGTCGGCTTCACCACGATGAGCCGGCACGTCACCCACGGCGGCGCCTTCTACGCCTACATCACCCGCGGCCTCGGCCGCCCGGTCGGCGTCGGCGCGGCCCTCCTCGCGCTGATCGGCTACAACGGCATGGAGATCGGCGTCTACGGCCTCCTCGCCACCGCCACCCAGGACACCGTGCACTCCCTCGCCGGCACGGACGTGCCCTGGCTGCCGATCTCCCTCGCGGGCCTGGTGCTCATCGGTTACGGCGGCTTCCGCTCCATCGACTTCGGCGCCAAGGTCCTCGGCGTCCTGCTCGTCGCCGAGACCGGCATCCTCGTCCTCCTGGCGGCAGGCGTCCTGCTCAAGGGCGGAGCCCAGGGGCTCTCGATCGCCTCGCTCTCCCCCGGCAACGTCCTCGTCCCCGGCACCGCCGCCGTCCTCGCCTTCGCGTTCGCCGCGTTCACCGGCTTCGAGTCGACCGTCATTTACCGCCGAGAGGCCCGTGACCCCCAGCGCACGGTCCCGCGCGCCACCTACCTCGCGATCGGCTTCCTCGGCCTCTTCTACGCGTTCGTCGTCTGGATCGCCATCCAGTCCTTCGGCGACGACGCCGTCGTCGCGGCCGCCGCCGAGGACCCGGCGGGACTGTTCTTCACCGCCATCAGCACCTACGTCGGCGACTGGGCGGCCGACCTGATGCACGTCTTCATCGTCACCAGCGTCCTCGCCTCCCTCCTCGCCTTCCACAACGCCATCAACCGCTACGCCCTCTCCCTCGCAGAGGAGGGCGTGCTGCCCCGGCGGCTGGGACGCGTCCACCCCCGGCACCGTTCCCCGTACGTCGCCGGTCTCGCCCAGACCGTCCTCGGCGCCGTGGTCGTCGTCGCCTTCTGGGCGGCGGGCGCGGACCCCTACGGGCAGCTGCTCCTCTGGGTCAACACCCCGGGCATGATCGGCCTGCTGCTGCTCCAGTTGCTGGCCGCGATCGCCGTGCCCTGCTACTTCCGTCGCGTGCGCCACCAGGAAGGCGCGCTGCGCACCCTCGTCGCGCCGGTCGCCGCGATCGCCCTGCTGGCCACCGCGATCGTGCTCGTCGTCGGCCACATCGACCTGTTCACCGGGGCGTCCCCGACGGTGAACACCGTCCTGGTCGCCGTCGCGCCCACCGTCTTCGCCGCCGGATTCCCCCTCGCGTGGTGGCTGCGCCGCAGACGACCACGGGTGTACGCCGAGTTCGCCACCGAACGCTCGCACTGAAACAGAGCCCACACCGAGCAAGCCCGCACGACGGCACCGGCAAGGCCCAGCGACCTCGCCGAGCCGCCCCGGACCAGTCCGCCCGACATCCCCGGCAAGGCCGCACGGCCTCGCCGGGCCGCACGCCGTCCATCCGCACGACGGCGCCGGCAGAGCCGCACGGCCTCGCCGGGCCGCCCCGAACGACCGCACCGAGCAGAGGAGCCACCCTCATGCCCACCGCCGACCTGATCGTGACCGCAGCCCGGGTCCGCACCCTCGACCCCGCCCGCCCACGGGCGACCGCCGTCGCCGTGCGCGACGGGATCGTCGCCGCGGTAGGGGAGGAGGCCGACGTACGCGACTGGCGCGGACCCGGCACGGAGGTGGTACGGCTGGACGGGGCACACCTCGTGCCCGGGCTGGTGGACGCGCACAGCCACCCCGTCTGGGGCCTGGAGATGGCGACGGGCACCGACCTGTCGGCCGTGACCGACCTGGCCGGGCTGCGGGCCGTGCTGGCGTCCGCCGAGCGCGTCGACGGCTGGGTCATCGGTCACGGCCTGGACCACAACGCCTTCGAGGGCCGGCCCGTCGACCGCGCCCTCGTGGAGGACGTCCTGGCCGGGTCGCCGGCCTTCCTGCGCCTCTACGACGGCCACTCCGCCCTGGCCGACGGCAAGGCCCTGGCCGCCGCCGGGGTGACCGGACCGCGGGACTTCGCGCAGCGCTCGGAGGTGGTGTGCGACGAGGCCGGACGGCCCACCGGGCACCTCGTCGAGCACGCCGCGATGGACCTGGTCGCAGCCGTCGCCCCCCGCCTGTCGCAGGACGCGCGCCGGACCCGCCTGCTGGACCTGCTGTCCGCGATGGCGGCGACCGGCCTGACCGGGGCCCACGTCATGGACGGCGGCGACCTCGACCTGGTGGCGGCCATGGCCGAGGAGACGGTGCTGCCGGTGCGGCTGCGCTTCGCGCCCTGGTGCATGCCGGGTGCGGACGCCGACGACCTCGCAGAACTCGTCGAGGCCCAGGGCCTGATGGGCCGTCACTGGCAGGTCGGGGGCGTCAAGTTCTTCATGGACGGCACCGTCGAGGGCGGCACCGCCTGGCTGGAGCACGCCGACTGCCACGGCCAGGGCACGGACGCCTTCTGGCCCGACCCGCAGGCCTACGCCGCCGCCGTACGCACGCTGCACGCGGCCGGCGTGCGGACCGCGACGCACGCCATCGGGGACGCGGCCGTGCGCCACGTCCTGGACACCGTGGCCGCGCTGGGGCCGGGCGCGGAAGGGCGGCACCGGATCGAGCACATCGAGACGGCGCCGGACGACCTGCTGCCCCGGTTCGCGCAGGTCGGGGTGGCCGCCTCGATGCAGCCCCCGCACACCGCCTACACCCGCCCGGACGGCACGGACGAGTGGTCCCGCCGGCTCGGCGCCGCCCGGGCCGCGCACGCCTGGCGCCTGCGCGACCTGCGCGACGCGGGCGCCACGCTCGCGCTCGGCTCGGACTGGCCCATCGCCCACCACGACGTCCGAGCGGTCCTGGCGACGGCCCGCCGCCCCCGGGGCGCGGCCTCCCGGCGCCCGGGCCTGACCGGCCTCGAAGCACTGGAGGGCTGCACCATCCACGCGGCCCGCGCGGCGGGCGAGGCTGACGTCGCCGGCCGCATCGCACCCGGTTTCCGGGCCGACCTCACGGCCTTCTCCCTGGACCCGGTCGAGGCCCCCGCCGACGAACTGGCGGAGGCACCCGTGCGTCTGACGGTGACGGGCGGTCAGGTGGTCCACCGCGGGAACTGACGTCCTGACGTCCGGGCAGGTCTTCCCGGCTCCGGGGTAACCGTCCGCCATGGGCGAGATACTGGTCGGCACCTGTTCGTGGACGGATCGGGCACTCGTCGGCAGTGGCTGGTACCCGACCGGACGGCGGGACGCGGAGGGGCGGTTACGGCACTACGCCGAACGCTTCCCCGTCGTCGAGGCGGACTCCACGTACTACGGCCTGCCGAGCGAGCGCACCAGCGAACTGTGGGCGCGGCGCACACCCGACGGTTTCGTGTTCGACGTCAAGGCCTTCTCCCTGCTGACCGGCCACCCGACCCGGCCCGCCGCGCTCCCGCCGGGGCTGCCCGCGGACGTCCGCTCCCCGAAGGCGCTGGACGAGGTCTGGCGGCGGTTCGCGGACGGCGTCCGGCCGCTGCGGGAGGCGGGGCGGCTGGGTGCCGTCCTGTTCCAGTTCCCGCCGTGGCTGCGGCCCGGAGCGCGGGCCCGGGACGTCCTCGCCGGGTGCGCGGAGCGCACCGCCGGATGGCCGGTGTGCGTCGAGTTCCGGCACCCCGACTGGTGGCGTGACGAAGAGCGGCGGGCGACGACCGCCGAGCTGCTGCGGTCCCACGGATTCGCGGCCGTCGCCGTCGACATGCACCCCTCGCTGCCGTCGACGGTTCCGCCCGTCACGCCCGTCACCTCGCCCCGGCTGGCGGTCGTGCGCCTCCACGGCCGCAGCCCGGCCTGGGGAACGGGCAGCAAGGAGGACCGCTTCCGGCACGAGTACGCCGACGAGGAACTGCGGGAGTGGCTGCCCCGCGTGCGTGCGCTGGCCGGACGGACCGAGCGGGTGCACGTGCTGTTCAACAACTGCTGTGCCGACGCGGCCGTCCGGGCCGCCACGAGGATGCGGGAACTCCTGCGGGACGGCGCCTGACGCACGTCGACGACCGTCAGGCTGTCGCCTTCAGGGTGCTCTTCGCGAGGTCGTACGCCGGCAGCATCGCCTGGTGCTCCTCGGTGTCCATGCCGCCGAGGTGGAGCACGACCGGACCCTCGCGAGTGGTCACGGCGAGGGCGCGCTCCTCCTTGGTCTCCTCCAGCAGTTTGCTGGTGGTGACGTACCGCACCTCCGCCCCGGTGAGGCCGCCCGCCTCGAACCTGCTGTAGCGCGGCCGGCTCGCGGTGCTGTCGGCGCCGACGAAGTCCTCCAGCACGGCACGTGCGTCGGCGTCGCCGGGCTTGCCGGTCCAGACCCTCAGGAAGCCGATGTTCCCGGCGGGCTTGGCGTCGACCTCGCAGGCCATGGTGACGGGGCCCTGGTGCAGCAGCGCGTCGGCCAGCTCGGCGGCCAGTTCCTCCCCGGCGCCGTCCCCCGCCGCGGCGGCGTCGACGGCCTCGGCCTTCCAGGACTCGGCGATGTCGAAGGTGACGGGCAGCTCACAGGCCGACCCGTCGGCCCCGATGCTTCCGCCACGTGCCGCGACCTCGGCGGTCGCTCCGGCCCCTGCCGTCGCGGCCCCTGCCGTCTTCCCGGCCTCCGCCGTCTTCCCGGCCGTCGCCCCGGACCCGTCCGAGCTCTGCCCGGCGTCCCCGCACCCCGTCGCCACACCCGTCAGCAAGGCGGCCACTGCCAGGCCACGCCCCACGTTCCCCACCCCGAAGCGCACCGCTGTCTCTCCTCGTCTCGCGTACCGGCGGAGCACTGTATCCGAGGCCACCGACACCGCGGACGGGCAGGTCGCGGCGGGTTGCCCGACCGCGCCCTCCTCGACGTCCGCGGTGCGCGTCGACCCGCCCGCCGTGCGCGCGCGGAGCACCTGCGGATTCCGCACACCTCGAGGGCGGGAATGTCCCGGCCGAGTCCTCTGTTGAACGGCGTGACTGACATGGACCACTCAATCGGGTGGGGATGTCGGTGAAAGGAGGTCCCCATGACACGCAGCACGGCGCGCCCCGTCGTCACCCTGAGGTCCACGGCCGGCACCGGGGTCACCTACGTGACCCGCAAGAACCGTCACAACGACGCCGACCGACTGGTCCTGCGCAAGTACGACCCCGTCGCCGGACGGCACGTCGCCTTCCGAGAGGAGCGCTGACCCGGCCGGCCGACCAGAGGAGGAAGCCATGAAGGTGCGCAAGTCACTGCGCTCGCTGAAGTCCCGGCCCGGCGCCCAGGTGGTGCGCCGCAGGGGCGTGACCTTCGTCATCAACAAGAAGGAGCCCCGCTTCAAGGCCCGCCAGGGCTGAGCGGCTCCCCCCGGCCCGGTGGGCCCGGCCCCGATACACGGGCCGGGCCCACCGGCCTGCCCGCGACCCCACGCGCAG
Source organism: Streptomyces sp. NPDC052016 (assembly GCF_044548445.1). Lineage (NCBI taxonomy): Bacteria > Bacillati > Actinomycetota > Actinomycetes > Kitasatosporales > Streptomycetaceae > Streptomyces > Streptomyces sp. NPDC052016. Next base: position 237,764 of record NZ_JBIUBX010000005.1, read on the forward strand.
CGCGGTGTGCCCGTCACCGCCCGCGCACAGTCGGCCTGTTTTTCACCGCCCGCGCACACCGGCCTGCCTGTCACCGCCGGGCACGGCGGTATGCCCGTCACCCTCGCGCGCACCACGGTGTCGTTATTCCTCCCGCGCCGCGCACTGCGGCGTCGTCACCTCTCCCTCGCGCCCACCGGGTGTCGTCACCCGTCCCGCCCACTCGCCGGGCGGAGGCGACGCGAGCGTCCTAGGGTGAAGGAGCGGCGGGAGTCCGGAAGCCCCGACCGTTCCCGGCCGGCGCCGACTTCCCCCATCGTCAGATCCGGCCGGGACTCCGCACCTGTCGCGGGCGGAACACGTCCCACGCCTCAGCGGCCCACGGCCAGGTCCGGCGCCGCCGCCCGAGTGGACAAGGGGCTGTCGGCCGGCAGGAAGAACAGCGCGCAGATCGTCAGGGGCTGGTCCCCCCGGTTCTCCGCCTTGTGCACGCCCTGCGGCCCCACGGGCTCGACGATGCACTCCCCGGCGACGGTGACGCACTCGGATCCGTCGGCCAGAGTGCGGGTGAGCGTCCCGGCGGTCACCACGGCGACGACTCTGCCCTCGTGGTAGTGCCAGGGCAGTTCCCCGCCCGGCGGAATCTCGTACCGCGCCACGGCGACCCGCGTGCGCTCCGGCACGGCGAGGGCGAGCCGTTCGGTGAGGAGCCCGTCGGCCAGCAGGGCCGGTAGGGGCTCGGCGGCGGGCCGGGCGGCCACGGGCGACGGCCGGCTCACGCGGCACGCCCGGATAACGGGGCCGGTGTCATGTTCCGCTGGTCAGTGCGCTTCACGGGGTGAGATTATCCGACCGGTGTTTCGGTATTGTGACTGGCTGTCAGACGCCGGGTGCCTGTGATGAGGACAGTGGGGTTGCCGTCCCGGCCCGCACGTGACAGGGAACCGGCGCGCAACCGACCCCACACCGGGGGACCCGACCCCCGGGGATCCAACCCAGGGGATCCGACCCCCGGGAGTCCGACCTACCCGCAACGGGGTCCCGCGGAGTCGCGGCAGCGCGACCCCGGCGCCCGGGGCCGGAGCACACCCCTGGGGCGTGTGCGAAGGCGCAGGACAGGCGTCACTCCAAGAAATTCCTGTGAATTCTCGTGGCGGCTGAACACTGTCGTGTCCGGCCGCGTATAGGGCCGGGGGGATTGCATGTCCTTGCCGCCGACTTGGTTTTGGAGCATTCCGTGGGACACAACAGGCGCAGGCGCCCGACGGGCGGACGGCGCGCAACCTTCGCCGCGGTCGCGTTGATGCTGGGCGGCGGAGGCATGATGGCAGCGAACGTCTACGCCTCCGCCACCGAGGACGACGCCGGAAAGCCCTGGACGTCGGGCTCCGTCACCATCGACTGCCCCGACGTCGGCACCCGGCTGACCAGCGTGCCGGACCAGGCCGCACAGGAAGTGGACCGCGAACTCGCCCTGCTGGACGAGCAGATCGCCGCCGCCTACCGCCAACTGCAAGGCTCGGCACAGGCCGTACGCGAGGACGTCGGCTTCGCCGACAACGCGGTGATGAACCCGCTGAAGGAGAAGCGCGGCGCGACGATCGACCGCATCGCCGACGCCATCGACCGTGTCGGCGACCGCCCGGAGGGCCTGCAGGACCTCGCCGCCTGCAGCCTGCGCACCGCCGACGACCAGGCGGGCCAGGGCGGTCAGGGCGGCGGCGGCCAGGACCAGGACGGCGGTCAGGACGACGGCCAGGCGGGCCAGGACGACCAGCAGGGCGACGGCCAGCAGGGCGACGGCGAGCAGGACAACGGCCGGCAGGGCGACGGCGGTCAGCAGGGCAACGGCGGTCAGGCCGGGAACGGCCCCGTGGCCGCCGACTACACGGACATCACCACGGTCCAGCCCAGCCGGCAGACCCCGCCGCCGACCGCCGAAGCCTCCCGCGGCACCTTCGCCACCAGTTGCGGCGTCAACGCCAACGGCCTGTTCAACTCCGACAACGTGATCGTCGCCCCCGGCGTCACCAACGGCGCCCACCACTTCCACGACTACGTCGGCAACCAGTCCAACGACGCCTTCGCCTCGGACGACGACCTCGCGAACGCCGAGACAAGCTGCGTCGACCAGGGTGACAAGTCCTCGTACTTCTGGCCGGTCCTGCGCCTGCAGAACGGCACCCAGGAGCAGGACGCCAACTCTCCCGGCGGCGGCATCGAGGGCAACGCCGGTGAGATCGTCACGCCGAAGGAGGTCACGATGACCTTCGTCGGCAGCGCGCGCGGCGAGGTCACCGCCATGCCCCGGCTGCTGCGCATCATCACCGGCGACGCCAAGGCTTTCGTCAACGGCACCGCCAACGCCAACGCGTCCTGGAGCTGCACCGGCTTCGAGGACCGGCAGCTCAAGGACAAGTACCCGCTCTGCCCGGACGGCAGCGACGTGGTGCGCACCTTCCGCTTCCAGAGCTGCTGGGACGGCACCAACATCGACAGCGCCAACCACCGCACCCACGTGGCCTTCGCCGCCGCCGACGGCAGCTGCCCGGCCGGCTTCCGGGCCATCCCTCAGCTCGTGCAGCGGATCGTCTACGACGTCGACGCGCCCAGCCTGCAGGACGGCGGCCGCACGACCCCGCTGTTCGCGGTGGACTCCTTCCCCGAGCAGCTGCACAAGCCGGTCACGGACCACGGCGACTTCATCAACGTCTTCGACGAGGACCTGATGGGCCAGATGGTCGACTGCATCAACGAGGGCCGCACCTGCGGCGCGGGCACCGGCGGTGGCAACGGCGGCGGTGCCGACAACGGCGGCGGTGGCAACGGCGGTGGTGCCGACAACGGCGGTGGTGCCGACAACGGCGCCGGCGGCGGTGGCGGTGCCGATCAGGACCAGGGTCAGGACCAGGGCGGCCAGGACCAGGGGAACCAGGACCAGAACCAGGGCGACCAGGGTCAGGACCAGGGCGGCCAGGACCAGGGGAACCAGGACCAGAACCAGGGCGACCAGGGTCAGGACCAGGGCCAGCAGCAGCCCGCCCCCGACCCCGCCGAGTCCCAGGGTGCGCCCGCCACGGGCGACGCCGGATCCGCCGACGCCCCGCGCAGCGCGGAACCCCGCGCCGCCACGAAGCCGACCGCCAGGTCCACCCAGGCACCCGCTCCGGAGACCGGCTCCGGCGCCGGCTCGGAGGGCGACGTCGGCGCCGCCGCGACGGCCCCGGCACAGACCGCGCCCCCGGCCGACGCGGGCGACACCCCCGTCGTGCCGGCGCCGCAGGCCCAGGGCGGCCTCGCCGACACCGGCGCGAACCTGTGGCCCGCGGCCGCCGGAGGCCTGCTGGTGATCGGCGGTTTCGTCCTCCTGCGCCGTAACGCCAGGCGTTCGTACTGAGTCACCGCCGGACCCCTGGCGCGGAGGCGGGCACGTTCGGGTGCTCCCGGACGAAGGAGGCTCCCGGGCCACCCGGCCGCACGGTATATGTCACTCGGAGCGACCAGTGGGGTCGCTCCGAGTGACGCCCCGGACCAGGGGCGGCCGCCGCGCCACCAGGGGAGCACCATGGAGTCCATGGAGTACGACTACGACCTCGGCACCCACGGGCGTACCGTCACCACCTCCTCGCCCGAAGCCCAGCGCTGGTTCGACCGCGGCCTCGTCTGGTCGTACGCCTTCAACCACGACGAGGCCGTCGCCTGCTTCGAGGCAGCCGCCCGCGCGGACCCCGACTGCGCGATGGCGTACTGGGGCATCGCCTACGCGCTCGGCCCCAACTACAACAAGCCGTGGGAGTTCTTCGACGACCAGGACCTGGTACGGACCGTCGCGCGCGCCCACGAGGCGGTCGAACGCGCCCACGACACGGCCGTACGCGCCACGCCCGTCGAACGGGCCCTGATCGGCGCGCTGCGCGCCCGCTACCCGCAGGAGCGGCCCGCGGAGGACTGCTCGGTGTGGAACGCCCCCTACGCCGACGCCATGCGCGCCGTCCACGAGCTCGCCCCCGACGACCTCGACGTCGCCACCCTGTACGCCGACGCCCTGATGAACCTGACGCCCTGGCAGCTGTGGGACGTGAGCACCGGCGAACCCGCCGAGGGCGCCCGCACCCTGGACGCCAAGGCGGTGCTCGACAGGGCACTCGCCGACGGGGCCATCGACCACCCCGGCATCCTGCACATGTACATCCACCTGATGGAGATGTCACCGTCCCCGGAGGCGGCCCTGCCGGTCGCCGACCGGCTGCGCGACATGGTGCCCGACGCCGGACACCTCCAGCACATGCCCTCCCACCTGGAGGTGCTCTGCGGCGACTACCGCACGGTGGTGTCGGACAACTCGAGGGCGATCGCCGCGGACGAGAAGTACCGCGAGCGGGCCGGGGCGATGAACTTTTACACGCTCTACCGGGCCCACAACCACCACTTCAAGATCTACGGCGCGATGTTCCTCGGCCAGGCGCGGGTGGCCCTGGAGGCCGCCGAACGGCTGGAGGAGTCGCTCCCGGAGGAGCTGCTGCGGGTGGAGAGTCCGCCCATGGCGGACTGGCTCGAGGCCTTCCTCGCCATGCGGGTGCACGTGCTGATCCGCTTCGGCCTCTGGGCCGACATCCTCGACCTGCCGGAACCCGGCGACCCCGAGCTGTACAGCATGACGACCGCCCTGCGGCACTACGCCCGCGGTGTCGCCCTCTCCGCGACCGGCCGCATCGAGGAGGCCGAGGCCGAGCGCGCACTCTTCGACGAGGCCGTCTTCCGGGTGCCCGCGACCCGGATGCTCTTCAACAACACCTGCGCCGACATCCTCGCGATCGCCTCCGCGATGCTCGACGGCGAACTCGAGTACCGCAAGGGCAACCTCGACGCCGCCTTCGCCGCCCTCGAGCGGTCGATCGTTCTGGACGACAACCTCCCCTACGACGAGCCGTGGGGCTGGATGCAGCCCACCCGGCACGCCTACGGCGCCCTCCTCCTGGAGCAGGGACGCGTCGAGGAGGCCGAGGCCGTCTACCGCGCCGACCTCGGCCTCGACGACACCCTGCCGCGCCCCTCCCAGCACCCAGGCAACGTCTGGTCCCTGCACGGCCTCCACGAGTGCCTGCTCCGGCTCGGCAAGGAGGGCGAGGCGCGGATCGTCGCCCAGCAGCTGAAGCTCGCGGCCGCGCTGACGGACGTATCCGTCGAGGCGTCCTGCTTCTGCCGGCTCGACACCGCCTCCCGGCCCTCCGGCACCAGCGGCTGCTGCGGCATGGACAATTGATCGACCGGCCGCCCGGGATGCCGAGCGGTCCCGCCGTCGTGACGATGGACGCAGCGGGCCGCAGGTCTCCGGAGCGGTCGGGAGACCGATGGCGCTGTCCGCGCGGAACAGGGGGCCTCCACCATGGCGGGCGCAGGGTGAACGAGACGCGTACGACGAGGACCGACGGCCAGGTCCACCCGTACAACGGGGCCGGCCGCGCGCGGGGATGGGCGCGGCTCGCCCTGCTGCTGGTCGCCGGGTGTGCCGCGGTCGTGGCGGGCGGGGCCGGATCCGGCGGCTGGCTGGTCCTGCTCGCCGGACTCGCCGGGCTCGCGCTGGCCGGGGCGGGCGTGTGGTGGATGCTCGCGCACCGGGGCGGCGCCCGGATCCTGGGCGGCCTGCTGGCGGTGTCCGCGCCCACCGGCGTCCTGGTGCTGTACGCCGCGTCGGGGCTGTGGGTGGTGGCCGTGGGCGCGCTCGCGCTGTGGGCGGCCGCCCTCGCCTCGGCACGGTCCGCGCTGCGGGGCGTGCGCCGGCCCAAGGGCCACGGCCGCCGCATCCCGCCGCCGCGCCGGCCCGTCCTGATCATGAACGTGCGCTCGGGCGGCGGAAAGGTCGAGAAGCACGGCCTCGTCGCCCGCGCCGAGGCGCTGGGCGCCCGGGTGGTCCTGCTCGGCACGGGCGACGACTGGACCGACCCGGTCGTGGAGGCCCGGAAGGCCGTGGCCGAAGGCGCCGACCTGCTCGGTGTCGCGGGCGGCGACGGCACCCAGGCGCTCGTCGCGGCCGTGGCGGCCGAACACGACCTGCCGTTCCTGGTCGTCGCCGCTGGCACCCGCAACCACTTCGCCATGGACCTCGGCCTGGACCGCACCGACCCCCTGCGCAGCCTCGACGCCCTCACCAACGGCGTCGAGCTCCGCGTGGACCTCGGCGACGTCGACGGGCGGGCCTTCGTCAACACGGTCTCCTTCGGCGCGTACGCGGAGATAGTGCAGAGCCCCGCGTACCGCGACGCCAAGGCCGTCACGGTCCTGGAACACCTGCCCGACCTGCTGCAGGGCGACGCCGGCCCGGCCCTCGACGTCCGTGCGGACGACGCCCGCATCCAGGCGCCGCAGGCAGTCCTGGTCAGCAACAACGCCTACGCCCGCGCCGACCCGCTGGGCGGCGGCCGCCGCCCCCGTCTGGACACCGGCCTCCTCGGCGTGATCGGCGTCCGCGTGGAGGGCGCCGCCCAGGCCGCCGAACTGGCCCTGCTCGGTGAACGGGCCAGCGGGATCACCTCCCTCACCGCCCGGCGCGTGGTCGTCGAGGCCGACTCCGCGCGCATTCCGGTGGCCGTCGACGGCGAGGCGCTCGAACTGCCCACCCCGGTCGTGTGCACCGTCCGGCCCAGCGTCCTCCGGGTGCGAGTGCCACGGCACCGCCCCGGTGCCGCCTACGCCCCACCGACGGTCGACTGGCGGCGCATCGTCCGCCTTGCACTCGGCCGACCCGACCCCCGCACGATCAAGGATGCCTACGATGTCTGACCGCCGACCGAAGATCTCTCCCGTGCGGCTCGTCCGCGACCTCGCCACCCTGGACCAGGCGTTGTACGAGGCGGTCACCGTGACCAGAACCCCCACCCTGGACACCGCGTTGCGCCGGCTGTCGGCGGCCGCCGACCACTCCAAGCTGTCGTTCACGGTCGCGGGCCTGCTCGCGCTGGGCGACAGCCGGTCGCGCCGTGCCGCCGCCCTGGGCGTCGCCGCCGTCGGTGTCGCGTCGGCGAGCGCCAACCTCCTCGGCAAGAAGCTCGTACGCCGTCCGCGCCCGCACCGCGCGGTGGACTCGCCGTTCCCCGGGCGGCACGTGCCGATGCCCGACTCCGCGTCCTTCCCGTCCGGGCACACCGCGTCGGCCGTCGCCTTCGCCGCGGCGGTCGGCCCGGCCCTGCCGGCCGCCGCGGTCCCGCTGGGCCTGCTCGCCTGCGCGGTGGGCTACTCCCGGGTGCACACCGGTGTGCACTACCCGGGCGACGTCATCGCGGGCGCGCTCCTCGGCACGGGATCGGCGGCCCTGGTCCTGTCCCTGGCGGCCCGCGCCGACGTCTGAGCGCCCCTACTCCCGCCCGCAGTAGAGGAAGAGGTGGGGCTCGGGCACCGCCTCGGGATGGTCGGGGGTGAACAGCACGTTCTCCTCCGCCAGCACCGTCAGGCCCGCCCCGGCCACCACCTCGACCAGATCCTCACCGGCGAAGCTGGTGACCCGTACCGGCTGACCCATGAAGACGGCGTCGACGCCCTCGACGTCCAGCGGCACCGTGGCGAGCACGAGACTGCCGCCCGGCAGCAGCGCCCGCGCCAGCCGGCCGAGCAGGGCGGCCTGTTCCCCGCGGTCCATCTGCAGCAGCGAGAAGTACACGCAGACCGCGTGGAAGGAATCTTCGTCCAGGGGCAGTTCCCGCACGTCGGCGCACCGGAACGTCGCCTCCGGAACCTGCCGCGAGGCGAGCTCGACCATCACGGGCGAGACGTCGACCCCCAGCACCTCGTGCCCCGCCCCCGTCAGGGCGGCGGCCGTCGGCCGGCCGGTACCGCTGCCGACGTCGAGCACTCTGCTGCCCGGCGTGAGCCGGCCGAGCAGCCACTCCAGGGACCGGTGGTGCGCCTCGGAGTGCGCGAACGCCTTCTCGTAGCCGGATCCCAGCGCGTCGAACACCGCGGCCGCACGCTTCCCGTCGTCCCTGCCGTTCAAGCCGGCCCTCCCCGCCGTCGTGACCAGATCCCGCGATCCTCGCATCCCTGACAGCCAGTCACAACGATGCGGTCTCTCTCCCGTGCGGACCAGGCCGTGCGCCGTCCGTCCCTCCATCGCATCACGCCTCGCCGGTACGTGAGTTGTCCCACACGGATCGGCTCAGGCCCTGCGTGCGGGGGCCGTGATGAAAAGCGGCCGGAATCCGAGTTTCCGATACCGTCAGTAACATGATCAACTTTCACCTTCAGAAGGGGTTACTGGCGAGTAGCGCCGACCCCGGTCACTGTCGATCCGTCTGGAGGAAACCCCCCATGACCTCTCCGGCCTCTCCCGAGGACGCCCTGCACCAGGCCCGCAGTACCTACGAGGAGCACATGCGCACCTGCCGCCAGTGCCATGCCGACACCGTGCCGTGCGCCGTCTCCAAGCACCTCCTGCGCATCTACAACAACGCCAGGCGCCAGATGCGACCGCACCCGCACCAGCCGCGCCCGAACTCGATGACCCGCTGAACGCCCGGACTCACCGTCCCCCCGACAACGTCACCGTCAGGTCCCTGATCTCGTAGCCGCCGATGTCGTCCTTGAACGACACGTGCGGCTCGCCGGTCATCACCAGATCGTCGAGCGCGAAGAGCCGGCTGAGCAGGACGTCCGCCTCCAGTACGGCGACGGAGGCACCCGGGCAGCGGTGCGGCCCGTCCCCGAAGGCGAGCCCGGCCGCCCCCGGCCCGAGCGCCAGTGCCCGGCCCGGCCGCAGCACGAGCGGGTCGGGCCCCACGACCTCCTGGTCGGCGTTGGCCTCGTCGACGAAGACGGTGACCAGGTCACCGGCGCGGACCGTGATCTCGCCGTCCGCCGAGGGCAACCGCAACGGGGCGGTGGCCCGGCGCACCAGCTGCCCGACGACGGGTTCGAGCCGCAGGATCTCCTGAAGCAGCGTGAGACGTTCCGGCTCGTCGGCCGTCCGGTACCGGCCGAGCAGTTCCTCGTCGCCGAACAGGTGCCATGCGGCGACGCAGATGAACTCGCGTGTGGTCACCATGCCGGCCGCCGCGTACGTCAGGCACTCGCCGAGGATCTCCGCGTCGGAGCACCCCTCGGACAGCAGGTGGGAGATCAGGTCGTCGCGCCCCTGGCGCCGGTGGGCACGGATCGCGGGCCGCACGTCGGCGAGGTGGATGCGCAGCCAGTTGGCGTTCTGCCGCACCAGCCAGTACAGGCCCCGCACACTCGTCAGCCCGGGCCGGCCGAACTCCTCGGGGAAGAAGCGCTCCAGCCTGCCCTTCAGGCCCGGACGGCTGTGGCGCAGGCCGATGATCTCGCTCACCACCTCGATCGCCATGGTGAAGCTCAGGTCGGACAACTGGGCCGTCCCCGCCGCCCGCAGCGCGGCCACCTGCTCCTCCGCGACCCGCACCATCAGCTCGCGGTAGCGCTCGTCCACGCGACGGGGCGTGAAGAACCGGGCGGTCTGCCGTCGCTGCTCGCGGTGCTCGGGGCCGTCCTGGTACAGCACGGGGCGACGGACCCGGGGCGGCAGCTTCTCCACCGTCTCGATGCCGAGCCCGGCCTGCACCGTCTCCGTGCTGCGCAGCACCTCACGGGCGACCGCGTACCCGTGGACCTGCCAGGACCCGTCCAGGCCACGGCTCACCGGACAGCCGGACCGTTCCCGTCCCCGGTCGACCTTGCGCGCCGTCTTCTGCTCGTCCCCCATCGGGCCACTCCTCCTTCGCCGGGCCGGAGGCCAGTGTGACCGCGGTGCCGCGCACCGCGATGCGCGATTACCGGCCACGGCGAGGGAGGGGGGACGGGAGAGGCCGGGAGGGGGCCGGGTGGGAGGGGACGGGCGGGGGCCTCAGGCGGGCCGTACCGCGCCGCGCAACGTGCCCTCCCCGAGGCTGTGCACCGAGTCCTCGCGGATGCGCGCGCCCGGGCCGGGGGCGTGGATCATCATGCCGTTGCCCGTGCACAGCCCGGTGTGGCTCAGGTCGTCGTGGAAGAAGACGAGGTCACCGGGTTGAAGGTCGTCGAGGTCGACCCGGGTGAAGGCGCGGGCCTGGTCGACGGAGGCCCGCGGCAGCGTCACCCCGGCGGCCTTCCAGGCGGCCTGGGTGAGGCTGGAGCAGTCGTAGGACTCCGGTCCCGTCGCCCCCCACACGCACGGCCGTCCGATCTGTGCCCGGGCGAAGGCGAGGGCCTTGTCCGCTTTGCCGAGGTAGGCGGGACCGGAGGCGTAGGCGGTGGCGTCGACCGGGGCCGGAGCGGGGGCGAGGACCGGAGCGGCAGCGGGGGCGGGGACCGGAGCGGCGGCGGGGGCGGGGGCGTCGGGAACGGGCAGGGGGAGTTCGGCAGCAGGAAGGGGGAGTTCGGGAGCGGGTGGGATGAATGCGGGTGCGGGTGCGGGTGCCGGTGGGGTGAATGCGGGTGCGGGCGGGCTGAACTCGGGTGCCGCGAGCGAGGCTTGCGACGCCGGGAGGCCGGCCGTGGGCGCGAGGAGGCCGTAACTGGCCGCGAGCAGGCCGGTTTCGGGCCCCGGGAAGCCGGACACGGGCGCTCGCAGGACGGGCTCGGGTGCCAGGGGGACCGACAGGCCGGTTCCGGCAGGCGCGGTGAGCCCGAGGCCGCCGCCACCCGTCGGACCGGACATGTCCGTACCGGGGCTGCTGGCCTGCTGTTCCGCCCACGGGTTGGGGCCGGGACTGTTGGCCGGCTGTTCGAGCCATGCGTCGGCGCCGGGGCTGCCGGTCTGCCGGCCGGACCATGCGTCGGTACCGAGGCCGCCCGTCTGCCGGCCCGGCCATGCCCCGGCGTCGGGGCCGCTGCTCCACTGTCCCGACCACAGGTCGGTGTCGGGGCCGCCGGTCGGCTGTCCCGGCCAGGCCTCCGCCGTCGGCCGGTAGGCCGGCAACTCGCCGGTGTCCCAGGTCTGTTCGGCCGGCCCCGAAGCGAGCGCCGGGAGCGCCTGCGCGGGCTGCGCGACACCGCGGGCGAGCACCTCACGGGCCGAGGCGAGCTTGCGCCGGATCTGCTCCTTGCCGCTCCGCAGCCCGGACTGCGGCGCCGCGGGAGCGACGGCGGGCGTGGGCGCGGACACGGGAAGGGCGGCTGGGGCGGCCGGCAGCGCCTGGAGCTCCTCCGGCCGGGGCGCGGGCGCCGCCGGCAGTGCGGCCACGGCCCGCGCGGTCAGCTCCGGCACCCGCCGCTCACCCGCCTCGAGTTCGAGTCGGCCACCGCCGCCGGCCCCCAGCCCCCGTACGGCGTCGGAGCCGGACGGCCGCTGCGGACGCGGAGGGCCGGCCGGGCGCTCCGGCAGGCGGTCGGCCGGCAGGGAGGCGGGGGTGGTGGGGCCGAGCCGGCCACGAGCGAGGTCGAACCACTGCCGGGCGACGGCCTCCAGCGACGGATCGGCCGCCCGGCGCCCGCTGTTGGCGACGGAGGTGACGGTCCTGCGGTTGCCGTTCTTCCTGGCGCGGGTGGCGTTGAACGTCCCGGTGTCGCTCTCCGCCCGGTCGTACAGCGCGCTGACCCGCTGCTGGATCTCCGCGCTGCTCGGCCGGTCCGCGTCCTCCAAGCGTGCGGAACCCGTGCCCGGGGGGAGTGTGGTGCGATCCGGCGCCATGGAAGACGTACTCCTTCCGTGCTCCGCCGGCCGAGTGGGCGGTGGACGCGGGCGGTCCTGTGTCAGGACGCCGGACGCCTCAGGCTCGCTGCGGTGTCGGGCGGTTGCGCGTCCACTCCGAGGCTGGAGGGCCCCCGGCTCCGGGCCGCACCACTGGTGACGGACTCGGCGGTGGCCGCACGGCCGGCGGGGTTCGCCGGAGTCGGTCGTGCGGCCTGGGCGTCAACCTAACGAACCTGTGACGCTGGTGTGAAGATCGCTGTGTCAAATGTCCGATACGTTTTCGTGACCTTCGTCTCGCTCGGGCGCAACGAGGTTTGGCTCGCCCCGACTTGACCGATACGCCGTGCCGCGGTCAGGGCGCGCCGCGGGTCACGGTCGTCCCGCTCGGCCCGACCTGACGCCCGCGTCGCCCTGGGGTAGGCGGAAGGCGTCCCGGCAGGGGGAATCGCACTCCGTACCGCTCACGCCTCGTGGGCGCCGGGTCAGGGCCGGGAGCGGTCGGCCTCGTCCTGCGCCAACAAGGAGAGCAGGGACGCCACGGTCAGGCCGGCCTCCGCCGGGTGGCGCAGCACCTTGCCCGGTTCGATCCGATAGGTGTTGCTGCGTCCCTCTCGCGTATGGGACAGATAGCCGTCCTGCTCGAGGTCCGAGATGATCTTCTGGACGGCGCGTTCCGTGAGCCGGCAGTGCGCGGCGATGTCGCGGATCCGGGCGCTGTGGTTGTCGGCGATCGCCGCCAGCACGCGGGCGTGATTGGTCAGGAACGTCCATCCGGTATGCGGCTCAGGCACTCCCTCCATGGGGTGATCCTACGGCCTGTCATTCACGTAAACAAACACCTGAACTTGATTTCATGTATCAGTTGACGTGTGATGCCTTGACGGGCGAACCTGGAAGCACCTGACGAGTGACCGGGGGAGGCGGTCGTGCCAGAGCCTGCGTATGACGCGAGCGCCGGTGCCGGTGGCGACCCGAGGGTCGCGGCGGGCGGGGAACCGCCGGTGCGGATGACGTCCGGGCCGGAGTTCGCCCTGCGTCCCGACGGTGACCGTGTCGTCGTCGCGGTGCGTGGTGAACTCGACCTCGAGTCCACCGAGCAACTCGAGCACGCCTTGCGGGCCGCGCTGGCCGCCACGGTCGGCCGGGTCGACCTGGATCTCGGCGAGGTGACGTTCTGCGACTGCGCCGCCCTCAACGTGCTGCTCAGTCTGCGCGAGCGAGGTCTGAAGTGCGGCAAGACGGTCGCCGTCCGCTCGGCCGGTCCCGTGGTCGAGCGACTGCTCACCCTCACGGGGACCGCCGACCTGTTCGACGAGCCGCTTGCGGCACCCGACCCCGACCCCGCCTCCGGCTCCCACCGTGCCGATCGCGCCGATCGCGCCGTGCGCCACTCCGGGCCCGGTGGCGAGGACACGGTGAGCTCCGCCCAGGACGCGCGCGTCGAGGTCGTACAGCTGCGACGGGCCATGCAGACCCGCCCGGTGATCGACCTGGCCCGCGGGATCCTCATGGCCTCCTTCGCCCTCAGCGCGGAGGACGCCTGGCGCGTCCTGGTCGAGACCTCCCAGCACACCAACACCAAGCTGCACCATCTCGCCCGCGACCTGGTCACCGCCGTGCAGGGCGAGCCGCCCACGGAGGCCGTGCAGGAGCAGGTGGCGGCGGCGGTGGCCCGGGTTCGGTCGGAGCCCTCGACAGGCGACGGAATGCCGGGCGAGGGCCAGTGAGCCGACTGCGCCGATCGGTGCATCGATCGGTGGACGTTGGGGCGATCGGCGAACCACTGGGTTGATCGGTGAACTCCGGGCTGATCGGTGAACCGCTCGGGGATCAGCGGACCGCTGAAGTGGTCGGTGACCCCCTAGACGCGACCGGCGAATCGCTGAATCAATCGTCGCGACGATTGATTCGATCGTCCAGGCTTGTGCGGACCGCCGTTCCGCTCGTAGATTCCGGGTATCCGATCGTGTCTCCCACCAAGGGTGTGCCATGGACCGTGCCCGACTGCGTCACCTGCTGGACCGCGAGAGCGCGGAGGCCGAGCGGCGCAACCCCCGCTCCCGGGACGCCTACTCCCGGGCCGACCACCTGTTCGGCCGCGTCCCGATGACATGGATGAACAAGACGGCCGGCGCCTTCCCCCGCTACCTGGACTCGGCGCGCGGCGCCCGGGTGCGCGACGTCGACGGGCACGAGTACATCGACTTCTGCCTGGGCGACACCGGTGCCATGGCGGGCCACTCCCCGGCCGCCGTCGCCGACGCCGTCCAGCACCGCTTCACCGCGCTCGGCGGAGCGACCGCGATGCTGCCCACCGAGGACGCCGAGTGGGTCGGCGCGGAGCTGACCCGCCGTTTCGGCCCGACCCGCTGGAGCTTCTCGCTCACCGCCACGGACGCCAACCGCTGGGCGATCCGCCTCGCCCGCGCCGTCACCGGCCGCCCGAAGATCCTGGTGAACAGCTACTGCTACCACGGCAGCGTCGACGAGTCCCTGATCGTGACCGGCCCCGACGGCCGCGGCGCCGCCCGCCCCGGCAACGTCGGCGCCCCCTGCGACGTCACCCTCACCAGCCGCGTCGCCGAGTTCAACGACCTGGAGCAGCTCGAGCGCGAACTCGCCCACGGCGACGTGGCCGCCGTCCTCATGGAACCCGCGCTCACCAACATCGGCATCGTCCTGCCCGAACCGGGCTACCTCGAGGGCGTCCGCGAGCTGACCCGCCGGCACGGCACGCTCCTGATCAACGACGAGACGCACACCTTCTCCGCGGGACCCGGCGGCTGCACCGCCGCCTGGAACCTGGAGCCCGACGTCCTGACCATCGGCAAGGCCATCGGCGGAGGCATACCGGCCGGCGCGTACGGCCTGTCCGCCGACCTCGCCGACCGGCTGCTCGGCCGCGACGACCTGGACCTGGTCGACATGGGAGGCGTCGGCGGCACCCTCGCCGGCAACGCCCTCTCGGTCGCCGCGATGCGGGCCACGCTCGAACACGTCCTGACCGACAAGGCGTTCGCCCACATGCACGCCCTGTCCGAGCGCTTCGAGACCGGTGTGCGCGCGGGCATCGACGCCCACGCCCTGCCCTGGTCCGTCAGCCGCCTCGGCGCCCGCACCGAATACCGGTTCACCGCCCCCGCACCCCGCACCGGAACCGAGGCCGCGGCCGCAGGCGACACCGAGCTGGAGGACTTCCTCCACCTCTACCTCGCCAACCGGGGCATTCTGCTCACGCCCTTCCACAACATGGCCCTGATGTGCCCCGACACCACGGAACAGGACGTGGACACGCACACCGAACTCTTCGCCACCGCCCTCGCCGAACTGGCCGGCTGACGCCCTCGGCAGACCGGCCGGCCGGGAGCCCACCGCCGATGCGGGCCGGCCGCACGAAGGAAAGGACGCACCCATGGACGAGACCGACCGGGCCATCCTGCGCGAACTGCAGACCGACGGACGCATCGCGTACGCCGACCTCGGCCCCAAGGTCGGCCTGTCCGCGTCCGCCGCCCGTCAGCGCCTGCAACGGCTGCTGGACTCCCGCGCCGTCCAGGTCGTCGGCGTCACCGACCCGATGGCCATGGGCGGCCAGGCCATGGCCCTCCTCGGCATCAGCGTCGACGGCGACCCCCGCCCCGTCGCCGACGCGCTCGCCACCCACCCCGAGGTGGTGTACGCGGTCCTCACCTCCGGGGGCTTCGACCTCTTCGCCGAGGTCGTCAGCCCCACCGCCAAGGACCTGCTGGACTTCGTCAACGACACCGTCCGCCAGATCGACGGCGTCGGCGCCGTCCAGTCCTTCCCCTACTTCGCCATCCACACCCACCGCTTCCTGTGGGACGTCGGCTGAGCCCGGGCCCGCCGCCTGCCGGGCGCACCCGTCCGGTAGAACTGGCTGCCATGCGCATCGACTACGCACCCGAGGCCCTGGGCGCGGGTGCCTTCTACCGGCTCCTCACCGCCGTCGTCGTCCCCCGGCCGATCGCCTGGGTGTCGACCCTGGCGGCCGACGGCACGACCGCGAACCTCGCCCCGCACTCGTTCTTCACCGTGGCCTGCACCGACCCGCCGATCGTCCAGTTCACCTCCGTCGGCCGCAAGGACTCGCTGCGCAACATCGAGGCCACCGGCGAGTTCGTCGTCAACCTCGCCCCGGAACCGCTCTTCGAGCAGATCAACGCCAGCGCCGTCGACTTCCCCGCCGACGAGGACGAGTTCGACGCCGTGGGCATCGAGCGGGAGCCCTCGCTGCACGTCAAGCCGCCCCGCGTGGCCGCCTCGCCGGTGGCCCTGGAATGCCGGCTCCACTCCACCCTGGGCATCGGCAACTCCACCCTCGTCCTCGGGCAGGTCGTGCACGCCGCCGTCCACGAGGACGCCGTCGTCGAGGGGCACCCCGACATCCGCAGGCTGCGGCCGCTGGCCCGGCTCGGCGGCGACGAATGGAGCACGATCGGCGAGGTCCGCGAACTCGCCCGTATCGCCTACCGCGACTGGCCGAAGTCCTGAGGCCCCGGCGGGGCGTTCGAAGGCCGGAGCGGCAGGTGCGCAGCCGGCGGGCGGGGATCGTCGAGGTCCGCCTCCCGGACGAAGGGCGGCGCACGTCCGGGAACGCCGCCGCCGCGTCCGTAGAGTGATCATGTGACGCAACACGACGCTCCTGACGCCCACTTGCCCGTTCTCACCGTCGCACAGGCCGACCGGCTGCGCGCCCTGGCGGCCGACCACCTCGCCGCCCGCCACGGCATACGCCCGACGGTCGCGGCGGACTCCGTCGAGGCCGGCGGCCACCGGCACCCGCTCACCAACCTCGCACGGTGGTGCCGGGACGCGCCGGGGGAGACCTGGCCGGAGCTCGTCCGACAGCACTTCACGCGCCTGGAGTCCGCCTCCCGGGGCGACGAGGACGCGCAGGAGCTGCTGCGCCACACCAGGCTGCGGCTGCTGCCCTCCGACGCCCTCCCGTCCGACGCCGTGGGCCACTTCCGGTACGTGCGCCCGGTGGCCGAGGACCTCCTCGCCGCCCTCGCGCTGGACACGCCCGAGTCCGTACGAATCCTCGCGGACGCCGACGTGGCCCGGGCCGGCCTGGAC
Organism: Streptomyces sp. NPDC052016; assembly: GCF_044548445.1. Lineage (NCBI taxonomy): Bacteria > Bacillati > Actinomycetota > Actinomycetes > Kitasatosporales > Streptomycetaceae > Streptomyces > Streptomyces sp. NPDC052016. The sequence goes on from NZ_JBIUBX010000005.1 coordinate 254,457, forward strand.
GCGCTTTGGGCCGCGGGGCGCGCGAACCTGCTGGCCGCGCCGGTGGAGTACACGCCGGTCCCCGGCCCGTCGGGCGCCCTGCTGCACTCCGTCCACGGCGACTCCCACTTCGTCGCCAGCAAGGCGCTGGTCCTGCCGGTGCTGGTCCGGGAGGTCACCGGACGGGACCTGCCGGAGGCCGGCGCCCTCGTCGCCGTACCGACCCGGCACCTGCTGGCCTTCCACCCGATCGTCGACGGCACCGTCGTCGACGCGGTCAACGACCTGGGGGCGTACGCCTTCGGCGCCTACCAGGACGGTCCCGGCGCGCTCACCCCGCGGCTGTACTGGTGGCACCGGGGGCGGCTGGTCTGCCTCACGTCCTTCGACCACGACAGCCGCACCCTGTCCGTGGTGCCCCCGCCGGAACTGCTGGACCTGATGAAGCGCCTGCGCGGCTCCTCGTCCCCGGCGTCCGACGAGCCCGGCGTACCGGACGTGGACCGGCTCGCACACACCGTGACCGAGGCGACCGAGCGGCTCGCCCGGGACCCGGCCGGCTTCACGCCCGCCCTGGGGGCCGCTCTGGAACACGCCCACGCCCGCTGCGCCGACGACCCCGACGCGGCGAAGCTGGAGACCTGGGAGGCCTGGGTCAGGGCGATGCAGATCGGCAGCGCCCTGTTCGCCACCACCCTGGCCCGTGAGGGCACGGTGGACTGCCGCATCGGCGACCGGGTCCGCCGCCTGCCCGCCACCGGCCCGGCTCCCCACGCGACCGCCCGCGCCTGGCTCGACGCCTTCTGGCTCGCCCTCGTCTGCGGCGAGGGCGACCGGCTGAGCGCCCTCGCCCGCGTCCCGCTGGAGGACCTGCGCCGGACCAGTCAGCAGGACGACGACTACGTCTTCCACTGGATCGACACCCTGCAGAGCTACATCGGGAACGTCCCCGTCGACGACATCGTGCCCAAGCTCGTCGCCACCATGGAGTCCTCCCACCCCCACGTGGCCACCCGCACCCCGGCCGACTTCCTGAACCTCGTCGACTACCAGCCCGTCGCCCTCTTCCACCGTGTCCTCACCGGCCAACAGGACCATTTCGCCGAGGCGCTCACCGAAGCACTCGCCCACCACGCGCGCTACTACGACGGTTCCGCCGACCTCCGCCGCCACGTCGCCCTGGGCCCCCTCGCCCTGGCCTGCCTCGCCCACGCCAGGGGCTTCCCCGTCGACACCGCGTCGCCGTACCTGCCCAAACACCTCGTCGAGGGATCCTGGCACGGGGAGTTCGACACCTGACGGGTGCGACGGCGCCCTTCTGGGAGGATCGGCACATGACCTTCCGTCCCCGTGCCGACCGCTCCCGGGGTGCGCGTCGGTCGAGGCGGTCGGCCCGGTCCGTCGGCTCGGTCGGCTCGTTCCTGTCCATCGGCTCCGTGGGCGGTTTCCTCTCGGTCGGCTCCGTGGGCAGCGTGCTGTCCGTCGGGTCCGTCGCCAGTGTGCTGTCGTCCGTGGGCAGCGTGCTGTCCATGGGGTCCGTGGGCAGGTGCTGTCAGTGGGGTCCGTGCTGTCCCTGGGGTCCATGGGCGAATTTCTGTCCTGGGGTCCCTGGGGTCCCTGGGGTCTGTGGGCAGTGTGCTGTCCGTGGGGTCGGTCGGCTCCGCCGCGTCCGTCGCCTCCGTCGGGTCCTGGCTGAGCGCGGGATCGGTGCGGTCCGCACGTTCCGTACCGGCGTGCCGGTCCGGTGACCGCGCCCTCGCGGCGGGCGTCGCCCTCGCCGGCCTAGCCCTGCTGTACGGGCGCTCCCGCATCGCGTGGTGAGCGGGCGGCGGCCGCAGCCGGGCGCTCGGCCGGCCCCCACCGCCCGGCCGGGCACGGGTTCGACCCCCGTGGACAACGCTGCCGGGTAGTCCAGCGCGCACGGGCGTGTCGGAGACGATGAGGTCGCCCGGGTGACAGCGGTGCGGCGGCGGCCGGGGCCGCGGTGGCCCGGACGTGACTGCCGGGCCGGCAGTGGCCCCGGGCCGCAGCGGCCGGGCACCTGGCCCCGGGCCTGACCGGGCCCGCCCCGGACGCCTCCGCCGGTCCTCGACGAGGCGCCGGCCGCGGGCCGGACGCCTTCGCTTGGGCCCCGCCTTCGCTTGGGCCCCGCCTTCGCTTGGGCCCCGCCTTCGCTCGGGGCCCGGCCTTCGCTCGGGGCCCGCCTTCGCTCGGGGCCCGGCCTTCGCTCGGGGCCCGCCTTCGCTTGGGCCCGGCCTTCGCTCGGGGCCCGCCTTCGCTTGGGCCCCGCCTTCGCTCGGGGCCCGCCTTCGCTTGGGCCCCGCCTTCGCTTGGGCCCCGCCTTCGCTCGGGGCCCGCCTCCGCTTGGCCCCGACGCCTCGGCCGGCCCCCGACGATCCGCGACGCGGACAGTCGCAACTCCCGCGGCAGCGCCCGGGAAGTGACCCGCTCCCCGCTCGACTCCGCGCCTCCTGCCCCGCCGAGAGCCGTTGTCAGTGGGCGCCAGTAGTTTCGTTCTTGTCGCGCCGCTCTGGCGTGACAGTCCCCCTGTGCCGCGCCGACACGGCGTGACACGCCTTGTGCTGCGAAGGAGATGGTGCGTTGTCGGACTGGGAGAAGTCGAGCACGGCCCGGGTGGTGCCGCCCGCCTGGCCGCGCAAGCTCGCCAAGGTCCCCTTCGTCGAACTGGCCGACGGACGCCTCCAGGGCGTGGTCTCCAGCGGCTCGGACATCGAGCGCGTCTACGTCTCGTCCGTCGCCTCCGGCACGTACGCGTTCGCGTGCAGCACCAACAACAACCGCCCCTGCGGCGGGGCCCGGGGCTCGTTCTGCAACCACATCCGCGCCCTGATCACCGAGGCGGTCCTCCAGTACGGCGCCGAGCGCGTCGCCCGCTACCTGCGCGTCGAGCCGGAGGGCGGGGAGGCGAACGCCCCCGCCCTCACCGCCGCCATGATCGCGGCCCGCCCCGCGCAGGCGGACGGCAAGACCGCGGCGGCCCCCGTCTTCAGCCGGTTCCTGCGCCATCTCGCCTACCTCCAACCAACCCCCACCACGGCCCCGTTGCCCGAGATGCAGTGGTTCCCTTCGACCCGGGGCGGCGACCGCGCAGGTGCCCCCTCCCGCGCTCGCTCCGGCCGCGGGGGAACCCACCGGTCCGCTCACCGCTCCCCTCGACGGGCTCGACGACGCCCTGGCGGCGGTCGACGCCTTCGACCGGGCCCTCGTCGCGGGCCTGCTGCGACCCCAGCCCGCCCGCGTCGCCGACCTCACCGCACTCGCGCACGCCGTCGCCGGATCACCACTGGCCGCCCGGGTCGCCGAAGCGGCCGAGAAGGCGGCGGCCGGAGCCGCGAGCGAGGACCACTTCACCGCCCTCGCCGCCGCCCGCACCGCCCTCCTCGGCGCCGCCCACGACGCGCTGCTCGCCCGCGCCGACGAGACGGCCGGCCGCGCCCGCGACGAGAAGGCACCGACGGCCCCCGCCGAACGACCGGCGGTCAACCTGCTCCTGGCCGCCCGCACCTGGCTCGCCGACCTCGCGCGCGCCGGCTGGCAGGGCATCGACCACGAACTCGTCGGCGCGGCCGCGCCCATCGTCTCCGCGATGCTCCCCGACCCCGCGCTGCGCCGCCTGGCCACCCTGCTCGACGGCTTCGCCGCCGAACTCGCCGCCTCCTGCCCCGGTTCCGCCCTGGAGCGGTTCCCGGCACGCCGCTGGGGCGACCTGTGGGCGCGCGCCCTGCTCCTGACCCGCCCCGGCGCCCTCGGGCCGGCGGCGACCGGGACCGCCACCGGCCGTCTGCTGCCCCTCGGCATCGACCTCCACGAACACGCCACCGCGGCACAGGCGCAGGTCCACGCGGTGTTCGAACCCGCCGACGGCGGTGCGTCCCGTCTGGTGCGGGCGAGCGTCTCCGTGCCCAAGCCGGACACCGTCGTCGCGGCCGGCGTCTGGCAACTCCTGCGGCCCCACCTGTCACTGCTGGCCGCGCTCGGCGAAGGCCGCGCCGTCCACCTCACCGGCATGCCCCTCTCCGAGGAGGGCGACCTGATCTGGGACGACGAGCGGGCCCGCCCGGGCGACCCCGCCGACGCCTTCGCCACCGCCCGCGTCGCCCTGCCGACCGCCACCGCCGCGCTCACGGCGCCCCTGGACCGGCACCCCGCACGCCTCGCCGAACCGGTGTTCCTGGAGGGCTACGACACCCGGCGGGACGGCGACGCCCTCACCTTCGGGCTCCCGGGGTACTCCCTCGCCGTCGACACCGACCGGGTCCCCGCCGCGGGACCGCTCACACCCGACGCCGTCGCGTCCTCCAGTGCCTGTATCGGCCTGCTCCGCTGGGACGACGGGGACTTCCGCGTGCAGCCGCTCGCCGTAGAGACGACCGTGCGCAAGAAGACCGTCGCCCTCCAGGCGGGCGCCTGGGCCGGCGGCACCACCGACAAGGCGGGCGTCAAGGCGGAGAAGGCGGCCACGGACGCCGTGACCGTGCTGCGGGAGCGGGCAGGAAGGCTGCTGCGCACATGAGCGAGCACACCACTGGACAGGCCGCCGTGCCGGCCCGCGACGACAACCGCCGCCAGGTCCTCTACTGGCGACTGCTCGCGCGGCTGTTCGACCCGGAGGAGCAGGCCGCGCTGGAGTCCGCGAGCCTGGCCGTCGTGGAGGACATCGGTCTGCCGCCCGCGCTGCTGGACCCGCAGACCTCCGTCGACTCGATCGTGCAGCGCCACCCCGAACTGGCCGCCGAGTTCGACGGCCTGATGGCCCACGAGACCGACGGGGACGACCCGGACACCGGGACGACCGCCGGCGGGACCGCCGAACCGAACGCCTACGGGAACGGCGAGAGCGCCGACGGCACGGGCGACGGGAGCCCTGACTGCAGCGGCGACGGGAGCCCCGACGGCACCAGTGACGAGAGCGCCGACGGCAGCGGCGACGGGAGTCCTGACGACACCGGTGACGGCAGCCCTGACGGCGACACCCCCGACGTACGCGACCGTGCCGCCGAGGTGCGGCGTGCGGCGCTGGTCTCCAAGGTCTTGCTGAACGTCTTCGCCACCGGCAGCGGACCCGTCAGCGCCGGTCAGCTCGCGCGCTGGCAGTCCGACGCCGGCTGGCTGGAGCGCGCCCTCGGCTGCTCGCCCGGTGACCTCCGGGGCGGACGGGGTGCGACGCCCGGTCACGCGGTGCCCGCGATCGGCCCGGAGCTCGGCGCTCTCGAGGCCGACCTCGTCCGGCGGATGCGCCTGCGCGAGGTGCTGGCCGACCCCAAGCTCGCCGCGCGGCTCACCCCGAGCATGTCGCTGATCGAGCAGTTGCTGCGCGACAAGAGCAACCTGTCGGGCGTCGCGCTGGCCAACGCCAAGGCGCTGATCCGCCGCTTCGTCGACGAGGTCGCCGAGGTGCTGCGCACCCAGGTCGAGAAGGCCACGGTCGGCGCGCCGGACCGCTCGATCCCGCCCAAGCGGGTCTTCCGCAACCTCGACCTCGACCGCACCATCTGGAAGAACCTCACCAACTACAGCCCCGAAGAGGAACGGCTCTACGTCGACCGCCTGTACTACCGGCACACCGCCCGCAGGACGACACCGCAGAAGCTCATCGTCGTCGTCGACCAGTCGGGCTCGATGGTCGACTCCATGGTCAACTGCACCATCCTCGCGTCGATCTTCGCCGGCCTGCCGAAGGTGGACGTCCACCTGATCGCGTACGACACCCGCGCCATCGACCTCACCCCATGGGTGAACGACCCGTTCGAGGTGCTGCTGCGCACCAACCTCGGCGGCGGCAACGACGGCCCGGTCGCGATGGCCATGGCACGCCCGAAGATCACCGAGCCGCGCAACACCGTGATGGTGTGGATCTCCGACTTCTACGAGTTCGACCGCTCGCAGCCGCTGTTCGAGGGCATCGAGGCGGTTCACCGCTCGGGCGTGAAGTTCATCCCCGTCGGCTCGGTGACCAGCTCGGGACGCCAGGAGGTCAACCCCTGGTTCCGGGAACGCTTCAAGGCCCTCGGCACGCCGGTGGTCTCGGGCCACATCCGCAAGCTCGTCCACGAGCTCAAGACGTCACTCGCGTAGGCGACCGCCTCCCTCACCGGGCCATCGCCCCCCTCATTCTTCGAAAGGCCCTGATATGACCGACCTGTTGCGCGCCCCCGCCGAGATCAAGTACGCCGAGGAGCTCGACTGGCTGGAGTCCCTCGACGACGACCCCAAGCCGTTCTCCTGGCGACTGTCGCCCAAGATGGTCCGCCTGTTCATCCTCGGTTCCGAGCGCGCCGACGGCCTGGACCGGGAGATCCCGCAGAAGTGGTTCGGCGACCGCAGCTTCGTCGAACGCTCCATCGTCACCCTGGCCTCCGACCGCGGGCTGCTGCTCATCGGCGACCCCGGCACCGGCAAGAGCTGGCTGGCCGAGCTGCTGTCCGCGGCGATCTGCCGCAACTCCACCCAGGTGGTCCAGGGCACCGCAGGCACCACCGAGGACCACATAAAGTACTCCTGGAACGTCTCCATGGTGATCGCCAAGGGACAGTCGAGGGAGTCGATGATCCCCTCACCGATCATGACCGCGATGGAGTCCGGCTCGATCGGCCGCTTCGAGGAGCTCACCCGCTCCACCAGCGACGTCCAGGACGCGCTGATCTCCATCCTGTCGGAGAAGTACATCTCCGTGCCCGAACTCGACAGCGACAACATCGTCTTCGCCAAGCCGGGCTTCTCCGTCATCGCCACCGCCAACAGCCGCGACCGGGGCGTCAACGACCTCTCCTCCGCGCTCAAGCGCCGGTTCAACTTCGTCCGCATCCCGGTGGTCACCAACAAGAAGAGCGAGGCGGAGATCGTCCGCTTCCGCACCGAGGAACTGCTGCGCCGCCACCAGATCGACCTGGACGTGCCGCCGACCCTGCTGGACGTGCTGCTGCAGAGCTTCGCCGACCTGCGGGCCTCCGCCGCCGCGGCCGCCGGCGACGACGAGAAGCTGGAGTCCGCCCTGTCCACCGCCGAGCAGATCGGCGTCCTGGAGGACGCGATCCTGCACAGCAACTTCTTCGGCGAACGCGCCCTCACCGCGCACACCCTCGCCTCCTCCCTCGTCGGCTCCCTGGCCCGGCGCGAGCCCGAGGACCTCGCCATCCTCAACAAGTACCTGCACGGCGTCGTCGAGCCGCGCAGCAAGGAAGAGGGCGGCTCCTGGCCGGAGTTCCTCCAGGGCGGCCGCGACGCGATCGCGACCCTGTCGTGAGCGCCCCGCCCGAGGGCACGTTCACCGCCCTGCGCACCCAGCTCCAGGACGCCGCCACCGCGTTCGCCGACGGGCCCGGAGCGCTGGAGGGCATCCTGCGCGGCATCGTCGACGACGTCGAACGCGCGGTGCGCGAGCCGCTGGAGATCTTCCCGGTCTGCCACCACTCACCGGCCTCGGCCCTCGCCATGGCCCGCCGGCTGCGCGAGAAGCAGCCCAAGGTGATCTATCTCGAGCTGTGCGAGGACATGGCGCCCCTCCTCACCGAACTGCGCAACTGCCGACTTCCGGTTGCCGTCCAGGCGTTCGCGACCGAGGTCGACGGCTTCCCCGCCGACTGGTCCCCGCTCTCCGTCGTCGCACCGGTCACCGAGGCCTCGGCCGAGTACCAGGCGATCGCCTACGCCCTGGACACCCCCGGCGTCGAACTCGTCCTCGTCGACCGCTCGTCCGACCACGTCTTCCAGTGGCAGACACCGCCCACGGAGGAGACCGACGCCGACGCGCCGGCCGCCGACGAGGAGGCCGCCCTGCACGGCGACGCCGTCGGCGTCGAGATCGGCGACCTGCGGCCCCGCTTCGCCGAACTGGAGGAGCATCTGCTGCGCCACGGCCGCGTGCGGCACTGGTCGGAGTGGTGGCACCAGTACGTCGAGGTGCCGCTCGGGGACAGCGACCACGACACCTACCGTCAGGTCATGCTGCTCATCGGCAGTCTCTTCCGGCGCCTCGCCCCCGGCGACCCGCACCGCGTCAGGGTCGACGAGGACCGCGAACGTCACATGTGGACGCGGATGCGCGAGCACCTCACCGCCACCGGCACCGACCCCGCCGACTGCCTGTACGTGTGCGGTGCGTTCCACGCGGCCAGCCGCGTCGAGGAGTTCGGCGTCCACGGAAGCGACACCTTCACCATCACGCCGCGCACCGCGACCAAGTGGCGGCACGGCCTGATCCCGTCCAGCCACACGGCCATCGAGGCACAGTTCGGCCTCGCCGCCGGCTCGGTGTCCATCGCCGCCACGGAATGGGCGAAGAACCTCCGGCGCACCGGCGTCCGGCCGTTCCGCCTGGCGGGCCAGGCGGGCACGAAGAGCACCAAGCCGAGGAAGGCGCTGCCCGCGCCGGCGACCGGGTCCGCGCCCGAGGGCCCGGCCGCGGACCGGCTCACCGGGTTCCTCCAGCGCCCGCCCGTCCTCGACCCCCTCGACGAGGCCGAACTGCTCGGCTGGTCGGTGGACATCGTGCGGGCCGCCCGGCGCAACGGCTACCTCGCCTCCACCGCCGACGCCATCGCGGTGTTCGAGACGTCGATCCTGCTGGCCGGGATGCGTGACCGCGTCAAGCCGACGCCGTACGACTTCCAGGACGCGGCGGTCACCTGCATCGAGAAGGACGCGGTACCGGGGCGGCGGGACGTGCGCCGGCTCGTCGAGATCATGATGGGCGGCGACCGCGTCGGCCAGGTCGGCTACGACGCGCTGCCACCGCTGGCCCGGGACGTGCACGACCGCCTCGCCCCGCTGAACCTGCGGCTCCAGCAGCGCGGGGTGCAGCGGGCCCTGCTGGACATCGCCTCCCGTCCCGAGCTGGAGCGCTGCTCCGACGTGCTGTGGATGCTGCGCCGACTGCTGCCGCAGGGCGCCGCACGGCCGATCATGGGCGACCGGGGCCTCGGTGAGCGTCCCATCCAGGAGTCCTGGGACCTCGCCCTGGGCACCCACCAGCGCGCCCTCATCGAGCTCGGCTACGAGGGCGTCAGCATCGAGCAGGTCCTGGAGCAGCGGCTGCGTCGCGCCGCGTACGCCCCGCAGGCCACGGCCGCCCAGGTCCTGGAGGCCGTCGAGGACGCCATCCGCTATCTGCGCAGCCGCCGCCTCGCCGACGAGCTGGGCACCCGCGCGCTGGAGGTCCTGGCGGGCGAACGCACCGTCGACGGCGCACCGGAGGTCCTGCGCCGGATCCGCCGCCTGCTGGCCTACTACCGCACCGCCGAACCGGTGCTGCCGGCCTGGATCGAGTCGTTCGTCAGGACCGGATACGCGCACTACTGCACCCTGCTGCCGACGGCGTTCACCGACGAGGACGCCACGGTCCGCCAGGTCGCGGCCATGCTGGGTTTCCTCTTCGGGATGGAGAGCCTGGCGCTCTCCCTGGGCTGCGACCGGACCCAGCTCGAACTGGCCGTCGCCCAGTGCCGTCCCGGCGAGCCCTCGCGGACGGCCCTGCTGTGGGCGGCGCAGACCCACCTGGGCACGCTCTCCCGTGCCGCCCTTCGGACACGCTGCGACGACCTGCTCGCCAACCCCTTGGTGGTGCCCGCCTACCCGCGCTACCTCAGCGGCTTCGTGCACGCCCTGGAACCGGTGCCGCATCTCGCCGACTTCGTCGTCGAGGCGGTGTCGAACGCCTTCGCCCGCCTCCCGGACCCGGTCCTGCTCCCCTGGCTGCCGACCCTGATCACCACCCTGCGCTCGGGCGGCGCCGAACTGGCCCCGCTGCTCATCCGGGAGGCCGGCCGCGTCTTCCCGGCCCGCCTCCCGGACCTGGACGCCTGGACACCGCCCTGGCACCCGGCCCGGGAGCCGGCGGCCCCGCACCCCGAGGGAACCCCCGCACCGGCCCACGGGGTCGCGCTCCTCGCCGCCCACCCGGCGACGTGCGACGCCCTCGCGGACCTGCTGGGCTGCGACGGCGCCTGGGCGGGTCCGGAGCCCGCCATCCCGAGGGGCTCCGCCCTCCTCACCCGCCACCCCGACACCGCGACGGCCCTGGAGGCGCTGCTGGCGGCGAACTGAGACGGACGGGCCGCGCCACCGTCGTGCGGTGGCGCGGCCCCGGTGGGACACGGTCCGGTCCTGCGGTCTACCCGCGACGGGCGCCCACGGTGACCACCCCGACGACCATGGTCCCGGTGCCGTTGTCGTACACGACGTCCCCCGTGGACTTCTTCCGGACGGTGATCCGGAAGGTGTCCGGGGTGTCCGTGGCGGTCACGCGGAAGGCGTAGCCGCTGACGCCGTCGACCGTGCCGGAGCCCTGGAGGACGGCCCGTGAGCCCGTGACGACCAGCCAGTCGAGAGCGGTCGAGCGGAACTTCAGGCGGGCCGGGCCGAAGGCGAAGCTGACCCGGCCGGTCGGGGCGGTGGCCCCCGCCCGGTACTGGGCGGAGACCGAGAAGACGGCCTTGCCCGTGACGGCCGGCTCGGCCGGGTAGGCGCCGGCGGGGGAGCCGAGCAGGCCCGCCCCGGCGACCGGGCCCGCGGCGCGGTCGTACACGACCAGCTCGGGGAGCGTCGTGCTGTCCGAGGCGCCGTCGTCGTCCGTGACGGTCACCACCGGGCGGTGGAGGCCGGCCTTGGTGTAGGTGTGCTCGGCCCGGCATCCGGAGGCGGTGACGGTGCCGGACACCGGCTCGGTGCCGTCCCTCCAGTCGACCGCGCAGGTGTGCGTGTCGGTGGCGCCCGGGTCACCGAACGCGGCGGTCACGACCGTCCGCTGGCGGACGCTCGCCGGGGACTTCGGGCCGGCGGCGGAGGTGATCGCCGGGGCAGCGTTGGAGACCGTCACGGTGGCGGTGTCACTGCTGCGGCCACCGGTCAGGGTGACGGCGTAGCTGCCGTCGTCCGTGCAGGTGAGCGTGGTCCGGGCGGCACCGGCGTCGGCGAAGGCGCAGGGCGCGCCCTCCTCGACCGTCCACTTCGGGCCGCCGGCGCCCGAGACCGTGCCGGTCAGCGGGATGGCGTCGCCCTCCTTCCCGGTCGCGTCCGGACCGGCGTGGGCGATGGCGACCGGGTCGACGCTCGTGAGGGTGGGGACCACCTTCTCGATCAGGCCGTCGCCGCCGAACTCCAGCTTGTCCACGGTGGTCTCGCGGTGGGTGCCGTCACCGCCCGGTATCGCGAAGCGGTGGTAGGCGATGTACCAGTCGTCGCTGCCCGGGACCCGCACGACCGAGTGGTGGCCGGTGCCCTTGATGCCCAGGGAGAGGTCCTTCTCCAGGATCACGCCCCGCTTCGTCCACGGGCCGGTGGGGGAGGGCCCGGTCGCGTAGGCGACGCGGTAGTTCTCGTCGCGGGTGTCGTTCTCCGACCACATGAAGTAGTAGGTGCCCTCGTGCTTGATGACGAAGGAGCCCTCGTTGTAGCCGCCGGGGGTGATGTCCTTGATCTTCGCGGGGTCGAAGGAGGTCATGTCCGCGTTGAGGGGGACGACGTACCCGCGGCCGTTGCCGAAGTACAGGTACGACTGGCCGTCGTCGTCGGTGAAGACCGCCGGGTCGATCATCTGCCCGGTCAGCTGGCCCGCCTTCAGCAGCGGCCGGCCGAGCGCGTCCTCGAAGGGACCGGTGGGCGAGTCGGAGACGGCGACGCCGATGTTGGCGTCGGCGGAGAAGTAGAAGTAGTACTTCCCGTCCTTCTCCGCGATCGTCGGCGCCCACGCCCTGCTGTCGGCCCAGGACACGTCCGGACCCAGGTCGAGGATGACGCCGTGGTCCTTCCAGTGGACCAGGTCGGTGGAGGAGTACGCCTTGAACTGCGTGCCGCTCCAGCCCTCGAAGCCGTCGGTGGTCGGGTACAGGTAGAAGGTGTCGCCGAAGCGCGCGATGTTCGGGTCGGCGGTCAGTCCCGGCAGCACCGGGCTCCTCATGACCAGCGCCGACACGGTCCAGGTGCGCTTCCTGCCGTCGGAGCCGGTCACCTCGTACGTCACCGGCCGGCTGAAGTCCTGGACACTGCCGGACGCGGGGCTGATCGCCGCACCGTGGGCGAGGGTGAACTCCGGTGCCAACGCGGTGAGGTCGGTGCCCTCGGTGACCGGGAGGGTGATCCGGCCGTGCGCGTCGTCGACGAGCGCGTCGACCTTGAGCGCGGGGTGGGCGGCCCGGGCGATGCCCGTGGTGTTGCCGCTCAGCTCCAGGACCTCGGCGGCCGACAGCGCCCGGTCGTAGACGCGGAAGTCGTCGACCTCACCGCCGAAGTACGGGTCGGCCGCGTACAGGGACCTGCCGATGTAGCCGCTGTAGTCCTTGTCGGCGTCGTACAGCTCGGACGGCTTGATGGTGGTCGTCGTGCGGGCTGCCTCGATGCCGTCGACGTACAGGAGCATCGTGCCGGTCGTGCCGTCGAGGGTGACCGTCACGTGCCGCCACTCGCCGGGGGTGAGCTGGGAGCCTGCCGTCAGCTTGGACTCCGCCGACCAACTGGCCTTGGTGATCGCGGAGTAGAGCTTGGAGGAGCCGTTGGAGGGGCTGGCGAAGAGGTACTTGTTGCTGTCGGGGCCGAGCCCGAACAGCCACTGGAAGCTGGTGCCGCCCTTCCACTTGGCGTACGTCGAGACGGTCGCGCTGCCGGCGCCCTTCAGCACGCCGTTCGGGATCTTCACGTACGGGGAGGTGGCGGAGTCGCCCGACATGCTGAACGAGCCGCCGTGCACGCCGGTGCCGAAGCCGGGCGTGCGGACGTACGTGCCGTGGTGGCCGTGGCCGCTGGAGTCACGGGCGATGCTGTCGCCGGACTCGTCGAAGGCGTAGTGCAGGAGCAGGTCGGCGGGCACGTCCGGGCCCTCCGCCGAGACGGTGACCTCGGCACGGACCTCGGTGGCCGAGCCGTCCGGCAGGACACCCCGCACCGTGAAGGTGCCGGCCTGCGCGTAGGCCGACGCCGGGACGGCGTCCCACGTGACGGCGACCGGGCGCCGTACCCCGTCGGCGTACTCGGCGATCACGGTCGCGGGCAGGACCGGAGCCTCGCCGATACGCGTCTTCACCGTCACGTCCTCGACGCCGCGCACGATCTGGTCGGGCTGGTAGGTGCGCAGCAGCCGGTCGTACTCGGCCTGGGTGACCGGCAGCACGGTGCCGTGACGCGGCCGGGACGGGAGGTCGTAGCCGGTGGACGGGGTCCAGACGCCGGAGTCGAGATCCGTCGTTTCGAACGGGATGTAGCCGCGGCCGCCGAACTCGTCGAGGAACGCGTACCACTTCTCCTCGGTGTTCGACTTGAACACCAGCGGCCCCTCGGCCGCGTTCATCGCACCCTTTCCGATGCCCTCGGCGACCGCCGTCCAGGAGGTGTCCAGGAGGGAGTCGCTCTTCTCCTCGAAGATGAACTTGCTGTTGGGCGTGGAGGAGGTGTTGTTGCGCTCGTCCTTGGAGAGGCGGTAGTAGGTGCCGTCGTGCTGGATCACCGTGGAGTCGATGACCGAGTAGCCGCGGTCGATCCAGACCTTGGGCTCGCTGAAGGTGTGGAAGTCGCGGGTCGTCGCGTACATCATCCGGTTGTACGTGTCGCCGGTGTGCCCGGCGTTGTCGTACAGCTTGGACGCCCAGAAGACGACGTACTCGCCGCGCCGTGCGTCGTAGAAGGCCTCGGGAGCCCAGGTGTTGCCGGCGCTGTCGGGGGAGACCTTCACCAGGCGCTGGTCCGTCCAGTGGACCAGGTCGGTGGACTCCCACACCATGATGGACTTGCTGCCGGTGCGCTGGGCGGCGTCCCAGTCGCCGTTGCCGTAGATCCTGAGGTCGGTGGCTATCTGGTAGAACTTGTCGCCCTCGGGGGAGCGGATGATGAACGGGTCGCGCAGGCCCTGCTCCCCGAGGGAAGAGGTCAGGACGGGCTTGCCGTCGTTCAGCTCACGCCACTTCAGCGGGTCGTCGCCCTTGCTGAGCGCGAAGTGGAGCTGCTCGCCGTCCGCGGTGCCCTCACCGGTGAAGTAGCTGAACAGGTAGCCCTTCAGCGCGGCGGGCGCGGGGAGTTCGGGAACCTTCGCGGTGAACACACGGGTCGCCTTCGCCTCGCCCTTGGTGACGGTCGCGGTCAGCTCGACCGTGGTCGTGCCGCTGCCGTGCGCGGGCCGGTGGACGACGCCGTCGGCGGCCACCACGTCCGGCCGTGCGGAGGACCAGGCCACGTCGGTGCCGTAGGCGCCGGTCAGCGGGAGGGTGAGGTTGCCGCGCACGTCGTCCAGGTTGTGCACGGTCAGTGCCTCGGCCGCCTGCCGGGCGGAGGTCGTGTCGTCGAACGCGGCGAGGACCGTGACGTCGAAGGTCTTCGTGGCGGTGACCGTGCCCTTCTTCAGGGTCGCCGTCAGCGTGGCGTGCCCGTCGGGCTCACCGGCGGCCGGGCGGGTCACCTTGCCGGTGTCCGACACCACGGACGGGCTGTCGCTGGCCCAGGTGATCGCGGAGCCGCCCGCCGTGCCGGTCCTCGGCAGGTCCAGGTCGGCGGTCACGGCACTGGTGTCGCCCAGGCCGAGCGCGGCCTCGTCGTCGGCGACGCCCTGCGTGGCGACGGGGAGCGCGAGCTGCTCCACCTCGGAGGCGGCCAGGGCCCGGTCGTAGACGCGGAAGTCGCGCATCCGGCCCTTGAACAGCCTGTCGCCGGAGTAGACGGACTTGCCGATGTGGTTGGCGGTGGTGGTGCCGGAGCCGATGGCGCCGGGGGTGACGGTGACCGAGGTGTTGCGGGCGACCTCCACGCCGTCCTCGTACAGCACACCGGTGGTGCCGGTCTGCGTGTAGGCGATGTGCTTCCACACCGACCGGGTCAGGTTGTGCGAATCGGCCGGCTTGGTGGTCTGCTCCGTCGACCAGTTGCCGGTGGCTATGGAGGTGCGGAAGGAGTTGCCGGTGGTGAACAGGTAGCCGTTGCCGTTGCCGCCGCTGGAGTTGCCGAAGCCGTAGAGGAAGTACGGCGTGCTCTGCGTGGCGTCGATCAGCACGTCCGTGGAGACGGTGATCGAGGCCATGCCCTTCATGACGTCGTTCGGCACCTTGACGTAGGTGTCGGTGCCGTTGAAGGCGAGGCCCTGGCCCGACCAGTCGGCGGTGCCCTGGACGGTGCCGTCGCGGCCCCGGCCGGAGGCGTCGGTGAGCCCGGAGGGGCCGTCGAGCTTGTACCAGAGGGCCAGACCGTCCGTGATGTCGTCAGTTCCGGCGGCCTGTACGGGTGTCGCGGTGCCGAGGAGACCCAGGAACAGTGACGCGGCCGTCACCCCTGCCAGTCGGCCCGCCCAGCGTCTCGCGCGGCTGCGAAGTCGGGGGATGTACGTCATGTCGGCCCGCCGTTTCAGCTGTGTGACGTGGTGTTGCGAGAGTGTCAGACGGTGCGCGGTGCGGCGTCAAGAGATATCGAACAATGTCCGACTGGTCGAACGTGCGGGGGTGGTCCTCGACCGCTCCGTTCGCCGCCCCCGCAACCGCTCCCGTACGGAGCCCTGTTGACGGCGAGGCGTGTGCGGATGCAACGGCGACGTACAAGCGTGCGCCCCCGTCCCCCGGTGAGGTGGTCCTTGCCGCGTGTCCTTTCCGTCGTCGCATCGACGGGGGTGGGGACGGGGATGCCTCGCACGACGCACCGCGTGCGCGGACGAGGAGGACGTCAGTGACCGACCTCTGCTTCACAGCCGACTTCGCTTCGCCCCGGCAGTGGGTCGCCGGCCGTTCGTGGGCCTATCCCGACGGCGGGCCGGTGAATCCCGGCGACAACAAACTGGACCATCTGGTGCCCGATCCCGCGTACTCCCGCGACGGCACCTTCCGGGCCACGCGCCGAGCCGACGGCCTGTGGGACACCGGGCTGCTGACCACCGAGGGCAGTGAGGAGGGCTTCATGGTCCGGGCGGGCGACCGTCTCGACGCCCGGGTCCGGCTGCCCGTCGAGACGGGGGCCTGGCCGGCCATCTGGACCTGGCGCGACGGCGACCAGGAGATCGACGTGTTCGAGTACCACCCCGACAACCCCGACCTGCTGGAACTCTCCAACCATGTACGGCGGGCCCACCGGTACCACCGCGACGAGGCCGTCCGCCCCGGCGGCTGGATCGACCTGAGCGTGCGGTTCGGCGCCGGCAACGTCGTGTGGTCCCTGAACGGCGGTCCCGTCTTCGCCGATCGCCGGGGCGTGGGGCGGGACTGGCACGCCTACCTCATCGTCAACCTGTCCGTGTGCGCCGGCCGCTACCACCCGGCGCCCGATCCCGACGTGACGGAGATGTCCTTCGAGGTGTCCGCGCTCAGCGTGTACCGGGAGACGTAGGACGGCCGGCGGGCGGGCGACCCTGCCACGACCCGCGCGTCCCGGCCACCCGGGCTGCGCCGTTGGGGAACCGAATCCTCCGAACGGCCCAGCCCGACGGGACGCCGGGCGGCGTACGCGGTCTGCTGGAGGCATGCCCGGCAGAAGGGAAGAGCCGTGTACGAGATGAAGGTGGGAAAGGCGTCGGGCGGCGGTGAGCTGGTGTGGCACGTGGTGTCACGGCACCACCACGGCAGCGGCCTGTGCGGATCCGCTCTCCTGACCGCGGGATCGGCCGCGCACGACACCGACCGCCATTGCGCCCCATGCATGGTCCGGCTCCAGGAACTGATGGACGCCGCCCAGGACTGACGACGGACGTCCCGGACAAGCCGTCGACGGTGCGGAGACCGCCCGTCGACGGTGGCTGCCCCCAGGGCCTGTCGTTCGGATCAGGTCGAGGCGAAGCGACGGTGCTGCCAGCGCCGGGCCCCGCGTCTGCGGCGTGATCCGAACGGCAGGCCCTATCCGTCGGCCGGCATCACCCGGGTCACCCGGCCCTTGGTGTCGGCCTCCACATAGCCGGACTGGTTGTACTCGTCGCTGAGGTAGACGGCCATCCCCGCAGGGGTGTCGAACGTCGTGCTCGGCTGCCGCACCAGCAGGTAGCGGCTGTCCGGGTCGTCCACGTTCAGCTTCCGGTCCGCCTCGGCGAGCAGCGCGGGGACCCGGTCCCAGACGAAGCCGTCCAGCGTCACCGGCTGCCAGGCGCTCGGCAGCGAGCCCTTGATGATGCCCTTCTTCACGCCCTCGCCGGGGCGGTAGGTGTACGAGTCGTACGCGGTGTCGCTGCCCTTGACCATGATGTAGGCGGACACGAACTCGGGATAGACCGTGAAGGAGCCGTAGCGGTCCCTGCCGGTCTCCTTCTCGAACGCCTTGATCGCGGTGCGGATGCCGTCCGGGGTCAGCAGGTCGGTCGTGCCCGTCCCGGTCGGGGAGCCGGTGGCCGGATCCGCGGCCGCCGTCGCCCCCGTGGTCGCCGGGGCCGAGGTCGCCGTCCGGTCGCTGTCGGAGCCGGAGGACGAGGAGTCGGCCTCCAGCCCCAGTCCCGGCAGCAGCGTCCACACGAGGACACCGGCGAGCACCGCCCCCGCCGCCGGCAGGACCACCGTCACCCACCGCGGGCGCCGGCCCGGCCGCCGTACGGGGAGCCCCACGGGCGGGGTGGGGCCGGTCCAGGGGGCCGGGGGACCAGGCGGGGTGGGACCGTTCCACGGCGTGGCGGCGGCCGCGGGCCCGAACGCGCCGGGCGTGGCCGCCGCTGTGCCGGGCGTGGCCGCCGCTGTGCCGGGCGTGGCCGCCCTGGTGCCGGGCGCCCCCACCGGCGCGCCCGGAGCCACCGTGGTACCGGCCAGCGGTGTACCGGGAGCCACCGGAGTGTCGGAAGCGGTCACCGGCTCAGGACGCGGCGCCGCCCGCGGAGGCGCCAGATGGTAGGAGGTGCCGGCCGGCTGTGCCGGTGCCGGCCCCTGTGCGTGCCCCCGCACCACGTCCGTCAGCATCCGTTCCAGCGCCGGCGCGTCCGGCCGTGCCGCCGGATCCCGAACGAGGACACGCATCAGCACGTCCCCCAGGGCGCCCGCCCGGGTCGGCGGCGGCACCTCCTCGCTGAGGACGGCCGCCAGCGTGGCCAGCGTCGTGGCCCGGCGCAGGGGATGGTGTCCCTCGACGGCCGCGTACAGCATCATCGCCAGCGACCACAGGTCCGAGGAGGGGCCGCCGTCCTGGCCCGACACGCGCTCCGGCGCCATGTAGTCCGGGGTGCCGATGACCGACCCGGTCGCGGTCAGGGCGGTCGACTCGCGGATCGCCGCGATGCCGAAGTCGGTGAGGACGGGACGGCCGTCGGGACGCAGCAGCACGTTGGCGGGTTTGACGTCCCGGTGCTGGATGCCGGCGTCGTGCGCGGCGCGCAGCGCGGCCAGGACCTCGAGGCCGAGACGCGCCGCCTCGACCGGCTCCATCGGCCCGCGGGCGAGACGGTCGGCCAGCGATCCACCGGCGACGAGCTCCATGACGATCCACGGATAGCTTCCCTCGCCGCCGTCGACCACGTGATGGATCGTCACGACGTTGGGATGGTCGATCCTGGCGAGCGCCCGCGCCTCGCGCAGCACCCGCTCCCGCAGCATCCGTGCCGCCTCGGGGTCGTACTCGGCCAGTCCCGGGTCGGGCGGACGTACCTCCTTGACGGCCACGCTCCGGTGCAGCACCAGGTCCGTGGCGCGCCAGACCATACCCATGCCACCGCCGCCGAGCCGCGCCCGCAGCTCGAAACGCCCGTCGACGACCCGTCTGTCGCTGTCCGCCTCACTCATGCGCCGGAGCTTAGTTGCTCCCGCCGACACGCAGTCACCGACGGTGGCGGCGGCCGTCCGCCCCGGGATCCAGCGCGTTTCCCGGATCTCCCCCCGACGCCGTGCGAGGCTCCTTCCGGGCGGAGAACGGCCGACGAGTGGCCCGACTCACATGGCACTCCGTGCCCGGCGCGGACACGATGGTCCCGTCACCGGGCAGGCTGAAGGGATCCAGGATGTTCCGCAAGGTGCTGGTCGCCAACCGTGGTGAGATCGCGATCCGGGCTTTCCGCGCCGGCTACGAGCTGGGCGCGCGCACGGTCGCCGTCTTCCCCTACGAGGACCGCAACTCGCTGCACCGGCTGAAGGCCGACGAAGCCTACGAGATCGGCGAACAGGGCCATCCGGTGCGCGCCTACCTCTCCGTCGAGGAGATCGTGGGGGCGGCACGCCGGGCGGGCGCGGACGCGGTCTACCCGGGGTACGGATTCCTCTCCGAGAACCCCGAACTCGCCCGCGCCTGCGAGGAGGCCGGCATCACCTTCGTCGGGCCGGACGCCCGCACCCTGGAGCTGACCGGCAACAAGGCCAGCGCGGTCGCCGCGGCCCGCGCCGCCGGCGTACCGGTGCTGGGCTCCTCGGCGCCCTCCACCGACGTCGACGAGCTGGTGCGCGCCGCCGACGAGATCGGCTTCCCGGTGTTCGTGAAGGCGGTCGCGGGCGGCGGCGGACGCGGCATGCGGCGCGTGGAGAACCCCGCGCAGTTGCGGGAGGCCATCGAGGCGGCGTCCCGGGAGGCCGCCTCCGCGTTCGGCGACCCCACCGTCTTCCTCGAGAAGGCCGTCGTCGACCCCCGCCACATCGAGGTGCAGATCCTCGCCGACGGCCTGGGCAACGTCATCCACCTGTTCGAACGCGACTGCTCGCTCCAGCGCCGCCACCAGAAGGTCATCGAGCTGGCGCCCGCCCCCAACCTGGACCCGGAGCTGCGCGACCGCATCTGCGCCGACGCCGTCCGCTTCGCCCGCCAGATCGGCTACCGCAACGCCGGCACCGTCGAGTTCCTCCTCGACCGCGACGGCAACCACGTCTTCATCGAGATGAACCCGCGCATCCAGGTCGAGCACACGGTCACCGAGGAGGTCACCGACGTCGACCTGGTCCAGGCCCAGATGCGCATCGCCTCCGGCGAGACCCTCGCCGACCTCGGTCTCTCGCAGGACACGGTCACCCTGCGCGGGGCGGCCCTCCAGTGCCGCATCACCACCGAGGACCCCGCCAACGGCTTCCGCCCCGACACCGGCCGCATCAGCGCCTACCGCTCGCCGGGCGGCTCCGGCATCCGCCTGGACGGCGGCACCACCCACGCGGGTACGGAGATCAGCGCCCACTTCGACTCGATGCTGGTCAAACTCACCTGCCGGGGCCGGGACTTCCAGGCCGCGATCGGCCGGGCCCGGCGGGCCGTGGCCGAGTTCCGCATCCGCGGCGTGGCCACGAACATCCCCTTCCTCCAGGCCGTGCTCGACGACCCCGACTTCCAGGCCGGGCGCGTCACGACCTCGTTCATCGAGCAGCGGCCGCACCTGCTGACCGCCCGCCACTCCGCCGACCGCGGCACGAAACTGCTGACCTACCTCGCCGACGTCACCGTGAACAAGCCGCACGGCGAGCGGCCCGAGCTGATCGACCCCACCACCAAGCTGCCGCCCCTGCCCGAGGGCGAGCCGCCCGCCGGCTCCCGGCAGCGCCTGGTCGCGCAGGGCCCCGAGGGATTCGCCCGCTGGCTGCGCGAGTCCCCGACCATCGGCGTCACCGACACCACCTTCCGCGACGCCCACCAGTCACTGCTCGCCACCCGCGTCCGCACCAAGGACCTGCTCGCCACCGCCCCGGTCGTCGCCCGCACCCTGCCCGGGCTGCTCTCCCTGGAGTGCTGGGGCGGCGCCACCTACGACGTCGCCCTGCGCTTCCTCGCCGAGGACCCCTGGGAGCGCCTGGCCGCCCTGCGCGAGGCCGTCCCCAACATCTGCCTGCAGATGCTGCTGCGCGGCCGCAACACCGTCGGCTACACCCCGTATCCGACGGAGGTGACCGACGCCTTCGTTCAGGAGGCCGCCGCCACCGGCATCGACATCTTCCGCATCTTCGACGCGCTCAACGACGTCGGCCAGATGCGCCCCGCCATCGACGCCGTACGCCAGACGGGCACGGCGGTCGCCGAGGTCGCCCTCTGCTACACCTCGGACCTGTCCGACCCGAACGAGCGCCTCTACACCCTCGACTACTATCTGCGCCTGGCCGAGCAGATCGTCGAGGCCGGGGCCCACGTCCTGGCCGTCAAGGACATGGCCGGACTGCTGCGTGCCCCCGCCGCCGCCAAGCTCGTCTCCGCGCTGCGCCGCGAGTTCGACCTGCCGGTGCACCTGCACACCCACGACACGGCGGGCGGTCAGCTCGCCACCTACCTCGCCGCCATCCAGGCCGGCGCGGACGCCGTGGACGGGGCCGTGGCCTCCATGGCCGGGACGACCTCGCAGCCCTCGCTGTCCGCGCTCGTCGCCGCCACCGACCACTCCGAGCGCCCCACCGGCCTCGACCTGCAGGCGGTCGGCGACCTCGAGCCGTACTGGGAGGGCGTCCGCAGGATCTACGCCCCGTTCGAGGCGGGTCTCGCCTCACCCACCGGCCGCGTCTACCACCACGAGATCCCCGGCGGCCAGCTCTCCAACCTCCGCACGCAGGCCGTCGCGCTGGGCCTCGGCGACCGCTTCGAGGACATCGAGGCGATGTACGCCGCCGCCGACCGCATCCTCGGCCGCCTGGTCAAGGTCACCCCGTCCTCCAAGGTGGTCGGCGACCTCGCCCTGCACCTGGTCGGCGCCGGGGTGAGCCCCGAGGACTTCGAGTCGGCACCGGACAGGTACGACATCCCCGACTCCGTCATCGGCTTCCTGCGCGGCGAACTCGGCACCCCGCCCGGCGGCTGGCCCGAACCCTTCCGCACCAAGGCCCTCCAGGGCCGCGCCGAACCCAAGCCCGTGACCGAGCTGACCGCCGAGGACCGCGAAGGCCTGGAGAAGACCCGCCGCGCCACCCTGAACCGGCTGCTCTTCCCCGGCCCGACCCGTGACTTCGACACCCACCGCCAGGCCTTCGGCGACACCAGCGTGCTCGACAGCAAGGACTTCTTCTACGGCCTGCGCCCGGGCAAGGAGTACGCCGTCGACCTCGAGCCCGGCGTGCGGCTCCTGATCGAGCTCCAGGCGATCGGCGAGGCAGACGAACGCGGTATGCGCACCGTGATGGCCACCCTCAACGGCCAACTGCGGCCCATCCAGGTCCGCGACAAGGCGGCCGCCTCCGACATCCCGGTCACCGAGAAAGCCGACCGGTCCAACCCCGGCCACGTCGCCGCACCCTTCGCGGGCGTGGTGACGCTGGCGGTCACCGAGGGCGACGAGGTGGCGGCCGGCGCCACCGTGGCCACCATCGAGGCGATGAAGATGGAGGCCACCATCACCGCCCCGCGGGCCGGCCGGGTCAGCAGGCTCGCCATCACCCGCATCCAGCAGGTGGAGGGCGGCGACCTGCTGGTGGAGGTCCGCTAGCCGGCCCGGTCCCGCCGACGGCCACGAACCGTCCCCACTGCCGTCCGGTTGCCGTCCGTCGAGGTGGCCCGCACGCCGAAGCGCTCCGGCGCCTCGCGCGCGGGTTACCCTCGGCACCGACACGGAGCGACGGCAGCCGGCGGCCGTGCAGGAGGGGCGTGAGGCCGGCGACGACGGCGTGGCCGCGGTCCTGCACGCCGGGCCACCGGTGCCGGCCGACCCGCCGTCGGCGCTACACGCCGGCCGCGCCGCGCGGCCTGACCAACCCGCTCTCGTACGCCAGGATCGTGGCCTGGACCCGGTCCCGCAGGCCCAGCTTGGACAGCAGCGCGTTCACATGGGTCTTCACGGTGCCCGTGGTCACCCCGAGCGCCGCTCCGATCTCGGCGTTCGTCAGGCCCGACGCGATGTGCAGCAGCACCTCCCTCTCGCGTGGCGTGAGGGAGGACAGGGCGCCCGTCACGGACGGCGGCTGCGGGGCGCCCCCGGCGAACGTGTCGATGAGGCGGCGGGTCACGGTCGGGGCGAGGATGCCCTCCCCGGCGGCGACGACCCGGATCGCGGTCAGGAGGTCCTCCGGCCGGGCGTCCTTGAGCAGGAACCCGGACGCGCCGGCCCGCAACGCCTCGTACACGTACGTGTCGAGGTCGAAGGTGGTCAGGACGAGCACCCGTGGCCGGCTCTCGAGCGCGGTGACCAGGCGCGTCGCGGTGAGGCCGTCCATGCCGGGCATACGGATGTCCATCAGCACGAGGTCGGGCGCCTCGTCGGCGGCGAGCGACACCGCCGACGCCCCGTCACCGGCCTCGCCGACGACGGTCAGGTCGGGTTCGGCGTCCACGATGGCGGCGAATCCGGCGCGGACCACCGCCTGGTCGTCGACGACCATCACGCGTACGGCGACGGGGACACCTCCTGGACGGGCGCCGGACTCGGCCCGGCGGGCAGCGACACCCGTACGATACCGGCCTGTTCGAACGCGATACGGCCGGCACCCGAGCCGGCCTGCACCCGCAGCCGTTCGGCGACCGGACCCGTCACGGCCGGCCGCACGCCCGTCACCGTGACCCGCAGGGTGTCCCGGCGCCGTCTCAGCGTGACCCGGGCGGGCCCGTGACCGCCCGCGCCCAGGGCCGCCTCGACGATCCGGTACGCCGACAGGGCCACCGAGGCCGGCAGGTCCCGCCCGGCCTCCGGCAGGCCCCGCAGCGTCACGTCCCGGCCGGCCGCGCGCAGGTCCCGGCAGAGCGCCTCCAGGTCCGCGACCGTGGGCGCCGGCGTGAGCCGCTGCCCCGGATCCTCCGACTCGCCCAGGCCGTGCAGGAGTTCACGCATCGCGGCCAGGGCCGACCGGGCCTCCACGGCCACTTCCTCCAGCCTCCCCCGGCGGGCCTGCTCGACCAGGGCGGCCGTGCGCTCCAGCACGGCGTCGCGCAACCTCGCCGCCAGACGGAGCCGTTCGGCGTCCGCGGCCCGTTCCGCGTGCCACAGCGAACTCGCGAGCGCGAAGTCCTCCTGGCCCAGCACCCGCAGCCGTCGCCGCCTCACCGCGAGCCCGGTACCCCACACGGCGGCGACCACGGCGGCCCACAGCACGCACAGCAGCACGACCATCACCGCCGCGGTGATCCACACGGCGATGTCGCCCGTCACCTCCTCGTCCGCGGCCGCCGTCGCCGGCAACACGGCGGAGACCGACAGCGCCGCCGCACCCACCGCGGGCCACGTACGGGCCGCGCCACGGCCGTAGACCGCCAGCGCGTACACCGACAGCAACTCCGCGAGCACCCCGGCGGCGAAGAACTGGGACACCCGCGACGGCAGGGACGCCCCGGCGACGGCCACGGGCCACAGCCACGCCGTGCCGAGGACGCCGAGGAACGCCGCCCACGGGGCACGCCGACGCCACAGCAGCGGCAGCGCGTGGACGGACAGCAGCACGGTCAGGACGAGCAGTCCCGGCACCGCCCCGCGCAGACTCGCGCCCGTCCACTCCTCCGCGACGGCCAGGGCCGCCGCCAGGGGCAGGACCGCCGCGGCGAAGGCCAGAGCGGGATCGGCGAGCCGCTGCTCCAGCAGGACGTCACGCCGTTCCGCGCCCTCGGCCGGCTGCCAGGGCCCCGTGCCGTCCGGCAGCGTCGCCCGCACCCGCCAGCCACCGCCGGGCCCGGGACCGGCCGACAGCTCGCCGCCGACCGCGGCCGCCCGTTCCCTCATCCCCGCGACGCCGCGTCCCGACCCCAGGCCGCCCACGGCGTGCGGCACCGGGCCGCGTGGGGCAGCGTTGTCCACGGTCAGCTCCAGGACGCCGTCTCCACGCCGGACGCTCACACGGGCCGCGGATCCCGGCGCGTGCCGCAAGGCGTTGGTGAGGGCCTCACGGACGATCCCGTGGACCGCCTCGGCCGCCGGCCCGGCCAGGTCGTCGGGGAGCTCGGCGGCGATCGGGCGCCCCAATCGGCCGAACCCCGCGATCAGTTCCTCGATCCGCGCGGTCATCGGACGCGGGTCCGGACGGTCGGCGTCCCGCATGACACCGACGAGCCGCCGCAGCGACGTCAGGGTCTCGGCGCCGGTGCGCTCCGCGAACGCCAGCGCCTCGGCGGTCATCTCGGGCCTGCCGTCCCCCAGCCGGCGCGCGGCGTCGGCCGTGATGACGACGGACGTCAGATGGTGGGCGCTCACGTCGTGCAACTCGCGGGCCAGTCGTCGCCGTTCGGTGTCACCGGCACGCCGCCGGGTCTCCTCCGCCCCGGCCAGCCGGCGCGCCGCCCGCGACCGTCCGCGCAGCCACTGGCGCCGGCCCTCGCCGAGCCCCGCGCAGACGACGTACACCAGCGCGCCCAGCGCCCACTCCGCGGCGAGCGCGGGCCGCCACCCCACGTGGGCGAGGGACAGGAGCCACTCGACCCCCACGACCGCGGCGAGGGCCCGCAGCGTCACCGGCACGGGGCGGCGGACCGCCACGGAGTACAGCGCGACCAGTGCGCCCAGCCCGAAAGAGCCGTCCCGCCAGACCACCTGGGCCACGACGAGCGTGGCCAGCGTCCACGCCAGCGCCCGTACCGGCTCCTGTCGCCGCCGGCCCAGCGCGGCCGTCTCGACGGCCAGCGCGCACACCACGACGACCGTGCCCGCCGCCCCGGGTGTCCCCTCGCCGGCCAGCGCCGCCCCGGGCCACAGCCAGGCGGTCTGTCCGGCCGCCAGCAGGGCCGGGAGCAGCCAGTTCCTTATCGTCTCCATGTCGCCACGAGCGTAGGGCGGGGCGCGGGGGCACGGCACCCGCCCCCGGGACGAGCCCGGTCTCTACCCTCCGATGGAGACACCGTTCGTGCCGGGGGCCGATGCCCGGGCCCGGGCCGTCGGGGAGGCTGGCTGCCATGACGCATCCGCTGCCGGCCACGCCGCACCCACCCGCTGTCACGGGAACCCCGGGAGCTCCGGGGAGCCCGGGAGGGCAAGGACGTCCAGGGAGCACGGGAGGGGGAAGACATCCGGGAAGCCCGGCGAGCCCGGGAACTCATGGGAGCCCGAACGTCCCCAGACCCCCCGAACCGCTCGCTTACCACCGCCTGGCCCGTGTCTCGGCCCGGCACCGCTGGTGGCGTCCCGTCGTCGGGACCCTGTTCGTCTCCGCCGCCTACACGATCCTCGTGATCCTGCTCTACGGCCTCGTCTCCGCACTGGGCATCGCGCAGGGCTACCCCGAAGGCCCCGACGGGACGGTGGAGTTCGGCCCTGTCTCCGGCACCGCCGTCGACCTGCTGATGCTCGCCGTGGCGACCCCCGTGGTCCTGCTCGCCGTGCGCTGGATCGGCCGCCGCCCGGCCGGCACGGTCTCGTCCGTGACCGGCCGACTGCGATGGCGCCTTCTCGCCCGCTGCGTGCTGGTGGCGCTCCCGGTTCTCGCCGTGACCACCGGTGCGATGCTCCTGCTTCCCGGGGACGACGGCCCGCCGGCGCGATGGGCGGGCTGGGAGGTGTTCGCGCCCGCCCTCGCCGTGCTCGTCGTCCTGGTGCCCCTGCAGGCGGCGGCCGAGGAGTACGTCTTTCGCGGCTGGCTCACGCAGGCGGTGGGCGGCTTCCTCCGCTCGCCGTGGTGGGCGATCCTGCCGCAGGCGGTCCTGTTCGCCGCGGCCCACGGCTGGGGCACTCCCTGGGGCTTCGCCGACCTGACCGTGTTCGGCGCCGTGGCCGGCTGGCTGACCGTGCGCACCGGCGGACTGGAGGCGGCCATCGGGCTGCACGCCGTGAACAACCTGCTCGCCTTCGGCGTCTCGGCGGCCGCCGTCGACGGCCTCAGGAGCGAGGACACCGCTGCCGACGCCCCCTGGCAGCTCGTGGTCCTCGACGTGGCGGCCATGGCCCTCTACACGGCGGCCGTCCTGTGGCTGACCCGCCGTCGGCCGCCGGCCCGGACCACCCAGGCCCCGGCACCGGCGCCCTTCCCCGGCGTGTACGGCCGCCCTCCGCTTCCTCACGGCCCCGTCCCCGGGTTCCCGGTCCCGTACGGCGCCGCGCACGCGGGTACGTACGGCGCCGGTCACGCGGTCCCGTACGGCTCCACCTACGCGGGTACCGACGGCGCAGGTCACGCCGGTAGGTACGGCGGCACGCACGGTGTCCTCGGCCCCGATCACGCCCCGGGCCCCGGCCCCGATCCCTCCCCGGGCCACGCCGACCACCGCACCGACGGCCCCGCGCCGGGCCCGCTCCCCGGGGACGGCACCCTCCGCGCCTCGGACCGCTGACGCCCCTCGCGCCCGCCACGCGGTCCGGTCGACGCTCCCTCGAAAGCCGGCCTCACCGTCAGCTCAGTACCGCCTCCCACGTGTCGACGGCGTAGTGGACGGTCATGCCGTTGCGCGCGTACAGCTCGGGAGCCCCGGTGGCGTTCGAGGTGTCCACGCCCAGCCCCACCATGTCCCGCCCCCGCGCGGCGAACGCGGCGAAGGCGTGCCGCAGCAGGAGCCCGGCCAGACCGCGCCCCCGGGCGTCGGCCAGCACGCCGATGCTGCGGATCCACCCCATGGCCTCACGGTCGTCCCGGGCCAGCAGGAACCCGGCGTCCCCCAGCTCGTCCGTGCCGACGATCCACACCAGCGACCAGTCGAGGCCCGCGGCGTCGACGTCGTGCAGCCACTGCTCGTAACCGCGGGGCTGGAAGTCGAAGTGCTCGGCGAACGTCGACTGGTACAGCTCGTGCACGCGCAGCCGGTCGGCCTCGGCGGCACAGGACCGCATCCGCACCCCTTCGGGCAGGGCCGGCGCGAGGTCCGTCGCGGGGTCCAGGGGCCGGCGCAGCACGTGGTAGCGCCGTACGACGGACCATCCCCGGGTGCGTATGAGGTCGGTGTCGAGGGTGGGGCGTACGTTCAGGTGGAGGTGCACCACGGCCCGCTCGGCCCCGTTCTCCCGCGCCTTGCGCAGGGCGCGGGCCTCCATGGCGTCCAGGAGGATCCGCCCGGCCTCCTGGTGGTCGGGCAGCACGTAGTGGTCGATGTCGACGCGCTCACCGCCCGACTCGTCCCACAGCAGCCCGTAGGCCACCAGCCGGTCCCCGTCGAAGGCCAGCCAGGAGTCCCGCTCCAGATCGGTTCCCGGGTGTTTCAGATCCGCCTCGACGGTGTGCAGGTCCGTCTCGGGCCGGCCGATCTCGATGAGGTCGACGGCGTTGAGCAGGTCGGTGACGGCGGGCGCGTCGGTGAGCGTGGCGGGACGCAGGACGTAGGACATGGGGTCAGGGTCCGGGGAAGGGGGAGCGGCCGCAACGCAATTTCGCAGCGTGCGGCCGCCGCGGGCGTGCCGGTGCGGGACGCCGACCTGGCCGGGCGGAGCCGGGCCGGCGGGCCCGGGTCAGGCGAAGACCAGGGCGATGACGCCCAGGACGAGGAGCACGAGGAAGACGAACACCAGGACGACGGGAAGGGCGCCCGACGCGGGAACCGGGGGTGTCGGCGGCGGGGGCGTGGGCCGGGGGAGGGGCGGATCGGTCCTGCCCGGACTCGTGTCGGCGAAGGTGCGGGGCTGCGGTACGGGAGCGGACTCGAACAGATCCGGGTACTGCTGCGCGAGCCGCTCGCACCAGGGGCAGGAGCTCAGGTGGGAGGCGTACGTGTGGTGGGTGCGGTTGCCGCACGACGACACCGTGTTCCTGGTCGCCTCGAGTGCCTCGAACCACTCGACCGCGGTGGGGCGTGCCGCCGGATCGGGCGGTGCGGTGGCGAACGTCCGCTGGGCCAGCGCGAACAGGGCCGGCGGGAGAACACCGGGCGCCACCGTGCCCCTGGGCACGACGACCCGCTCGGGCTGGTTGACGTAGGAGATGCCACCGGAGATGCGACTGCGCATCGAGATGCTCACCGAGCGGGCGTCCTTCGGGTGCCCCGCGAAGGGGTGGGTGCCGCCGGTGAGGAGCTGGAAGACGCAGACGGACAGCGCGAAGCTGTCGCTGGCCCGCGACGCCGTCCCCCGGGTGAAGCGTTCGGGGGCACTGTAGGCGGGGGTGTGCATCTCGGACGGGAAGTGGGTGCCGTCGTCGGGGTCGTCGAAGGACATGGAGTCGCAGTCCAGGAACGTCACGAAGCCGTCCCGGTCCACCACGATGTTGCGCGCCGAGAAGTCACCGACCACGATGCCCTCGCTGTGCAGGCGGACCGTGAGGTAGGCGAGGTTCCAGGCGACGCCCAGCAGGAAACGCCAGTCGAGCTCCGGCCGGAACAGGGCCGCCCTGCTGCGCCGGTCGAACAGCGCCGCGAGCGGGACGTGCCCCGGCTGGTCGAAGCGCTGCATGGCGTAGCCCACGATGGCGCCCTCGGCGTCCCGCGCGAGCGCCGCCGGCCAGGCCAGTTCGGCGGCCTGGCGGCCGTCGGTGGCCCGGCCGGTCAGCGGAGACATACGGATCATGCTGGTCAGCCGCCGCTGCTGCTCCGGCCCGGGAGCGTCGTGATAGATCTTCACCACCCGCTGGGGCTGTCCGACGACGGCGTGGACGGCGGCCTGCCCGCCCGAGGCCAGCGGCTCCTCCTCCAGCGAGGTGGGTTCACCGTCGATGTAGACCTTGTGCATCAGCTTCTGACCGCCCTGATGAGCGTCTTGTCGTCGGCGTTGTCCGCGGCCAGGCGCCGCGACCGGAGCAGCCGCGTCAGCTCGGCCTCCTCCTGCTCGGGCGGCACCTCCGGCCGCTCCATCGCCCCGAGCACCTTGGACACGAAGGTGTGCTTGGCGCGCTTGCTGTCGTTGCCGGGGAATTCCATGGCCGCCTGGGTGAGGCCGTCGGTCGACAGCAGGATGCCGGTGATCTCGTCGTCGACGACGCAGGCCGTCTCCAGCCGTTCGGCGGCGTCCTCGGAGGTCACGAAGAAGGCCTCGTTGCTGTACTCGCTCACCGGGGCCGGCTGGGGCAGCAGGTGGAACTGGGGCGCTCCGCCCGACGTCCCGGCCCGCAGCACCGCGAACCCGTCGCCGACGCTGAGGTAGCCGAGCCAGTGCCTGGTGTGCACGACCACGGTCAGGGTGGTCGCGTAGTCCTCGGGCCGCGGCTGGGCGTACCGCAGGAAATCGGCCCGCAGGGAGGTGAACCCCCTGCGCAGGAAGTGCCGCACGGCACGGGGGTCCCGGGGCAGCGAGGAGTGGGACAGGAAGTACAGGTGGGCGAGCTTCACGGCGAGACGGGCGCCCTCGCGGGACATCGGCCGGCTGCCGGCCCCGTCGGCCACGGCGAGCAGAAAGGTGTCGGGGCCGATGCTCTGGCAGACGTAGGCGTCCTGGCAGGGCATGTTGTCGCTGCGGTGCCGGTGGCCGGTCACACTGACCCCGTGCAGTCGCCACAGGGCTGAGGTCTCCGTCATGCCGCTCACCCGTTCCACGCGGACCGCTGGGTGGTGAAGCGGGCGAAGATCTTCTCGTAGATCTCCTCGCCGTCCCCCTTGTCCTGCGCTCCGGCGCTCGCCGACATCATCTGCAGCACCTGACGGAAGGGGAAGCCCTGCAGACGGGCGTAGTACTTGGGCGCGATGGCCCGCAAAACCTCCTCGCCGCGCGGTGTGATCCCGCCGACGCCGATCGCGAACAGCCGGAACTTCTTCTTCTCCTGCTGCTCGGCGAGGAGCGGCACGACGTGGCGCCAGTCGTCGGTGAGGTGGCCTTCCGGGGTGGTCGGCTGGCCGTCGGTGATGAGGCAGATCTGCGGCCGGTAGTAGAGGTGGCCGGCCTCGCGCAGCGCCGTCTTGCGGGCGGCCACGAGCCGGATGGCGGTGCGCAGGGCATCCGTCATCAGCGTGACACCGCCGGCCCGGAGGTGGGGGGCGCTGAACGAGTGCGCGGCCACGAAGGCGCTGGGGTCGGCCGCGTCGGCCAGTTCGGTCGTGCCCCTCCAGGTGCTCACCTTCCGTCCTCCGAAGGTGATGAGGGCGACCTCGACGCTGTGGGCGAGATTGATGTCGGTGCTCAGGTCGCGCACCCATTCCTGCAGCGCCTTGTTCAGCATGGTGATGGGTGCGTCGGCCATGGACATCGAGGTGTCCAGGCACAGCACCAGGGGCTGCCGCTGGGCGTTGCCGTCGGGCACGATGTCGTCGTAGTAGAGCGGAACACTCTGCGAACGCTCGTCGGGCATGGAAGTACCTCTGTAGGTCGCTGTCGCGGTGTCTTGGGAGCGGGGTCAGGCGTGCGGAGCGGCATGGTCGCCGTGCGGGCCGTCGTCGGCCGGTCCGTGGGCGTACACGGTCAGCTCGCCCGTGCGCCCCTGGACGACGTCCACCGGATGTCCCGGCGGGGGAGGCTCTCCGGGCCCGCCCCAACTCGCGCGGCGGAGAAGGCCGTCGATGTCCACATAGCCCTGCGGCCGCAGGGCTGTCCGGACGGTGGCCGACGGGCCCGTGGCCTTCGGGCGGGGCACCGTCCGCTGGGGCGTGGGCCGCGCCGTCGCGGGCCTTGCCGGACCCGCCGCCGGCGGAGCGGGCGGCTTCGTCCGAGGGGAAGGCTCCGTCCGCTGGGACGGCTCCGTCCGAGGGGAAGGGGCCGTCCGAGGGGAAGCGTCCGCCCGATGGGGCGGCTCCGTCCGATGGGTGGGTTCCGGGTGCGCCGGTGTGCCGGATACCGACCTTCGGAACCCCCGGTGCCGGTTCGTGCTCCGGTGCTGCGTGGGGCGGGTGCCCGGGTCCGGCCCGGCCGCCGCCACGGTGGCCTCCGGCGGCGTCTCGGCCGCCGCCCCGGTCCGTCGGATCATGACGACCATGGTGGCCAGGAGACAGACGAACACTGCCGCGAAGACGACGAGAAGGATGAGCCCGTCGCCGGACGAGTCGTCCGTGTCCGCCGTCGAGCGCGCCCCCTGGTCAGCCGGGTCACCGCTGTCTGCGCCGTCTCCGGCATCCGGCGGGACCGCGGCCTCCGTCGGCCCGGCGGTGAACAGGGAGGTGCGGGCGTCCTGCGCGAGCCCGCGGTCCACGAGGTCGGCTCCGCTGCGGGCCCGTGTGCGCACGGTGTCGCAGAACCGGTCCGGCGGGCAGCCCGCGAGCTCGGTCAGCCGTCGGTGCTCGGCGGCCGTCAGCGGGCTGATCGAGCTGTGGACACCGACGATGCGGTGGGAGGCCAGGGCGAGCAGGAAGGTGCCGCCGTCGCCGGTGCGCACGCCGTCCGCGACGATCACGATCAGCTTGTCGCGCAGCTGCGGCACGGCGTCCGCCACGGCGTCCAGACCGTTGTCCGCGCGGAGCGCCTGGGGCGCGGAGAGCGTGACGACGATGGAGCGCTCTCCCCGGGAGGCGGCGTCCCCCCAGCACAGCACGGCCTCGGTGAAGTCGGTCTGCGGGCACGCCCCCGCCGCTCGCGCGGCGGCCGACACGAAGGGCCGCGGGGGCTCCGGCTGCCGGGCGCCGGAGGGCAGTGCCGCGACGAGGACGAACAACGGGGCGAGCAGGGCCGCGCTCAGCAGCAGCCTGCGGACGACGGCCCCGGGTGTCCTCCGGGGCGGGTCGCGGTGGGACCGGTACGGCGGGTGTGGGGGAGTCGTCACAGGCTGAAGACCTCGCGGCATCGGGCGAACATGGTCGCGGCCTGGTCGACCCAGCCGGACGCGATCGCGTCGAAGTCGCCCTGGGTCATCCGGCACGACAGGGGCAGGGTGCACACGCCTCCCAGGTGCGGCCGGGTGCCGCGGACGTTCCAGACGGACAGGGTCGGGGTCAGCTGCTCGGTGTTCCAGGCGTTGGCCGCGGCCGCGCCGCGCGCGAGTTCGCCGGGGGCCAGGCTGCGGCCGTTGGTCATGAACGCCACCAGGAAGCGGCGGGACGTGGTGAGGTGGAGTCCCAGTTCGTCCGCGTCCGCCGGGCGGCGCGTGACGCCGACGGTCATGTGCGTGGACTCGTCGCGTACGGTCAGCCCGATCCCGGAGGCCCAGCGGTTCACCAGCCGGTTCCACTCGGTGTCGAGGAGGAAGTGGGTGGCGGCGAGGTCACGGTCAGGATCCATGGCCGGCCGCCTCGATGAGCAGGGCGTCCGTCAGGCCGTCCGTGAGCAGGGCCTGCGCGTTGCGGGCGAGGTCGACCGCGCCGTGTCGCGGCTGAGGCTCCCACAGCGTCGGGGTGTACGGCCGTGGCGCGGGCGGTGCGGGGGGCGCGCCGGGGCAGGGGCGGTGGCCGAGCGCGTCGAGCAGTTCGGCCGGGGTGGGCCGTTGTCCCGGATGCTTGGCCAGACACGCGGCCACCAGGACGCGCAGTCCGTCCGGAAGCGATCGCACGTCGGGCTCGGTGTGGGCTATGCGGTAAAGGAGCTGGGCATTGCTTCCGGTGCCGAAAGGGCTGCGGTCGGTCGCGGCGAAGGAAAGGACCAGTCCGAAGGAGAAGACATCGCTCGCGGTGGTCGGCTTGCTTCCCTTGATCTGCTCCGGCGACATGAAATGCGGAGTGCCCAGCAGGGCGCCCGGATCGGTCAGTGGCGGAAGGTCCGTCACATGGGCGATTCCGAAGTCGATGACCCGCGGACCGGTCGTGTCCATCAGCACGTTCTGCGGTTTGAGGTCGCGATGGACGATTCCGCCGGCGTGGATGTCCAGTAGTGCCTCGGCCAGTCCGGCGCCCAGCCGCCTCACCTGTTCGATGGTGAGGGGCCCGTTGGCGCGAACGGCCTGCCACAGGGAGGGGCCTGACACGAAGACGGTGGCCAGCCAGGGCTGTTCGCATTCGGTGTCGGCGTTCACGACCGGGGCGGTGTAGGCGCCGTTCACGGCTCGGGCGGCGGTCACCTCACGGGCGAAGCGGTGGCGGAAACTCGGTTCCCTGGCCAGCTCGGGGCGGATGACTTTCACGGCCACAGGTCGGCCGCCGCGGCTGTGCGCCAAATAGACGGAACCCATCCCGCCTTCGCCGAGGAACTGCGCCACCTGATACGGGCCGACGCGCGTCGGAATGCTTTTCTGTTCCACAGATGTTCGGTTCCCCCCGAGTGTGAGCGCACCTGAATTCCGCTGCGCTTCGCGCGAACCGACGGGTGCGAAGAATGCGCCGCTCTCTCCCCCGGCGAATACCCGTACAGCGTAGCGGCGTTGGCTTGTTCTGGACGGCGCGATACGAAAAGAAGGAAAGGGAATGGGGGGCGCGCGGAGGTGCGGAGCAGCGCGTACGGCGAGGGCGCGGAAGCCCCGGGCGCGTTTCCGGAGTGAGCACCGCCGGGGCGCCGCTGCCGCCCGACCGCGAACGGGCGCGGGGCGATGAGGACTTGGGGGCAGCCCCGAGTGCTGCGGACCCTTGGCAGGGGGCGCAGAAAAGCCACGGTGAGCCCTGTATGCGCCCCCGCCTGCCTGGGGAGAATCCTTCCGTCAGTGATCATGCGGCGGCTGCGCACCCGGTTGCCCACCGCCGACGTACAGGGAAGGCAGGTCGGTCGTCGTGTGGTTGCGTCTTCCCACCTCCGTGTCCGAAGCGCAGGAGTTCCTGTCCGACGGGGCCGTTCCGATAGGCGGCGCCACCCTCGTGTGGGCGACCTGGCAGCGCGACGGCTTCCCCGATCAGGCCATGTCCCTGCGCGACCTGCCCGAGGCCAACACGGTCGGGCGGGGGACGCTGGGCGCGGCCGTCGTGCTGCACCGGATCGGCGACGACGTACCGGAAGTGCTGCGCCAGGCCGCGGCCACCGTGGGCACCGGGGCCGTGCGCCGGACGGCCACGGTCGGCGGCAACCTCGTCGGCAGCACCCTGCGCTGTCTGCTGCCCGCGGCGCTCGTCCTGGACGCCCGGGCCACGGTGCTGGAACCCGACCGCCTGTACGAGACCGACCTCGCCGAGGTCGTGGCGAAGCGGCCGCTCCTGCTCGGCCTGAAGTGGAACGACCCGTCCGTCAGCGGCTACCGCAAGCTCGCCGCCGAGGCGGGCGGCCCGCCGCCCTTCGTCGTGGCGGCCGCCGTGCACGCCGACGCCGACGGGCAGCGGCTGCTCCGCGTCGCCGTCCGCGACGGCTACGAGGTGCTCAGCGAGACCGCCCCCTGCGGCGCCGGCGCCGAGGAGGCCGTCGAGGCCCTGCGCCGCACGGACCTGGGCGCCCTGGACGCGACCGCCTGGGAGGCGGTGCGCGAGCAGGTGATCGACGTTCTGACACGCCCGTCCGCGGGCTGAGTCCCGGCCGGCGCCCGCCGCGCTCCCCGCAGGCGGCGCCGCCGACGTGAGACCGGTGTCCCGCACCGCGCCGGGCAGCGGGCCGCCGTCCCTCCAGGACACCTGAGCCGTGAACCGCCCGCCCGGCGGCCCGCGACGTCGGCGCCCCGCCCGTCGATGTCCTGCGACGCCCGCGCTGCCGCAGGGTCGCCGGGCGGGGCGCAGAGTCGCCGGGCTGGCTGTGCGGAGTCGCCAGGCTGGTCGCCACCGTTTGGGCGGTCGGGACGCCGCCAGGGTGCCGCTGGACAGTTTGGCGCCACCGTGTCGCTGGACGGGCCGCTGTCACGGTGCGGTTGGGCGGGCCGCCGTCACCTGCCGGAGGCGGACGCGGACCCCAGTCGGCTGGCCCCTGCCCCGGACCCCAACTGGCCGGCGGCGGCCCCTGATCCGAGCAGAAAGGCGGACCCGGGCCCCGGCTGGACCCGGCCGGAGGCTGACGCGAATCCCGGCCGGAGGCGGACGCGGCCCCCGGCCGGCCGGCGGCTGCGGACCAGGCCCGGGTTGCCGGGGCGGCCCCCGACCGCGGCCCGCATCACGGCCCCGCCCCCCGGGGGAGTCCCGAGCCCCGCCCGCCCGGGGAGAGGCCGAGCCCCACCCGCCCCGGGTGCAGGCCCGATCCCCGCCCCGCTCGGGGGAGTCCCGAGCCCCGCCCGCCCGGGGAGAGGCCGAGCCCCACCCGCCCGAGCGGCAGTTCCGAATTCCGCCCGCCCGGGGGCAGGCCCAATCGCTGCCCCGCCCCCCGGCGTTGTCAGTCCCTGTTGGTAGAACTGCGGGCATCACAGGACGCACCCGTTCTCTCCACAGGAGCAGCCGCATGACCATCGGTGACCACCTTCACGCGCTGTACCGGCTGCCCGCCTACACGTTCCCCGGCCCCGACGGGCACACGGACGACCTGCCCGATCCGGACGCCTTCGCCTGGCGGATCTCCAGCGACGTGTACGACGCCGACGAGGACTGGACCGAGGCCTTCGCCCGTTTCTGCGCCGCCGTCGACACCACCCGCGTGCGCGCCGTGATCGTCGGCGCCTGGCAGGAGGCGTACGACACGGACTCCTCCGCCGTCGTCGAGGCACTGCTGGCCGCCCGGGACCGCTTCCCCGCCCTGCGGGCGCTGTTCCTCGGCGACATGGTGATGGAGGAGTGCGAGATCTCCTGGATCAACCAGACCGACGTCACGCCCCTGCTCACCGGCTTCCCCGACCTGGAGGAGTTCGGCGTCCGCGGCGGATCCGGTCTGCGCTTCCCCGCCGTGCGCCACACCGGCCTGCGCAGGCTGACCGTGGAGACCGGCGGCCTGCCCGCGCAGGCCGTGCGCGGCATCGCCGCGAGTGACCTGCCCGCTCTGGAACACCTGGACCTGTGGCTGGGCACACCCGAATACGGCGGCGACAGCGAGGCCGCCGATCTGGAGCCGATCCTGTCCGGCGCCCGCCTGCCGCGGCTGCGCCATCTCGCCCTGCGCAACAGCGAGATCCAGGACGCCGTCGCCGCCGCCGTCGCCTCCGCCCCGGTGGTCGCCCGCCTGGAAGTGCTGGACCTCTCCATGGGCGTCCTGACCGACGAGGGCGCCTCCGCCCTGCTCGAAGGGCAGCCGCTCACCCACCTGAAGAAGCTCGACCTCCACCACCACTACCTCAGCGAGCCCCTCCAGGACCGCGTCCGCCGGACCCTGGAACCCGCCGGCGTGGAGGTGGACCTGGACCGCGACGACGCCGACGAGGACCACGACGACGACGGCACCGTGTGGCGGTACGTGGCCGTGGGGGAGTGACCACGACCCCCATGCGCCGACCCGCCCCCATCCCGCGCCACCGCGGCGCACGCCCCACGAGGAGGCGCCATGCCCCGATCGGCGCCTGACCTGCGGCCCCGTTTCGCGGTCGTGGGCAACCCGGAGAGCCGCCGGGTCACCCTCTTCGCGGACGCCGTGCGCGCGGCCGGGCTCCCCGGCCCGCGCGTCGTCCCGTGGGCGGACGTCCTGCGCGCCGGCGGGGCCGGGTTCGGCGACGAGGAGATCGTCCGGATCGACTCCCCCGGGGAGGACGCGGACGTCGACCGGCTGCTGCGCGGCACCGACGACCCCACCAGAGTGGAGGGCTCGGCCCGCTGGTACGCCGGGTTCACCGCCGCGCTGCGGGGCCTGCGCGGCGGCGTCCGGCTCGACGACCCGGGCGATCTCACCGTGCTGTTCGACAAGCGGCGCTGCCACGCCGTCCTGGACGCGGCGGGCGTGCCGGTGCCCGCCTCGCCCACCTCGGGGCCGCAGGCCGCCCCGGTGCGCGGCTGGGACGACGTACGGGCGTTGATGCGGGAGAACCGGATGGGGAGGCTCTTCGTCAAGCCCGCGCACGGCTCCTCCGCGTCGGGCGTGCTCGCCGTGGAGTCGGGGGGCGCGGGGCGGCTCAGGGCCACCACCTCCGTGGAACTCGCCCCGGACGGCCGCCTTTTCAACTCCCTCATTGTGCGCCGCTACGAACGCGAACGGGACGTCGCGGCCATCGTCGACGCGCTCGCCCCGGACGGACTGCACCTGGAGCGCTGGCTGCCGAAGGCCTCCCAGCGGGGCCGCTCCGCCGACCTGAGAGTCGTCGTCGTGGCCGGCCGGGCCACCCACGCGGTGGTCCGCACCAGCCGCACCCCCCTGACCAACCTCCACCTCGGCGGCAGCCGCGGCGACCTGGACACCGCCCGGGAGGCCGTCGAGGCGGCGGGCGCCCGCTGGGCCGACCTGCTCGGCGTGTGCGAACAGGCCGCGGCCTGCTTCCCGCGCACCCTGTGCGTCGGGGTCGACCTGCTGCCCGCCGTGGGCTGGCGCAGAGCCGCCGTCGGCGAGGTCAACGCCTTCGGCGACCTGCTGCCCCGCCTCACCGGCCTGGCCGGCAGCGGCGCCGAAGGCCTCGACACCTACGCCACCCAGGTCGCCGCCGCCCTGCGCACCCAGGCCCCCGCGCACGACCGGCACGGCCCGCAGAACCCGCACGGAAACAGAACAGGACGTCCTCATGCCCTCGCCCGCCCCCGCACCTGACCCGCTGCCGCCCCGGAGCGCCCCCACCGCCCCGACGACGGCACCCGGAGCGCCGGACATGAACGAGATCGTCGGCAGCCACGACCTCCTCCTCGTCACCCTCGACACCCTCCGCTTCGACGTGGCCGCCGAACTGGCCGCCGCCGGCCGCCTGCCGCACCTCGCCCGCCACCTCCCCGGCGGCCGCTGGGAGGAGCGCCACGCCCCCGGCAGCTTCACCTACGCCTCCCACCAGGCGATCTTCGCCGGCTTCCTGCCCACCCCGGCGGCCCCCGGACCGCACCCGCGCCTGTTCGCGGCGAGCTTCGCCGGCAGCGAGACCACCGCCGCCGGGACCTTCGTCTACGACACCCCCGATCTGGTCTCCGGCCTGGCCGCGGTGGGCTACCACACCGTGTGCATCGGGGGAGTGGGCTTCTTCAACAAGCAGGGCCCGCTGGGCTCGGTGCTGCCCGGCCTGTTCCACGAGTCCCACTGGGCACCGGAGTTCGGCGTCACCTCGCCCGCCTCCTTCGAGAACCAGGTGGCCCGCGCCGAGGACGTCGTCCGCCGGCTCCCCGCCGACCGGCGGCTGTTCCTCTTCGTCAACGTGTCCGCCCTGCACCAGCCGAACTGGTTCCACCTGCCGGGCGCGACCCGGGAGGCCGGCGACACGCGGGAGACGCACGCCGCCGCGCTGGAGTACGTCGACCGGCACATCGGCCGCCTCTTCGCCGCCGCGAGCAGCAGACGCCGCTGCTTCGCCATCGTCTGCTCCGACCACGGCACCGCCTACGGCGACGACGGCTACACCGGCCACCGCCTCGGCCACGAGTCCGTCTGGACCGTGCCCTACGCCCACTTCCTCCTCGACCCCGCCGAGGCCGCCCGATGACCACCACGCCCCGGCCCGCCCGCACCAGCCCCTACCAGAGCTACGTCTACGCCTACCCGCACAAGACCGCCTACCGGCGGCTCCCGGACCGCCCCGCGCTCAGGGACCTGTGGAGCGCCGAACCCAAGGGCGCACTCTCCCTCTACCTGCACATACCGTTCTGCGAAGTCCGCTGCGGCTTCTGCAACCTCTTCACCCGCATCGGCGCCCCCGACGGCCTGACCGGCGCCTACCTGGACGCGCTGGAACGCCAGGCGACGGCCGTGCGCGACGCACTGGGGGAGTCCGACGAGGTCCGCTTCGCCACCGCGGCCTTCGGCGGCGGCACCCCCACCTTCCTCACCGCCACCGAACTGGAGCGCCTCTGCGACATCGCCGAGCACCGCATGGGCGCCGACCTCCGCGCCGTCCCGCTCTCGGTCGAGGCCTCACCGGCCACCGCCACCGCCGACCGGCTCACGGTCCTCGCCCAGCGGGGCACCACCCGGCTGAGCCTGGGCGTACAGAGCTTCGTCGACTCCGAGGCGCGGGCCGCCGTACGCCCCCAGCGCCGCGCCGACGTGGAGGCGGCCCTGGCCCGCGTCCGCGAGGCCGGCGTCCCGGTCCTCAACATCGACCTCATCTACGGCATCGACGGCCAGACCGAGGCGACCTGGCGGCACTCCCTGGACGCGGCCCTCGCCTGGCAGCCCGAGGAGCTCTACCTCTACCCCCTCTACGTCCGCCCCCTCACCGGACTCGGCCGCCGCCGCACCGGCCCCGACCCCGCCTGGGACGAGCAGCGGCTGCGCCTGTACCGGGCCGGCCGCGACCACCTCCTCGCGCACGGCTACACCCAGCAGTCCATGCGCATGTTCCGCCGCGCCGACGCCCCGCCCCAGGGCGCGGACGACCACGCCTGCCAGACCGACGGCATGATCGGCCTCGGCTGCGGCGCCCGCTCCTACACGGCCGGCCTGCACTACTCCTTCGACTACGCCGTCGACATGCACGAGATCCGCGTCATCGTCGACGACTACGTGTCCCGTCCGTCCGCCGACTTCGCCCGCGCCGAGTACGGCCGCCGCATGGACGGCGACGAGGCGCGCCGCCGTCACCTCCTGCAGTCCCTCCTCCAGGCCGAGGGCCTGCGTGTCGACGACTACCGCGCCCGCTTCGGCGGCACCCCCGCCGACGACTTCGGCCCCGCACTCGAAGGCCTCGCCGACCGCGGCTGGCTGACCGACACCGACCCGGCGACCCTCATGCTCACCGACGAGGGCCTCGCCCACTCCGACGCCGTCGGCCCCGAGCTGTTCTCGCCGGCCGTGCGGGCCGCCATGGCCGCCTACGAGAGGAAATGACCGGCCCCGCCATGGACCTGACCCTCCTCTACCGCGGCCCGCTCGCCTCCTGCGACTACGACTGTCCCTACTGCCCCTTCGCCAAGCGGCGCGACACCGGCGACCGACTCCGAGCGGACCGCGCCGCCCTGGAACGGTTCGCCGCCTGGGCCGCGCACCGCACCGACGACCGCCTCTCCGTCCTGTTCACCCCCTGGGGCGAGGGCCTGGTCCGCTCCTGGTACCGGCGCGCCCTCACCGAGCTCTCCCACCTGCCGCACATCCGGCGGGTGGCGATCCAGACCAACCTCAGCTGCCGCACCGACTGGCTCGCCGACGCCGACCCCGGCACCCTCGCCCTGTGGTGCACCTACCACCCGGGCCAGACCCCCTACGACCGCTTCCTCGGCAAGTGCCGCGACCTCACCGCGCGCGGCATCCGCTTCAGCGTCGGCGTCGTCGGGCTCCCCGACCACCTCCAGGCCGCACGCCGACTGCGCACGGACCTCCCCGAGCACGTCTACCTGTGGGTGAACGCCGCCGAGGGCCACGCCTACACCGACCCGGAGGCCGATGCGTGGACGGCCCTGGACCCGCTCTTCCCCTACAGCCGCCACCCGCACGCCAGCGCCGGCCTGCCCTGCCGCACCGGCGAGAGCGTGATCTCCGTCGACGGCGACGGCACCGTCCGCCGATGCCACTTCGTCCGTACCCCGCTGGGCAACCTCTACGACGGGTCCTACCGCGCCGCCCTGCGCCCGCGCCCCTGCCCGCTGACCGTCTGCGACTGCCACATCGGTTACGTCCACCTCGAGACGCTGCCCCTGTACGACGTCTTCGCGGGCGGCGTCCTGGAGCGCGTCCCGACGGACGACGCCCGGGGTAAGGCCGTTGACCCGCCGCATCCCGTGCGGATCGGCGCCCCGGAGGTTTGATTCCGCGCATCGCGTCAACCGAGAAGACATGACGCAGTCGACACGGGAGACGGAACGAAAGTACGAGGTGCCGGCCTCGGGAGGCTTCCCCCGCCTGCCCGGCCTGACCGGACCCGACAGCGGCACCTCACTCGTCGACGCGGGCACCCACGACCTGGACGCGGTGTACTACGACACCGCCGATCTGCGGCTCGCCCGCAGTTCCGCGACACTGCGCCGCCGCACGGGCGGTTCCGACGCCGGCTGGCACCTCAAGCTGCCGCTGGGCGACGACACCCGCGAGGAGATCGGCACACCCCTTCAGGAGGAGGTCCCCGACCGGCTCCGGGAGCTGACGCTCTCCCGGACCCGGGGCGCCCGCCTCGAGCCGGTGGTCCGCATCCGCTCCCGCCGGACCGTACGCGATCTCGTCGACGCCGACGGCGCCCGCGTCGCCGAGATCGTGCTGGACCGGGTGGAGGCCGACTCGCTGCGCCCCGAAGGCGGGCACACCGCCTGGACGGAACTGGAGGTGGAACTCGTCGAGGACGGCGACCCCGCCCTCCTGGAACGCGTCGACAAGGCGCTCGGCAAGGAGGGCTTCACCCGGGTGGACACCCCGTCCAAGCTGAGCCGCGCCCTCACGGAGACGGCCCCGAAGACACGGACGTCCCCCGAGCCCGAGCCGGACGTGGCCGCGGGCTCGGCGGGCGCCCACGTGCTCGCCTACGTAGCCGAGCAGGTCCGCACGATCGTGGAACTCGACCCGGCGGTACGGCGGGGGCTGCCGGACTCGGTGCACAAGATGCGGGTGGCCTGCCGCCGTCTGCGCAGCTGCCTGCGCTCCTACCGCTCCCTCCTGGACCGCGAGGTCACCGACCCGGTCCGGGCGGAGTTGCAGTGGCTCGGCGGCGAACTGGGCGTCGAACGCGACCAGGAGGTGCTGCTGGAGCGGCTGCGGGAGGGCGTGGACGACCTGCCCCCCGAACTCGTCCTCGGACCCGTCTCCGCGCGCCTGCAGGCGTGGGACGCCGAACGGTCCTCCGAGGCCCGCGAACGCTCCCTCGCCGCGCTGTCCTCACCCCGCTACGTCGCCCTCCTGAAGGCGCTGAACCGGCTGACGACCCGTCCGCCGCTGCGCCCCAAGGCCTCCCGCAAGCCGTCGAAGGCCCTGCCCCGGGCGATCCTCAAGGAGTACGACCGGCTGGCCGGCCGCGTCGAAGGCGCCCGGCGCCAGGCCGCGGGCCCGGAGCGCGACGCCGCCCTGCACCACGCCCGCAAGGGAGCCAAACGCCTGCGCTACGCCGCCGAGGCGGCCGGCCCCGCCCTCGGCAAGCCCGCCGAGCGCCTGGCCAAGCAGGTCAAGGCGGTGCAGAAGGCGCTCGGCGACCACCACGACAGCGTCGTCGCCCGGGAGACCCTGCGCCGCCAGGCGGTGGCCGCGCACGCGGCGGGCGAGCCGGGCTTCACCTGGGGTCTGCTGTACGGCAGGGAGCAGGCCGCGGCCGCCGACCGGGAGCGGGAGCTGCCGGAGCTGTGGGAGCGCGCCTCCCGGAGCGGCCTGCGCAAGGCGCTGGGGGCCTGACCACACGCCGGCGCCCGCACCGTGACGGACACGGTGCGGGCGCGGGGCGTCACCACGACGCCGAAGGGGGTCAGAGCGTGCCGGTCACGTCCGTCACCCTCCAGCGCTGGTTGGAGCCGGAGTTGGGCTGCCACGTCGTGACGGCGGCCCCCTCGTTCGTGGCCTGGCCCCCGACTTCCAGGACGCGGCCGGTGGCGACGTTCACCAGGGTCCAGGTGCCGTCACCCGTGGTCGACATGATCCACTCGGTGGCCGGGTCCCGCTCGCCCGTGTCGGGCTCCACCACGGGCACGTTGTCACGGACGGCGAGGCGCTTGCCCTCCGCCGGGTTGGCGAACACGTACCGCTGGCGGGCGCCGGTCTCGCCGTACCGGGCGTCGAGCTGCCACTGCTGCGCGGTGGTGCCGTTGCCCGTGCCGATGACCAGGCCGGTGCCGTCGGCGGCGACGGTGACGGCCTTGCCGCTCTGGACGCCGGTCAGCGTGTAGGTGTGGCCCTTGCGGAGCAGCGGGGCGTCCTTGGCGACACCGGACACGCCCTTGACGGCGAAGGAGGTCACCGACTGGGCGGGCACGGTGAAGGTGGCCTTGCGGTCGCTGACCTGGATCGGCGCCCGCGTCTCGAGCTTGCCGGCGGCGCTGGTGACGACCGGGGTGACGGTCGCGTCGCCGCTAATCCTGCGGAACTTCGACAGGTCGATGGTGACCGTGCGGGCCTCGGTGGTGCTGTTGACGTGGACCAGCGAGACGCCCTTGCCGTTCGCGGTGACGGCGGCGGCGCTGGAGGTGTCGTCGACCTTGATCAGCTTGTCGCCGGGCTTGATGAAGTGCGTGAAGTTGCGCGCGGTGTCGAACTTCGTGTTCGTGTGGATCGGGCAGGACTCCAGCGTGTCCGCCGCCGTGCAGCTGAACGGAAGCTGGATGCTGCCCCAGTTGCCGCCCTTGGCGGACTCGCCGCCGGGCTTCATGTTGTCGTAGTCCTCGACCGGCTGCCAGAACACCCAGGCCCTGGGCTCCAGTTCGCGCAGGTCGTCGACGATGCGCTGGGCGAGACCGAGACCGGGCCGCATGTCGGTGAAGCTCTGCCCGTCGCCCCAGTCGCCCTCGACCTCGCTCATCCACAGCGGTTTGTCGGCGGCCTTGGCCAGGTCCCGCACGGTGGTGCGCTGACCGGTGCCGTAGGTGTGGACGTTCATCTGCCCGACGACGTCGCGCGCGTCCTGGGAGTAGGCGTTCCAGTTCTGCGCGAAGATCGACGGGTTGGTCTCGTCCATCGCGGAGATGTCCGCCTTGACCTTCGCCCGCTTGAGCGCGGGCGCCAGTGCGGCGAGCACCTTCTGCTGGAGCTCGGGGCCCATGTGGGCGCCTTCCTGACGGCCGCCGACCGGCTCGCCGTCCGCGCCCAGCCGGGTGCTCCAGTAGCCGGTGTTCGGCTCGTTGAACGGGTCGACGGTGTCGACCTTGATGCCGTGCGCCTTCTCCAGCCGCTTGGTCGCGCCCGCCACGTACGCGGCGAAGTCGTCGACCGACTCGGTCTTCAACTGGTCGGCGTTGGCGTTGAACCCGCCGGAGACGTACCCGCTGACGGTCATGAACCACGGCGGGGAGTTGCTGAAGGTCTCCCAGTGGTCGATGTCGTTCTTGATGCGGTCCACCCACCAGCGCTGGGTGGCGTCGGCGTCCTTGTTCCAGTCGGCCGGGTCGTCGGCGCTCCACCAGTCGGTGTCCTCGCGGGTGGTGCCCGCGGGCGCCTTCCACCAGC
Organism: Streptomyces sp. NPDC052016; assembly: GCF_044548445.1. Lineage (NCBI taxonomy): Bacteria > Bacillati > Actinomycetota > Actinomycetes > Kitasatosporales > Streptomycetaceae > Streptomyces > Streptomyces sp. NPDC052016. The sequence continues at coordinate 298,825 of NZ_JBIUBX010000005.1, forward strand.
CCTCGACGGCACCGCCGGCGCGCAGGTAGTCCTTGACGTCCGGGGCGTTGCCGCCGCCGATGTTGTACCGGGCGATGTTCAGCGCCAGGCCGTCGTCGTCGAAGAGGAGCTCGGCGAGCTTCTCGCGTATCTCCTCGGGGTAGTCGCCGGTCGCGTTGGCGAACCAGACCAGGCTGGTGCCCCAGCCCTGGAACCTCTCCTGCTGGTACGACGGGTCCGGCTGGACGGTGACGGAGGCGGCGGCCTGGGCCGGCGCGGGGACGCCGAGCAGGGCGGCCCCGGTGGCCAGGGCGGTCAGGGTGGCGGCCCCGAGGGACCGTCTGCTGCGGATACGGCGTGCCATCTGTGCTCCCAACTGCGGTGCGGTCGCTGCGGTGGGCCCCTCCCGCCATGGGGCCGGGAGGGGATGGCCCTCGACACGGGTGCGTGCCGTGCCGAGGAGTGGTGGGGGTGCCGGTGCGGGCGGGTCAGTCGGCGGGCTGCCGCAGTACGGCGACCTCCCTCGCGCCGAGGAGCAGGGTGCCGTCGGCGCCGGTGGTCCCCAGGAGGACCTCGCCGGCCGGACCGGTCACCGGCACGGTGTCGTCGGTCCGGTTGACCAGGAACAGGAACCGGCCCGCCGCGCCGCGCCGGACGGTCAGCTCGACCCGTCCGCGGGCCTCGGCCGGCAGCTCGCTGCGCACACCGGCCGGTTCCAGCAGCCGCGGCAGCAGTGCGACGAGTCCGTCGACGCGGAGGCGGGTGGAGACGTAGGAGGCGGAACCGCGGGCCGTCGGCCGCCGGGTGATGGCCGGGCGGCCGGCGTGCACACCGGTGCGGTAGCGGGCCAGGACCTCGGTGTCGGGATCGGTCAGGGTGATCCGGTCGGTCCACAGGGTGCCCGTGGTCGCGTCGTCCAGTTCCACGCTCTCCCCGGCCAGGAGCGGCCCGAACTCCTCGATCCGGATGCCGAGCAGCTCACGCAGCGCGCCCGGGTAGCCGCCGAGCCAGACGTGGTCGTTCTCGTCGACGACCCCGGAGAAGTACGTCGTGACGAGATGGCCGCCCTGCTCGGCGTAGCGCGTCAGCTCCTTGGCGAGCTCGGCGGGGACCACGTGCAGCACCGGGGCGATCAGCACCTGGTGCCGGGAGAGGTCGGCGCGCGTGGTGACGAGGTCGGCGCGGACGCCGAGGGCCAGGAGCGCCGAGTACCAGTCGAGTGCCTCCTGACGGTAGTCGAGCAGGGAGGTGGGGTGGGAGTCCTGTTCGCTGGCCCACCACGACTCCCAGTCGTAGAGGATGCCGACCCGGGCGGGTTCCCGCTCGGTTCCGGCGACCGGCGCGAGCGTCTTCAGCGTGGCGCCCAGCTCGGTCACCGCGCGGAAGAGGTCGCTGTCGGCGCCGGCGTGCGGGACCATCGCCGAGTGGTACTTCTCGGCGCCGGCCGCCGACTGCCGCCACTGGAAGAAGCAGACCGCGTCGGCGCCGTGCGCGACGTGCAGCAGGGAGTCACGGGCCAGGTCGCCGGGCCGCTTGGCCACGTTGACCGGCTGCCAGTTGACGGCGCTGGTGGAGTGCTCCATCAGGAACCAGGGCCGTCCGCCCGCGATGCCGCTGACGAGGTTCGCGGAGAAGGACAGCTCGTCGCGGTCCTGCGGGCCGGGGTGGACGTAGTGGTCGTTGGAGACGAAGTCGATCTCGTCGGCCCAGTCCGGGTAGTTCATGCCCTTGGTGCCGCCCATCACCATGAAGTTGGTGGTGACCGGCACGTCGGGGGTGATCTCACGCAGGATCTCCCGCTCCGCGCGCAGGTGGTCCTTCAGGGCGTCGGAGGAGAACCGCTTGAAGTCCAGCTGCTGCGTCGGGTTCGGATGCGAGGCGGCGAGCCGCGGCGGCAGGATCTGCTCCCAGTCGCTGTAGCGCTGCGACCAGAACGCCGTCCCCCAGGCGTGGTTCAGCGCGTCGAGGGTGCCGTAGCGGCCGCGCAGCCAGACGCGGAAGGCGCGGGCCGCGTCGTCGGAGTGGTCGTAGACGTTGTGGCAGCCCAGTTCGTTGGAGACGTGCCAGGCGACCAGCGCCGGGTGGTCCTTGTACCGGTTCGCCAGTTCCCGGACCAGGCGCAGGGCGTGCTCGCGGAAGACGGGGGAGGTGGGCCGCCAGTGCTGGCGCGCGCCCGGCCACACCGTCTCGCCGTTCGCGGTCACCGGGAGGATCTCCGGGTGGGCGGTGGTCAGCCAGGGCGGCGGGGAGGCGGTGGCGGTGGCCAGGTCGACCCCGATGCCGCTCGCGTGCAGCAGGTCCATGACCTCGTCGAGCCAGCCGAAGTCCCAGGTGTCCGGGCCCGGCTGGAGGCGCGCCCAGGAGAAGATCGCCACGGACACGACGGTGACGCCGGCCTCGCGCATCAGCCGGACGTCCTCCTCCCACACGTCCCGGGGCCACTGCTCGGGGTTGTAGTCGGCGCCGTAGGCCAGACGCGGGGCGGGGTCACCGTCCGCCCCGCGGCGGCGGGAGTGGAGGGTGGAGATCATGGCGGTCCTTCCGAAGGTGGTGCACGGGGGCGGCGCGGCCCACTGCCGCGCCGCCCGGCGTCTGTTGCTTCCCGGCTACTTCTCGACGGTGAAGCCCTGCTCCTCGCCGTACTTGACCGAGGCGTCCTGCCAGGCCTTGAGGCCGTCCGCCAGCTTGGTGCCCGAGACGTAGGCCTTGCCGACGGTGTCGTTGAAGATCGAGTTGGCGTACTGCTGGAAGGGCAGGTACGACCAGTCGCTGGCGACGTTGGCGGCGGAGTCGGCGAAGATCTTGTTCGCCTCCTGCCCGCCGAAGTAGTCGAACTTGGTGCTCTGGAACTCGGTGGACTGCAGCTCCGCGGTGGTCGCCGGGAAGGCGCCCTGCTTGACGCGGGTCTGCACGCCGTCCCCGGCGTTCGCGTACTCGACGAAGGCGTAGGCGAGTTCCTTGTTCTTGCCCAGCGCGGGCAGGGTCAGGGAGCTGCCGCCGTTCTCCGCGCTCGCCTTGTCGCCCTTGGCCCAGGCCGGCATCGGGGCCACGCGCCAGTCACCGGAGGCGTTCGGCACGCCGGTGACGAAGTTGGCGGGCATCCAGGCGCCGGTGGCCAGGGTGGCGATGGTGCCGTCGCCCAGACCCTTGTACCAGTCGTCGGTCCAGCCGTTGATGGGCGCGAGCAGCTTCTCGTCGATGAGCTTCTGCCAGGTGTCGGTGTACTTCTTGGCGCCCGCGTCGGAGAAGTCGATCTTCACGTCGGTGCCGTCGACCTTGTAGGGACGCGAACCGGCCTGCCACAGCATGCTGGTGGTGAAGCCCGCGTCGCCGGCGTCGTTGGCGATGTAGACCTTGGGGTCGGCCTTGTGCAGCTTGCGGGCCGCCTCGACGTACTCGTCCCAGGTGGTCGGGACGGCGATCTTGTGCTTGTCGAAGACCGTCTTGTTGTAGAACAGCGCCATCGGGCCGGAGTCCATCGGCAGGCCGTAGACGGCCTTGCCCTCGCTCACGGCGTTCCACGGACCCGGCGTGTACTTCGAGGAGAGCTTGTCGGCGCCGAAGGGGGCCAGGTCGGTGAGGCCCTTGGTGAGCGAGTACTGGCTCACCGCGAAGTACTCCACCTGCGCGACGTCGGGCACGCCCTTCTCCGCCGATATCGCGTTCGACAGGGCGGTGTAGTGCTTGTCGCCGGACCGCTCGCTGACGAGGTTGATCTTGACCTTGGGGTACTTCTTCTCGAAGTCGGCGGCGACCGTCTTCAGCGTGGGCTCCCAGGCCCAGACCGTGACCGTGCCGCCCTTCTTCAGGGCCGCCTGGACGTCCGAGGCGGAGACCGCCTTCTGGTCGGAGCCGTCGTCCGAGCCGCCGCAGGCGGTGGTGCCCAGGGCGAGGGTGGACAGGAGGGCGATGCCGCGCAGCAGGCGGCTGGTCGTTCTGCGCATGGAGGTGCTTCCACTTCGTCGTGGGTGGGACAGGGTGAGGGTGGTGGTGCGCAACGTGGGGCTGAAGGGGCGGCCGCGGGGCCGTGGGGTCACTCCTTGACGCTTCCGGCGGCGAGTCCGGACTGCCAGTACTTCTGCAGCAGCAGGAACGCCGCGATCAGCGGGAGGATGGTGAGCAGCGAACCGGTGATCACCAGGTTGAAGATCACGTCGCCGCCGATGGTCTCCGCCTGGGAGTTCCAGACGCTCAGGCCCAGGGTCAGCGGGTACCAGTCCGAGTCCTTCAGCATGATCAGCGGCAGGAAGTAGTTGTTCCAGGTCGCGACCGTGGTGAACAGCAGCACGGTGACGATGCCGGGGGCGAGCAACGGCAGGGCGACCGTGAAGAAGGTGCGCGCCTCGCCGGCCCCGTCGATGCGGGCGGCCTCCAGCAGCTCCGTGGGGATGGCCTCCGCGGCGAAGACCCACATCAGGTACAGGCCGAAGGGGGAGACCAGCGACGGGATGATCACCGCCCACGGGGTGTCGGTCAGACCCATCTTGCTGAACATCAGGAAGGTGGGCACCGCGAGCGCCGTACCCGGGACGGCGACGGCGCCGATGACCACGGCGAAGACGCCGCGCCTGCCGGGGAACTCGAACTTCGCCAGCGCGTAACCGCCCAGGACCGCGAGGAGCGTGGCGCCGCCGGCGCCGAGCACCACGTACATCAGGGTGTTCAGCAGCCAGCGCGTGAACACGCCGTCGTCGTACGTGAACGTGTCGCGGATGTTGTCCCAGAGGGCGAAGTCGTCACTGAACCACAGGCCACTGGAGTCGGCCAGGCCCGCCTGGGTCTTGGTGGCGTTGACGGCCAGCCAGATCAGCGGCACCACGGTGTAGAGGACGACCAGGGAGGTCAGCACCGTCAGCAGCAGGCTGCGCTTCGGCTTCCCCGGAGAGTGCCTGCGCGGGCCGCGCAGACGCGGCGCGCCCGTACCCGAGCCGGAGGTCTTGACGGCCGCGGAAGGGGAGTCGGTGGTGAGAGGGCTGCTCATCGGGTCACGCTCCCTTGCGCATGCCGCGCAGCTGCACGACGTAGGCGATCACCATCGTGATCAGGCCCATGATGATGGCCACCGTCGCGGAGTAGTTGTGCTGCTGGCCGTTGAAGGACAGCGAGTACGTGTAGTAGTTCGGGGTGTAGTCGGTCGTGATGGCGTTGCGCGCCAACGGGCGCAGGATGTTGGGCTCGTTGAAGAGCTGGAAGCTGCCGATGATGGAGAAGATCGTCGCGATGACGAGGGCGCCGCGGATGGCCGGCAGCTTGATGGCGGTGATCACGCGGATCTGCCCGGCGCCGTCGATCTCGGCCGCCTCGTACAGCGAGTGCGGGATGACGCGCAGCGCCGAGTAGAAGATCAGCATGTTGTAGCCGACGAACTCCCAGGTGACGATGTTTCCGATCGACGCCAGGACGAGGTCGGGGGAGAGCGGGTCGGGCAGGGAGACGCCGAACGCCCCGTTGATGTCGCCCACCAGCCCGTACTTCGTGCCGTACATGAAGCCCCACATCAGGGTGGCGACCACGGCGGGCACCGCGTACGGCAGGAAGATCGTGATGCGGAAGAAGCTCTTTCCGTAGAGCCGGCCGCTGTCCAGGGCCAGGGCCACCAGCAGGGCGATGCCGAGCATGATCGGCACCTGGACGGCCAGGAAGAGCGACACCCGGGCGAGCGCGTCCCAGAAGCGCTCGTCCTTCAGGGCCTGCGTGTAGTTGTCGAGACCGACGAAGGTGGTGCCGCCGATGAGCTGGTCGCGGAAGAGGCTGAGGTAGATCGAATACACGATCGGGGCCAGGAAGACCAGGGCGAACACGGCCACGAAGGGACCGATGAAACCCCACCCCGTCCAGGAGCGGCGGTCCCGTCTCGCCGGAGGAGGTGCCGGCCGCGGTTCGGCGGCCGCCGGCGGTTGCAGCGTCGTCATGTCGTTCCTCGCTCGTCCAGTCCTGGAACCGGCGGTGCCGACATCGCTGTGCCGCGCCGCACCGCCACGATGTTTACGCAAACATCAGCCACCGCGGAACAGCGGTGAGCTGTTATGTTTACGTAAACATCTGATGGCGGCATGTCTACACTGCCCCGATAACCACGGTCAAGGGTCCCCTGGGGACACCGAGGAAGCTGCGGCGGAAGAAAGGTGGGGGCGACGCGTGGAGATGGCTGGAAGAGCCCCGGCGGACACGGCCGGGGCCGCGGTGGAGCCGGCCGGAGACCGCCCGGAGCCCGGCGGCGTCCCGACGCGCCCGCGCAACCGCGGCCGCGCCACCGCCTCGATGGCGGACGTGGCACGCCTGGCGGGCGTGTCCTCGCAGACGGTCTCCCGGGTGTCCAACGGGTACGCCGGGGTGAACGAGGAGACCCGGCAGCAGGTGCTGGCCGCCATGAAGGAGCTGGGCTACCGCCCCAACAGCGCGGCCCGCGCGCTCAAGCGGGGAGAGTTCCGCACCATCGGCGTCATCACCTTCACACTCTCCACCACCGGCAACATGCGCACGCTGGAGGCGATCGCCACCTCCGCCGCCGCCGAGGGGTACGCGGTGACGCTGCTGCCCGTCGCCGTCCCCACCCAGGACGAGGTGCGCGGCGCGTTCTCCCGGCTGGAGGAACTCGCCGTCGACGCGGTGATCGTCATCATGGAGGTGCACCTGCTGGACGCGGCGACCGTCGTCCTCCCGCCGCACGTCCAGGTCGTGGTCGTCGACTCCGACGCCGGCGACCGCTACACGGTCGTGGACACCGACCAGGCCGGCGGCACCCGCACCGCCGTCCAGCACCTGCTCGACCTCGGCCATCGCACGGTGTGGCACCTGGCCGGCCCGGAGGACTCCTTCGCCGCGCAGCGACGCGCCGACGCCTGGCGCGAGGCCCTCGCCGAGGCGGGCCGCACCCCGCCGCCGCTCGTCCGGGGCGACTGGTCGGCGGAGTCCGGCTACCTCGCGGGCCTCGAGCTCGCGGCCCGCGAGGACTGCACCGCCGTCTTCGCGGGCAACGACCAGATGGCCCTGGGCCTGCTGCGCGCCCTGCACGAACGTGGCCGGCGCGTACCCGAGGACGTCAGCGTCATCGGCTTCGACGACATCCCGGAGGCGAGCTCCTTCCTGCCCCCGCTGACCACCCTGCACCAGGACTTCGCCGAGGTCGGCCGCCTCTGCGTCCAGGCGGTCCTGCGCAAGATGCGCCAGCACGACCCGGAACACGGGACGACACTCGTCCCGACGCGGCTGGTGATGCGCCAGAGCACCGCGCCCCCGCCCGCGGCGCCGTAACGGGAACCGGCGGGGGTGTTCGGCCGCGGTGAGCTACCGGCGGGGTGCTCGCCGAAGTGCGCAATGGTTGGGGGTGCTCGCCGGGCGCGCTACTGGCGGGGTGTTCGCCTGTGGCGTGCTACCGGCGGGGTGCTCGCCGAGGTGCGCAATGGTTGGGGGTGCTCGCCGTGCGCGCGCCATCGGCGGGATTGTTCGTCTGCGGCGCGCTACTGGCGGGGCCTCGTCCACGGCGCGCTACCGGCGGGGTTCGTCTGCGGTGCGCTACCGCTGAGGGTGCTGCCCGCGGCGCGCTACCGGCGCGGCAATTCGCCCATGGCGCGCTGCTGCTGAGGGTGTTCGCTGCGGTGCGCCACTGGCGGGGCTGTTCGCCCGTGGCGCGCTGCCGCTGAGGGTGCTCGCCGCTGCGGGCTACTGGCGGGGCTACTCGTCCCCGGTGCGCTACCGGCGGGGTTGTTCGTCCGCGGTGCGCTACGGCGCGGCGGCCCGTGGCGCGCTACCGATGAGGGTGCTGCCCGCAGCGCTTCCGCTGAGGGTGCTGCCCGCGGCGCGCTACGGGCGGGGTTGTTTCGTCCCCGGCGCGCTACTGCTCGGGCTACTTGTCCACGGTGCGCCACTGGCGGGCGCGGCTGTTAGCCCGTGGCGCGCTGCCGCTGAGGGTGCTCGCTCCACCGCGTGGCTACGGGTGGGGCTGTTCGCCCACGGCGCGCACCGCCGTCCGCCAGGCCGCCGTGACGGCGAGCCGGGCGGCGGCCGTGGCGTTGTCGACCTCCCGGGGCAGCCGCAGCGGCGCACCGAGGTGGACGTGGCAGCGCGGGCGGCGGACCGGCGCCGTCAGGGTGCCCGCCAACTGCTTCGCGGCCGAACCCGAGGCGATCCGCCGGGCGCCCGCGTGGCCCACCGGCACCACCAAGGCGCCGGACGCGCGCGCCAGACGGGCCGGCCCGGTGCGGAACGGCTCGGGCGGAGCACAGGCCGCGTCCCTGCGGCGCGGCAGCCCGCCCTCGCCGTACAGCAGTACGTGCCGGCCGCCGGCCAGCGCCTCGGCGGCGGCGTCGAGGGCCAGCGCGGCGCGCGCGGTACGGCGCTGGACGGGGATGTGCCCCTCACGGGTCAGCGCCCGCCCGAGCAGCGGGATCCGCCACAGGCCCGCGGTCGCCATGACCACCGGCTCCAGGTCGAACCGCCGCAGGGCGGCCATGACGACCGCGGGGTCGGCCATGGAGTCGTGGTTGGCCACGAAGATGGTCCCCGCGGGCAGCCGGAGCCTGAGCTCGCTGGTGACGGTGAGGCGCCCGAAGAACGGCGTCAGGTTGATGGCGGCACGGCTGAGCACGGCGAGAACCTCTCTTCGGGCGGCGATACCGGGAGCGGCGATCGGGCCCTCAGTCTCGTCGCGCGGGCACGGCCGCGCCTGAGTACGGCTACTCAGGTCGTCACGGCACGGCGCGGTGCACCCGGTGTGCTCGCTGCGGTCGGGGGCATCCGCACAGCGATGACATCCACCAGACCGGCAGCGACCGGACAGACCGGAGCAGACCGGGACTCCGAAGGGACGACACCGTGCTCGCCATCATCTCCGCGGTCCTCTTCTTCTTCGCCTTCCTGATCAACGCGGCGGAGATCTCGACCAACGACACCTTCACCTCCTCCAACGTCATGCTTCTCGGCCTTACCCTGCTCGCCCTCCACGTCGCGGGCATCGGCAGCGGCTGGTCGATGCGCGGCCGCCGCCGCTGAGGGCGCGGGGCACGCCGGGCGGCGCAACCGCCCGTACTCGCGGATCGCCGCCCGCACAAGGGAAGATGAGAACCGCAAGTCCTTGGTCAACCGATGTGGAGGAGCGGGCACATGCAGCACGAGCGAGCGGGCGGGCCGGCCGGCCCCGAGGACCTCGTCGACGTCGCCCGGCTGGTCACCGCGTACTACGCGCTGCACCCCGACCCGGCCGACCCGGCGCAGCGGGTGGCGTTCGGCACGTCAGGACACCGCGGATCGTCCCTGAACACGGCGTTCAACGAGGACCACATCGCCGCCACCAGCCAGGCGATCTGCGAGTACCGCACCGCCCGGGGCACCGACGGCCCGCTCTTCCTCGGCGCCGACACGCACGCCCTGTCCGAGCCGGCCCGGGTCACCGCCCTGGAGGTGTTCGCCGCCAACGGCGTCACCGTGCTCATCGACAGCGCCGACGGCTACACGCCCACCCCGGCCGTCTCGCACGCCATCCTCACCCACAACCGCGGCCGCACCACGGGCCTCGCGGACGGGGTGGTCGTCACCCCGTCCCACAACCCGCCCGCCGACGGCGGCTTCAAGTACAACCCGCCCAGCGGCGGTCCGGCCGGCTCCGATGCCACCTCCTGGATCCAGGACCGCGCCAACGAGATCATCGCGGCCGGTCTCAAGGACGTACGCCGCATCCCGTACGCCCAGGCGCTCACCGCCCCGGGCACCAGCCGCTACGACTTCCTGGGCGCCTACGTCGCCGACCTGCCCGCCGTCCTGGACCTGGACGCGATCCGCGCCGCGGGCGTCCGCATCGGCGCCGACCCCCTCGGCGGGGCGTCCGTCGCCTACTGGGGCCGGATCGCCGAACAGCACCGGCTCGACCTGACCGTGGTCAACCCGCTCGCCGATCCCACCTGGCGTTTCATGACGCTGGACTGGGACGGCAAGATCCGCATGGACTGCTCCTCGCCGTACGCGATGGCGTCCCTCATCGAACAGCGCGACCGTTTCCGGATCGCCACGGGCAACGACGCCGACGCCGACCGGCACGGCATCGTCACCCCGGACGCGGGCCTGATGAACCCCAACCACTACCTCGCGGCCGCCATCGCCTACCTCTACGCCCACCGCGAGCAGTGGCCCGACGGCACCGGCATCGGCAAGACCCTGGTGTCCTCCTCGATGATCGACCGCGTCGCCGCCGACCTCGGCCGCCGACTCGTCGAGGTGCCCGTGGGCTTCAAGTGGTTCGTTGACGGACTGGTCGACGGCTCGCTCGGCTTCGGCGGCGAGGAGTCGGCCGGCGCCTCCTTCCTGCGCCGCGACGGCTCGGTGTGGACCACCGACAAGGACGGCATCATCCTGGCCCTGCTCGCCTCCGAGATCACCGCCGTCACCGGCAAGACCCCGTCCGAGCACTACGCCGAATTGACCGCGCGCTTCGGCGAACCCGCCTACGCCCGCATCGACGCCCCCGCCACCCGCGAGGAGAAGGCGCTGCTCGCGAAGCTCTCGCCGGCCCAGGTCACCGCCGACACCCTCGCCGGGGAAACGGTCACCGGTGTGCTCACCGAGGCCCCGGGCAACGGCGCGGCCATCGGCGGCATCAAGGTGACCACCGCCAACGCCTGGTTCGCCGCCCGCCCCTCGGGCACCGAGGACGTCTACAAGATCTACGCCGAGTCCTTCCAGGGGCCGGACCACCTCCGCCGGGTCCAGGAGGAGGCCAAGGACGTGGTCATGGCAGCCCTCGGCGGCTGACACGGCAGCACCGGGCTCCCCGGGCGACGGCGAACAATCCCCGCCGTCGCCCCGCCCGGCTTCCCTACGGCGACCCGCCCGCGCCGCCCGGCTTCCCGACGGCGACCCGCCCGCGCCGTCACCCCGCCCCGCTTCCCTACGGCGACCCGCCCGCGCCGTCGCCCCGCCCCGCTTCCCTACGGCCACTCGTACGCGCCGTCGCCCCGCCCCGCTTCCCTACGGCCACTCGTACGCGCCGTCGCCCCGCCCGGCTTGCCCGCGGCGAGCCGACCTGCCAAGCCGACGTCCTCGCCGCCCGCTCGACCCGCGAGGGCGTCCGGCCCGGCGAGCCACACGCACCGCCGTCGGCCACCAGCCGGAGTGCTTCCGGCGCGCCGGCGCGGCAGCGGGCGGTGAGGTGCCCGCACCTGTGTCCGGCACGCCCGTCCGTGGTGCGGATGAACTGCTACGGCTCCACGTGGACGTTCGGTGCGGGAGACCGCCGACAGAGCGGAGCTTCACCCGCGGGCCCCCGGCCGGTGCCCGGGAGGACGACCCTCCCGGGCACCGGCCGGGCTGCCCGCCGGGCGCGGCCTCGGTATGCGGGGGAGGGGCCCACCTCCTCCTCGCCGGCTCCCCCGGCGTTCGCGTCCACCCCCACACCACCCGTTCGTCGCAGAGAAGCCCCGGGCGTCCACGACGTCCTCCAGGGTGTCCCCGTCGTTCGACGGCCGCTTCGGGCGCCGGCGTGCGACGAGCCAGAACGCCGTCCGGACGCGATTCGCCCGCACGTGCCCGGGCGCCCGGTCCGCGGGCGCACCAAGGCCGATCGCCGCCACTGGCTACGGGCTTGCACCCCGCTCGCTCCGACACCGAGCAGGAGGTGACCCACGCCTCGACACCCGTCGCCGGCCGATGTCGTCAGGGGCCGCGCACTCCGTCGGCACTGTCAGCCCGCGCGCCGAGGTCGGTATCATCCTCTAAACGCGAAATGTGACATTCGCCCCGAAGGGGCTACCGTCCTCTCCGGAGTGATCCATGTCCCGCAAGCGCCCCACGGACGACGGCGACGAGCTGCTGGCCAGGCTCTCCTCGCTCACCGCCCAGGCGCGCGAACGCGCGGAGGTGCAACGCTCACGGGTCGAGCTCGCCATCGCCCTGCAACGCGGCATGCTCCCCAGGGACCTCCCCTCCGCCCCCGGCTTCCGCCTGGCCGTCCAGTACGCGCCCGCCTACTACGGCCTGAACGTCGGCGGCGACTGGTACGACGCCTTCACCATGCCCGACGGGCATATCGGCCTGTCCATCGGGGACGTCCAGGGCCACAACATCGAGGCGACCGCCTTCATGGGCCAGGTCCGGGTCGGACTGCGCGCCCTGGCCTCCGTCACCAGCGGTCCGGGCGAGCTCCTCGCCCGGACCAACGACCTGCTGCTGTCCCTCGGCAGCGACCTCTTCGCCACCTGCACCTTCATGCGCCTCGACCCGGCCACCGGCCTCCTGGAGAGCGCCCGGGCCGGCCACATCCCCTGCGTGTGGGCCACCGCCGACGGCAAGTCCGGGATCGTCGAGGACGAGGGGGGACCGCCCCTCGGGGTCCAGGAGGGCATGGAGTACCCCGTCACCCGCTACCGGCTCACCGAGGGCGGTGTGGTCGTCATGCTCACCGACGGCGTCGTGGAAGGGCCGTCGATGAGCGTCGAGGAAGGGCTCGACCAGGTCGTCCGGCTCGCGGGCATCGCCGCCGTGGCGGGCCTGGAGGCAGGCTCGCTCGCGGCCGCCGTGATCAAGGGCGCCGAACGCGTGGGACACGAGGACGACGCGGCCGTGCTCGTCGTGGGCCACGACGGGGTCGCGCCGGACCACGGACGCCAGGTTCAGCCGTAGGGCCGGACAGCGCGCCTCTCACCTCGCCGTCGGCGCCCGGCCGGTGTCTCATGGCTGCTGTGGTGGGTACCAGCGAACTGCGTCGGCCGGCCGTCCTCGCCATGGAGACGGTCGCCGTCGCGGCCTGTTACTACGCGGCCGGGCGACTCGGCCTGCTGCGGGAGCTCGTCGTCGAGGGCGCGGTCTTCACCCCCATCTGGCCGCCCTCCGGCGTCGCGGTGGCCTGCCTGCTGATCCTGGGCATCCGGGCCTGGGCGGGCATCGCCTTGGGGGCGTTCCTCGTCATCATGTCGCTCACCTCGCTCCGGCCCTTCGTGCTCATCAACATGGTGGGCAACACGGCCGCCCCCGTCCTGGCGTACCTGATGCTCCGCAGGGTGGGCTTCCGCAGCGACCTCGCCCGATTGCGCGACGGACTGAGCCTCGTGTTCCTGGGGGCACTGACCGCCATGCTGCTCAGCTCCACCATCGGCGTCGGCCTCCTCGTCGTCACCGACCGGCTGGCCACGGACAGCTTCTGGCCCGTCTGGCTGGCCTGGTGGGTCGGCGACGCCATGGGCGTCCTGCTCGTCACCCCCGTCCTGCTGCTCCTGCACAACCTGCGCAGTCCGCCGCCCCTGGTCCGCTGGAAGGAGGCCACGGGCCTGGCCCTGATCACCCTCGCCCTCGTCCCCCTGGCGACCCGCAGCCACGTCAGCCTGCTCTTCCTCGTCTACCCGCTGCTGATCTGGGCGGCCCTGCGCTTCCAGCTCGCGGGCAGCATGCTGTGCGCCCTGCTCGCCTCGGTCCTGGCGACCCTCTCGGCCACGGACGAGGTCGGCCCCTTCGCCGAGCTGACCCGCATCGAGGTCATGGTCAAGCTCCAGGCCTTCAACGGCACGATGGCCCTCACGGCGCTGCTGCTCTCGGCCGTCATCACCGAACAGCGCAACACCCGGCGTTCCGTGGAACGCGCCTGCCAGGAACTGGCCGAGGTCCTCGAACACCTCACCGCGGGGGACACCCCGCACGGCCGGCCGCCGAAGGATCCGGACGGTTTTCCTCCGCTGGAACGGTGACCGGCGTGAACGAACGGAGGCGCCGGGTACCCGGGGTCGCGAGTGATCCGGCGGCGGTTGCCCGGCAGCCCCGCACCCACGCGAGCGCGGGGAACGAGCCCGGCGGTTGCCCGGCAGCCCCGCCCCACGCAAGCGTGGGGAACGAGCCGAAGGAGCCCGACGACATGACGGACGTATCGAGCAAGGGGCCCGGCCCCGGAGACGACCGGCAGGTGCTCACCAACCGGCAGGGCCACCCCGTCTACGACAACCAGAACCAGCGCACCGTCGGCGCCCGCGGCCCGGCCACGCTGGAGAACTACCAGTTCCTCGAGAAGATCAGCCATTTCGATCGCGAGCGCATCCCGGAGCGGGTCGTGCACGCCCGCGGCGTCACGGCGTACGGCTACTTCGAGGCGTACGGCACCTGGGGCGACGAGCCGATCAGCCGCTACACCCGCGCCAAGCTCTTCCAGGAGCGGGGCAAGCGCACCGACCTCGCCGTCCGTTTCTCCACCGTCATCGGGGGACGCGACTCCTCCGAAGCCGCCCGCGACCCGCGCGGCTTCGCCGTGAAGTTCTACACCGAGGACGGCAACTGGGACCTCGTCGGCAACAACCTCGGCGTCTTCTTCATCCGGGACGCCATCAAGTTCCCGGACGTCATCCACGCCCTGAAGCCCGACCCGGTCACCTTCGAGCAGCAGCCGCGGCGCATCTTCGACTTCATGTCGCAGACGCCGGAGGCCATGCACATGCTCGTCAACCTCTTCAGTCCGCGCGGCATCCCCGCCGACTACCGGCACATGCAGGGTTTCGGCGTCAACACGTACAAGTGGACGGACGACGAGGGCCGGACCGTGCTGGTCAAGTACCACTGGATGCCCAAGGCGGGCGTGCGCAGCATGACCGAGGAGGACGCGGCGAACGTCCAGGCCGACTCCCTGGGCCACGCCACCAAGGACCTGTACGAGGCGGTCGCGCGCGGTGACCACCCGGAGTGGGAGCTCCTGGTCCAGATGATGGACGACCACGACCATCCGGAACTGGACTTCGACCCCCTGGACGACACCAAGACCTGGCCCGAGCAGGACTTCCCGCCGAAGCCGGTCGGGAAGATGGTGCTCAACCGCATGCCGGAGAACTTCTTCGCCGAGAACGAGCAGATCTCCTTCGGCACCGGGGTCCTCGTCGACGGCCTGGACTTCTCCGACGACAAGATGCTCGTCGGCCGCACCTTCTCCTACAGCGACACCCAGCGCTACCGCGTCGGCCCGAACTACCTGCAGCTGCCGGTCAACCAGGCCAAGGGCACCGACGTCCACACCAACCAGCGCGACGGCCAGATGACCTACCACATCGACGGCGACGGCGAGCACCCGAGCGTCAACTACGAACCGTCGATCACCGGCGGACTGCGCGAGGCGCATTACCCCACGGTCGACGAGGAGGGGCCGGAGATCCGCGGCCGCCTCACCCGCAAGCGCATCCCCCGCACCAACGACTACCTGCAGGCGGGCCAGCGCTACGCGCTGATGCAGCAGTGGGAGCGGGACGACCTGGTCAAGAACCTCACCGAGGCGCTCGCCGAGTGCGACCGTCCGGTTCAGGAGCGCATGGTGTGGCACTTCCTCCTGGTCGACAACGACCTCGGCCTCCGGATCGGCGAGGGCGTCGGCATCTCCCCGCAGGACGTCGCCGGACTCGAACCCCTGGCCAGTCAGGACCTGACCGACGAGGACCGTGAGCGACTCGCCCACCTCGGCAAGAACCCGCCCCGCGACGTCGAGGGCCTCACGATGACGCACTGCGTGCCGAACGAGCGGCATGTCGTGACCCGCTGAACCATCAGCCGTCGGCCGCTCCCTCCCGCCGCGGGGGGAGCGGCCGAACGCTGTGCGCGATGTCTTGACGTGTACTTGGCATAGTGGCTTCATGGGAGCGCTCCCACACATTGTCCGATGCCTGGTTTCCGGCGCTCACTCCCTGGAGTCGCAGTGAGAAGAGCAAGAAGCGCGACACGCAAAAGGATCCTGCCCGCACTGGCCCCGCTGCTCGGCCTCGCCGTGGTCCTCGGCTTACTGACCCCGGCCGCCGCCCGGGCCGCCGAGTCCCCGGACGCCCTCGCCACGGGCCTCCACATCAGCGACGGCCGTCTGCTCGAGGGCAACGGCAACGACTTCGTCATGCGCGGCGTCAACCACGCCCACACCTGGTACCCGGGCGAGACGCAGTCCCTGGCCGACGTCAAGGCGCTCGGCGCCAACACCGTCCGCGTCGTCCTCTCCAACGGCCACCGCTGGACCGAGAACAGCCCCGACGACGTCGCCCGCGTCATCGACCAGTGCAAGGCCAACCGCCTCATCTGCGTCCTCGAGGTGCACGACACCACCGGCTACGGAGAGGAGGCCGCGGCCGGCACCCTCGACCAGGCCGCCGACTACTGGATCGGCCTCAAGGACGTCCTGGCCGGCGAGGAGGACTACGTCATCGTCAACATCGGCAACGAACCCTGGGGCAACACCGAACCGCAGGGCTGGACCGACCCGACGATCGCCGCCGTGAAGAAGCTGCGTGCCGCCGGCCTCGAACACACGATCATGGTGGACGCGCCGAACTGGGGCCAGGACTGGCAGGGCGTCATGCGCGCGAACGCGCAGACCGTGTACGACGCCGACCCGACCGGCAACCTGATCTTCTCGATCCACATGTACAGCGTCTTCGACACGGCCCAGGAGATCACGGACTACCTGAACGCCTTCGTCAACGCCCGGCTCCCCATTCTGATCGGCGAGTTCGGCGGACCCGCCGACCAGTGGGGCGACCCCGACGAGGACACGATGATGGCCACGGCCCAGCAGTTGCGCCTCGGCTACCTCGCCTGGTCCTGGAGCGGCAACACCGACCCGATCCTCGACCTGGCGATCGACTTCGACCCCAGCCGGCTCAGCTCCTGGGGTCAACGCATCTTCAACGGCGCCAACGGCATCGCCCAGACCGCGAGGGAGGCCACGGTCTTCGGCGGCGGCAACCCCGGCGACACCCAGGCCCCGACGGCCCCCGGTACCCCGGCGGCCTCCGCCGTGACCGCCACGTCCGCCACCCTGACCTGGACCGCGTCCACCGACAACGTTGGCGTGATCGGCTACGACATCGTCCGTGTCAGCGGCGGCACCGAGACGAAGACCGCCGCGTCCGCGACGAACTCCGTCACCCTGACCGGTCTCACCGCCGACACCGCGTACACCTTCGCCGTCTACGCCCGTGACGCGGCCGGCAACCGTTCACCGCGTTCGGCCACGGTGAACGTCACCACCGACGACACGCCGGCCGGAAGCTGCTCCGTCGGCTACCGCGTCGTCGGTGAGTGGCCGGGCGGCTTCCAGGGCGAGATCGCGCTGCGCAACACCGGCACCGCTCCCGTCAGCGGCTGGAGCCTCGGGTTCACGTTCGCCGACGGCCAGACGATCACCAACATGTGGGGAGGGACCCCCACGCAGAGCGGCGGCACGGTGACCGTCGCCCCCGCCTCGTACACGTCCACCGTCCCGGCGGGCGGCTCGGTCACGGTGGGCTTCATCGCGGCCAAGGGCGCGACGAACACCGCGCCGGCCGCGTTCACCCTGAACGGCACCGCCTGCGCGAACGCCTGAGCGCGCGTCACCCGCGTCCCGGACCGGCATCGGCGCGGGACCTGGATAGGCATCCGGCGCGACACCCGGATCGGGTCCCGGATCGGCACCCGGATCGGGTCCCGGATCGGCACCCGGATCGGGACCTGGATCGGCATCCTGCGCGGGATCCGGATCGGGGCCCGGATCGAGACCCGGCGCGGAGGTGCAACGGAACAACGAGCCGTTGTTCCGTTGCACCTCCGCGTAGAGTGATCACATGGCACATGATGTTCGGGACCCCGCCGGGCGCCTGTCCGCGCCGACGGAGGACCCCGCCGCTCCGTGGGCCGCCGCCCACCGTCTCCAAGAGGACGCCGCGCTGCTCGGCCGGGTCCTGACGGCCGCCGCCGGCCACCGGCAGGGCGACGGACAGCAGCCGGACCCGGCCGCGGACGACGTGGCCGCGGCGCTGGGCCTCTTCGAAGACATGCGCGTCAGCCTCGACCGGCTGGAGGCCCAGGTCGTCATCGAGGCCAGGCGGCGCGGCATGGACTGGCGGCGCATCGCCCGCCACCAGGGGCTCAACTCCTCCCAGGCCGCCTCGCAGCGCTACCAGCGGCTGATCACTCGCCTGGAAGAGATCCGCCAGGGCGTCCGGTAGGGGACGGGGACACAGATGACCGACCAGCAACCGGAGTTGTTCGCGGCCGTCGACGCGCTGCTCGCCGCCGTCGACGACGGCAGCGTGCTGCCCACCCCGGCCGAACGCGTCAGGCTGCGCGAGGCGGCCGGCCTCACCGAGGCCGCCGTCGCCCAGGTGCTCGGCGTGCGCGTGCCCAGCATCCAGGCGTGGGAGGCGGGCCGTGCCGAGCCGAGGGGTGAGCGCCTGCAGGCCTACCGCCGCCTGCTCGAAGGCCTCGCCGCACGCTACCCGGCCCCCGCCCCGGCACGGCCCGTCCCCGCCCCGACCCAGCCCGCGGAGACCACGCCGGCGGCGACCGGTGCGCCCGGGGCCTCCGCAGGGCCTGCCGCGACCAGTGCGCCCGAGGTGTCCAGCCCAGCGGCCTCCGCCCGGCCTGAGGAGTCCACCGGGCCCGCGGTGGCCGACGGGCCTGCGGCGATCGGTGTGCCCGGGGCGTCCGCCTCGCCTGCGGCGACCGCTGGGCCTGCGGCCGCTACCGGGCCTGCGGCGATCGGTGTGCCCGGGGCGTCCGCCTCGCCTGCGGCGACCGCTCGGCCTGCGGCCTCCGCCGGGCCTGGGGCGTCCGCCTCGCCTTCGGCTACCGCTGGGCCTGCGGCCTCTACCGGGCCTGCGGCGATCGGTGTGCCCGGGGCGTCCGCCTCGCCTGCGGCGACCGCTCGGCCTGCGGCCTCCGCCGGGCCTGCGGCGTCCGCCTCGCCTTCGGCTACCGCTGGGCCTGCGGCCTCTACCGGGCCTGCGGCGTCCGCTGGGCCTGCGGCCTCTACCGGGCCTGCGGCGTCCGCTCGGCCTGCGGCCTCCGCCGGGCCTGCGGCGTCCGCCTCGCCCGCAGCCTCCACTGCGTCCTCGGCGGCCACCGCGCCCGCAGCTACGGCCGCAGCCTCTGTTCCGCCCGCGGCGACCACCGTGCCCGCAGCCTCTGTTCCGCCCCCGGCGACCACCGCGCCCGCAGCCTCCGCTCCGCCCGCGGCGACCACCGCGCCAGCGGCCTCCGTACCGATGGACTCCGCGGGCGTGGACTTCACGTCCGCGGGCCCCGGGTCGGCGGACCGCGGGTCGGCGGTCCACCACCCTGCGGTCCACCACCCTGCGGTCCACCACCCTGCAGTCCACCACCCGGTGGACCGCCGGGGCGCGGACCGCAGGTCGCAGGCCGGCCTTCGGGCGCGTGCCCAGCACGCGGACCGGACGAAGGCCGCCGCCGCCGTCGACCCCCGTTTCGCCCACGGACCGCTCGCCGTCGTGGACGCCGACCAGGACGGCCGGGCCGTCGCGTACTGTGTCGGCGGCCTGGTCCTGGACGTGCCCGCCGCCTCCCTCCCGGCCCTGGTCCAGTGGGCCCTCACCGAGGCCGCGCTCGGCGCGCCCCGGCTGAACCCGCACGGCAGGGACGCCGACCCGCTGCTCGTGCTCACCCCCGCGGCCTGCGAGCGCTACGGGCTGCCGACCCGTCTGTCGCAGGAGGAGCGTCTGGCCGGCCGGATCCCCGACGACCACAGGGCCGTACGGCAGTTGCAGCGCGCCGACTGGCAGCTCACCCGGCGCGGGCTCGGCCCGTGGGCCCGGATCTACCGGCCCGCACAGGGCGGCCGGCGCCAGTGCGTCCAGCTGTGCGTCCCGTCCTGGGACGCCCTCGACGCCCGCGTCTGGCACGGCGCCGCCGACCTGGCGCCCGCCGAACTCGCCCGGCTTCTCGGCACCTACGCGCAACGCGTCACGACCCCGTGCGGTTCCACCGCCGTGACCGGCCTGGAACTGATGACCGCCCTGCACCCGCCCACCCGGGCGAGCGAGCCGGGCGCCGACGGCAGACGGCACAGCGAGCACAACCCCGGCTCCCTCGGTACGCAGCCGGTCGACTGCGCGCCGTGCGAGGCCCCCGACGGCCACCCCCTCCTCGCCGATCTGCCGCGCTTCCACCAGCGAGGCCCGGCCGAGATGCTGCTGGAGGAGGCGTACGACTGGGCCCGGCCCCTGACCGACGCGGAGTGCCTGCGGCCGTACGTCGTCGGCATCGACGTCAACCTGGCGTTCGGCGCGGCCGCCAACGGCGCGGTCGTCGGCCTCGGCGCCCCCGTGCACGTGCGGAAACCCGCCTTCGACCCGAAGCTCCCCGGAAGCTGGCTGGTGGACCTCTCCCACGTGGACCTCTCCCGCGTACGGGTCGGCAAGGAGTGGACGCGGCTCGAGGCGGAGCTGCTGCCCAGCCCGTTCACCCCGAAGGGCGAGCGGCCCGACGGCCCGGCCTGGTACGCGACGCCGACCGTGGCGTACGCGGTCGAGCTGGGCTACGACGTCGCCCCGCTGGAGGCGTGGGTGCGGCCGGACAACGGCCGTTACCTGGACGCCTGGTACAAGCGGCTGCGCGACGCGTACGTGGCCACCATGGCGGACCTCGGCGTCACCGGCGACCTGCCGCCCGAGGAGTTCCTGGCGGCGATGGACGGCTGCAAGCAGCGCGACGAGCAGATGGCGATCGTCCTGGCCGCGATCAAGGCGACCGTCAAGGGCGGTATCGGCAAGCTGAGGGAGCGCCCGCGCGGCGGGGGCTGGAAGCCCGGCCGGCCCTGGCCGGCGCTCGCCCGCCCGACGTGGCGGCCGGACATCCGCGCCACCGTCATCTCCCGGGCGCGGACCAACATGCACCGCAAGATCCTCGCCCTCGCCGCCGCGACGGACCGCTACCCGGTGGCGATCCTGTCCGACTGCGCGGTGTACGCCGCCGACGGTGAAACCCCGCTGCACGTCCTGCCCTACACCGAGGACGGCAGGACGGTGCCCGGCTCGTTCCGGCTCGGGGTGTCGCCGGGGATGGTCAAGCACGAGGGCACCCAGACCACCCTGTGGGCCGAGGGCGTCCGCGAGGAACACGGCGACGACCTCAACCTGGCCCGGTACATCAAGGACGGCCGGGTCACCGCCGTGGACGGCGGAGAGTAGGGGAGGCTGACCGATGGACACGGTCGGAGACGGTCTCGAGACGGTGCTGCAGAAGGCGTTCACCCGCCCGGTCCCCAAGTCGGCCGGCGCGCGGATGCGGTACCTCGTCAAGCAGCTCAAGGGCACCCGAGCGGTCGCCGACCTGCTGGGCATCTCCCAGCGCACCGTCGAACGGTATGTGAAGGACCAGATCAGACGGCCGAGGAAGGAGCTCGCGGACCGCCTGGAGCGGGAGGTCCGCAGCCGCTGGCAGCCGCAGGTCCGGGCGAAGGCGAGGCGGCAGGCGGCGACCACCGACGGCATCGTCATCGACACGCGCGCCCGATTCGGCTACACCGCCGCCCCGGGCAGCACCGACGACGCCCGCCTGCGCCACCTCACCGTGGCCCTGCCCCCGCAGTACGCGGCCCGCCTGTTCGAGGCCCGGGATCGGGGCGCCACGGAGCAGCAGTTGCGGGACATCGCGGCCGAGGGGCTCGGCGAGATCTACTTCCGCGACAGCGGCCGCCGTGCTCACGGCCTGCTGGTCGAGTTCACCGACGTGGAACACGTCGAGTTCGACCTCTGACCCTGGCAGCCGGGTCACCGCCGCCGGTCGCGCACGACGCGCTGCCGAGTTGCCTGCCACCGAACTCGCCCGGCTCCGGTCTGTGCACGGGACGGGACGGTGTGGTGTCCCGTCCCCACCAACGCCTCCGCGTCCGCGTCGGCTTGTGGGCCGCACGGCTGACACCGCGGGTGAGGCGGCGGGGCCGGGGTAGACGCGTCAGTACACAGGCCGGGCTCTTCGGCCTCGTCGACTCTTTTCAGGAGGGCAGTCATGCCAGGGATGCTGGAGAAGATCAAGCAGTTCAGCAGAAGCCCGCAGGGGCGTCGCACCATCGAGCAGGTGCGCCGCGCCGCCGCCGACCCGCGCCGCCGGTCCCAGGCGCAGCGGCTGCTCGGCAGGCTGCGGGGGCGGGGGCACTGACACGCCCGGCCGCGCCCCTCGGTGCGCGCATGGGCGGCTCCCCGGACGGAGTCGGTACGGTCCCCGCCTCCGGGTGCGGGATTCGCGCGCAGGCGGCGGAGCCGGGCGCGGTGACGCCCGCCGCCGTCCCGGAGTCGCCCTGTCCCGGGGGCGCGGCACGACGCCTTCGTCCAGTTCGGTTCGGATGCCGCGACCCGCTGTCCTAAAGTGCTGCCGTCAGCCAGTTCCGGACGTCTGGGACCGAGAGGTAGTCGCGAACCATGCCGACCGAAACGTTTGAGTTTCAGGTGGAGGCCCGTCAGCTCCTGCAGCTGATGATCCACTCGATCTACTCGAACAAGGATGTCTTCCTGCGTGAGCTCGTCTCCAACGCCTCCGACGCGTTGGACAAGCTGCGCCTCGCCGCCCTGCGGGACGACACGCTCGACGCCGACGTGTCCGACCTGCACATCGAGATCGACGCCGACAGCGACGCCCGCACGCTCACGGTGCGGGACAACGGCATCGGGATGTCGTACGACGAGGTGTCAGGGCTCATCGGCACGATCGCCAATTCGGGCACCGCCAAGTTCCTGGAGGAGCTCAGGCAGGCGGAGGACGCCGCCGGTGCGGAAGGGCTCATCGGGCAGTTCGGCGTCGGCTTCTACTCCAGCTTCATGGTCGCGGACGAGGTCGTCCTGGTGACCCGGCGGGCCGGCGAGAGCCAGGGCACGCGCTGGTCGTCCCGCGGGGAGGGTACGTACACGCTGGAGACGGTCGACGACGCCCCGCAGGGCACCGCGATCACCCTGCACCTCAAGCCGGCCGATCCCGAGAACCAGCTCCACGACTACACCTCCGCGTGGAAGCTCCGGGAGATCGTCAAGCGCTACTCCGACTTCATCACCTGGCCCATCCGGATGATCCCGCGGCCGACCGCCACGAAGGACGGCGACGGCGGCGACGGCGAGGCCACGCCCGAGCCCGAGACGCTCAACTCGATGAAGGCCCTCTGGGCGCGCTCGCGCGACGAGGTGAAGGACGAGGAGTACCACGAGCTCTACAAGCACATCAGCCACGACTGGACGGACCCCCTCGAGACGATCCGGCTCCAGGCGGAGGGCACCTTCGAGTACCAGGCCCTGCTCTTCATCCCCTCCCACGCCCCCCACGACCTGTTCACCCAGGGCTACAAGCGGGGCGTGCAGCTGTACGTCAAGCGCGTCTTCATCATGGACGACTGCGAGGCGCTGCTGCCGCCGTACCTGCGCTTCGTCAAGGGCGTCGTCGACGCCCAGGACCTCTCGCTCAACGTGTCGCGGGAGATCCTGCAGCAGGACCGCCACATCCAGCTGATGCACCGGCGGCTGGCGAAGAAGGTCCTGTCCTCGGTGAAGGACATGATGACCGCGGCCCCCGACCGGTACGCCACCTTCTGGCGCGAGTTCGGCGCCGTCCTCAAGGAGGGACTGGTCACCGACGCGGAGAACCGCGACGTGCTGCTCGCCGCGTCCTCGTTCGCCACCACCCACGACGACACCGAGCCGACGACGCTCAAGCAGTACGTGGAGCGGATGAAGGACGGCCAGGACACCGTCTACTACATGACGGGCGAGTCCCGCGCGGCCATCGAGAACTCCCCGCACATGGAGGCGTTCCGCGCCAAGGGCATCGAGGTGCTGCTGCTCACCGATCCGGTGGACAAGGTGTGGACCGACGCGGTCGGCGAGTACGAGGGCAAGCAGCTGCGGTCCGTGGTCAAGGGCGAGATCGACCTCGACACCGGCGAGGAGACGTCCGACGAGGACCGGGAGAAGCAGGGCGAGGAGTACGCGGGCCTGCTCGGCTGGATGAAGGAGCACCTCGGCGAGGAGATCAAGGACGTACGGCTGTCCTCCCGGCTCACGGTCTCCCCGGCCTGCCTGGTCTCCGACACGCACGACCTGACGCCCGCGCTCGAGAACCTCTACCGCGCGATGGGCCAGGAGGTGCCCCGCACTCGGCGCATTCTCGAGCTGAACCCCGAGCACACGCTGGTCAAGGGCCTGAACCAGGCGTTCAGGGACGGGAAGGACCGCGCGGCCCTCGCAGAGAGCGTGGAACTCCTCCACGGCCTCGCCCTGCTGGCCGAGGGAGGCCGGCCCACCGAGCCGGCGAAGTTCGTGCAGCTTCTGGCCGAGCGGATCGAACGCGCCCTGTAGGGCGTCACGGTACGGACGGCGTCCGCGCGCACGGGCGCCGTCCGGACGGCCGCGGCCCGTCCTCAGCCGCCCGGAGCACCCGGGGCCGAGGACGGGGCGGGCCGGCCGATGCTCAGGGCAGCGGTGTGCCGCCGGTGGCGTTGAGGATCTCGGCGGTGACGAAGCTCGCGTCCTGGGAGGCGAGGTAGACGTAGGCCGGAGCGAGCTCGGCCGGCTGGGCCGGCCGGCCCAGGGGGCTCTGTTTGCCGAACTCGGCCGTGTCGGGCATGGTCGCGGGGATCAGGGGCGTCCACACCGGACCCGGCGCGACGGCGTTCACGCGGATGCCGCGCTCCGCGACCATCTGGGCGAGGCCCTGTGTGAAGGTGACGATGGCGCCCTTGGTCATCGCGTAGTCCAGAAGGTGCGGGCTGGGTTTGTAGGCCTGCACCGAGGTGGAGTTGATGACACTGCCGCCCGCCGGGATGTGCGGGAGCGCGAACTTCGTCAGCCAGAACATGCCGTAGAGGTTCGTGCGCATGACCCGGTCGAACTGCTCCGTGGAGATCGCCTCGATGCCCTCCGGCTGCGACATCTGGTAGGCCGCGTTGTTCACCAGGACGTCGATGGACCCGAATTCCGCGACGGCCCGGTCGATCAGGGCCCGGCAGGCGTCCTCCTCGCGGATGTCGCACGACACGGCGACGGCCTTGCGCCCGGCGTCCTCCACCAGACGGCACGTCTCGCGGGCGTCGGCCTCCTCCTGGCCGAGGTACGTGAACAGCACGTCGGCTCCCTCACGGGCGAAGGCCAGCGCCACCGCCCGCCCGATCCCGGAGTCGCCACCGGTGATCACCGTCTTGCGCCCCTCCAGACGGCCGGAGCCGCGGTAGGAGTCCTCGCCGTGGTCGGGCGGCGGGTCCATCGGACCGGTCCAGCCGGGATGCGGCTGGTCCTGCTGCGGGAAGTCGGGACGCGGGTGCTGCGCGGTCGGGTCCTGCGGGGTGTCTCGGCCCTCCGTCACATCGGCCTCCTCTGGTCGTCGGTGCGGTGCGCAGGACCGGGTTCCCCGGTTGGACCAGCCGAAAAGACCTTCGGCACCCGCTTGCCTCTCCTATCGAATATCGATAGATTCCGATCGTTGCTCGATTGAGGGAGAGGCGATGGGAAAACTGACGCTGCTGGCGCTGCGGACCGTCCTCGGGATGCTGCTCGCCGGCTCGGTGTTCGTGCAGGCGGTGATGGTGCCGCTGCTGGCCGTCGACCTGAGCGGGCTTCGCGCGGACGTCTCGTACCTGCGTGTCCCGCTGCTGGTGATCGTGGTGCTCTGGGTCCTCACCTGCCAGGTCGTGCTGGTCTGCGTGTGGCGGCTGGTCACGATGGTGCGGCGCGGAACCGTGTTCTCCGATGCCGCGTTCCGCTATGTCGACGTCGTGACCGGCGCGATCGTGGCGGCCGCCCTACTGGTGTTCGCGCTCGGCGTCGTCCTGGCACCCGGCGAGGCCGTGGCGCCGGGCGTGGTTCTCCTGGTCGGCGGGGTGGGCGTGGCGGTCCTCGGGGTCGCGCTCATCGTCCTCGTCCTGCGCATGCTGCTCGCGCAGGCCGTCGCCCGGGACGTCGAGGCGGCGCGGATGCAGGCCGAGCTGGCCGAGGTGATCTGATGCCGATCGCCGTCGACATCGACGTGATGCTGGCCAAGCGGAAGATGTCCGTGGGCGAGCTGGCGGAGCGCGTCGGGATCACGCCCGCCAACCTGGCCGTGCTCAAGAACGGCCGCGCCAAGGCCGTCCGTTTCACCACCCTCGCCGCACTCTGCGAGGTGCTCGAATGCCAGCCGGGGGACCTGCTCCGCTGGGAGGCCGAGTGATCCAGGTGTGAAGTGCCGATCCGCGGGCAGGCGGACGGTGCCGGAAAAAGGCGGGGCGGCGCTACCTGGGGAGGTCTGCGCCGCCCCGTACCCGTGTCCCGGCACCGGTGTGACGACGGACGCGCGCGGGCACGGCCGGCCCGGGGGCGGCGCGCGGCGCCCCCCGGGCCGGCGTCAGCGCCGTGCACTGCGGGACGGCGGCGGTCGGGTCAGCGGGCGGTTCCCCAGGTGTGGGCCACGTCGATGACGAGGCGGTCGGCCAGCCGCAGCACCCGGAAGGGCAGCCGGGCCCGCACGCCGAGTCCGATCTGGGTGTCGCCCTCGAAGCTGCCGACGAAGCGGGCGTCGCGGAAGGTGCGGTAGCCGGTGAGGTCCACGCCCGGCAGAGGACGACCGGGTGTCGCGGGGTAGGTGGGGCTGCCGGTGTCGGGGTCGTAGGCGGGTGCGTGCACCCGTACCTCCAGGATGGCTCCGCCGCCGACGGGGATGGGACGTCCCGAGCCGTCCTGGTGGATGCCGTCGACGTACCGGACGGCGAAGCCGAGGTCGTCGCTGCCCGCGCCCGGGACGTCGACGACCATCCGGTCGTAGCAGTCGTGGCTGCCGGTCCTGACGGACCGCACCGACTCCAGTGAGGCGGCGGTGTACGCCTTGTCCAGGCTGCCCCAGCCGGTGGGACAGGCGACGGCCCGCGCAGCGGCGACGGGAGTGGCCTCGGCGGGCACTGCGGCCACGCCCAGGGCGGCGGTCATGAGGGCGGCGGTCGCCCAGACGGTTCTGCTTCGCACCATGGTGTCCCCCGAAGAGTCCGTGTGTCTGATATCAGGTGAGACAGCCGGGTTCACTCAACGGTTGCACTGACGTCGGTGCGAATGCGAGACGCGCCTCCTGTCGCGAGGAGAGATCTCAGGGGAGCCGGGGGCGGGCCGGGCCGCCACGGGGGTGCGTCGTGGCGGCCGCGGCTGCTATCGCGTCCGGCACGGCTCAGACGAGGCCGTTGGCCGACTTCTTG